>CALKCU010000045.1 GCA_938083005.1 uncultured Sulfolobales archaeon | reverse complement strand
AGAGGGGAGGGGCGTGAGGGTCTCCGCTAGGATAACCAACGAGCTCCAGCCGGCCCTGACGGACCCGAACTCGGAGCTCGTGAGGACCCTCAGAGCGGTAGCCGAGGAAGTGCTGGGGGTCGGTGTCAAGACGACCGTATGCCTGGGAGGGCTCGACATGCGCTACTACACGGAGGTCGGGGTGCAGGCGGTAACCTACGGACCGGGCCTGCTGGGGGTAGCGCACGTGGCCGACGAGTACATCCCGGTGGAGGAGCTCGAGAAGGCATCGCGCGTGTACTACTCCCTGGTAGAGAAGTTGTTACTGTAAGCGAGCTTTTTGTTCGCACGCAACTCGGCTCTTAATCCGCCCCCGTGAGCTCTGAGGTCCGAGAGGACCCGAACTCCGTTACGCGGGCCCGAAGGGGATTCTCGGCGTGCCGGAGGCGCGGGCCCCCATATAGCACCCCCCGAATGCCTTGAGCCAGCTCCCATAGCCTCCCCAGTTCCGGGATAGGTGTAGGCGAAGTTTACGAGAGTTCCTCGGGGTCAGAGAAACGGTCCTGACGGGGAGGGTCGTGAAAGCCGAAGCAAAAAGTCCTGCTATGCTTTCGGAGAGACTAGCGCCTGCGCAACGTCCTCAGGGCTACGACGAGGGAGACCAGGGAGGCCAAGGCTAGGATTAGGGCCGCGGTGGACGCTATAGACAGACCATCGACGGCGGCGGCTAGCTGGCCTAGATTCCTCGACACACGGTCGAGCTCTTCGCGAACGAAGGCGGTCAGCTGGTCTAAGCCCGCCGACACTCGGCTATAGGACTCCCTCAGGTTTACTACACTCTCTTCTACCCCCTCCAGCCTCGACCTCGCATCGCCGAGGTCTAGCCTTAGCCTCGAGACCTCTCCCTCCACGCTCGCGACCCTTAGGTCAAGGCCGGCGACCCTTAGGTCAAGGCCGGCGACCGAGTCTAGCGCCTTGCTCACGTTAGCAGCTAGAGACTCCACGCTGAGCCTGAGTCCCTCTAGCGCCGCGCTCAGCTTATCGATTCTCTCCCTCTCGAGTGTCAGGGACTTCCTCAGCTCCTCGGAGATCCTCTCCAGGCCGAGCCTGAGCTCCTCGAGGGATAGGGCCAGCTTATCGATCCTCCCGCTCTCGGCCTTCAGGGACTCTCTGAGCTCCCCGACAGCTCTCTCCAGGCTGTCGTAGACCTCCGGCGGTTTCACGTACACGAGCACCGATAGGTAGGCGGTGGGCGAGGACGCTACGAGCGTGAGGGGCCTCACCTCGCTTACGTACGGCGGGAGTAGCTTGACGGTGTAGGTCCCCCTGAGGTTGGCTCTGCCCGTCGCGAGGATGTTCCCGGCGGCGTAGACCGTGACCGAGTCGATGATCCCCAGACCCACGATCTTTACGTCGTGGAGCTGTCCCGAGGTCATGTCGCCCACTACCACCGCCGGGCCGACGCTCACCAGGGTCTCCCCGTACGATCTTCCGTCGGTCGAGACCACGGTGATTATGTTCCCCTCTCCGTGGGTTTCGGGAACGGTAACCGTAACGCCCGCGGCCGGGTAGCTCCCCGAGAATACCTTGACGCCGGAGATGTAGACGTCAACCAGCCTCCCGGTGGGTACTCCAGCTACGACCCTAACTCTGTCGCCCGGCCTCGCACTGGGCGGCGACACAGAGACGCTCACGTGCTCCACCGAAGCTTCCGCGGCGCTCGATACCGCTAGGTAAGCCCTGATCCTCCCGTGCCCTGCTCCGGGGTGGTCTAGTGGAAGGGCTGTCGAGGTCAGGATATCGTAGACCGCCTCGACGAGCTTCACTCCGCTGAGGCCTCTCTGCCTGAGGTATCCAGCGACGAGGGCGGCTGCGCCAGCCACTACGGGCGTCGAGGCGCTGGTACCGCTGCCGACGGCCAGGTAGCCCCCGGGGTACGCGCCCGCGACCTTTACTCCGGGCGCCGCGACGTCCGGCTTCCTGTACCTCTCCGGGTAGTAGCCCTTGAAGGGCCACTCCTTGGGAGGCGAGGGCCACACTACCTCCTCGTAGCTGCTGAACCACGCTATCTCGTCGTTGAAGTCGGTCGCACCGACCCCGATAACACCCCATACGTTGCCCGGGTTGGCCGTTAAGTAGGGACCCGCGTTTCCTATGGCCGCCACCACCACTATTCCCGCTTCGAGCAGGCTCCTGATGGCTGGCAGGAACACCTCATCGTAATAGCCGGCGGCCCCCAGGCTCATCGAGACGACGAGAGGTCGAGGCACGTTAAGGTAGTTCTTGCGACAGTCGTAGGGCCTCAAGACCCACTCGAGCCCGGCCAGGACCTGAGCGAACGTGCCCCGGCCGGAGGGCAGTACGTTGGCGACCATGAGCTTGACGCTCGGAGCGATGCCGAAGATGTACCTCGAGGTGTCACCGCCGGCCAGGATGCTGCTCGTCCACGTGCCGTGACCGTCTAGATCGCGCGGCCTAGTGCAGACGGGCCTCCCCAGCCTGTCGAACTCTATCCAGCCACCGGGGTACGTGGGATCCCCGGGGTTGACCGTTATGAGCCTGTCGACCAGCAGAGGGTGCTCCGGGTCGATCCCCGTGTCCAGGATCGCCGCGACGATGCCCTCGCCGGTCGCTCCGAGGTAGCCCCAGACCATATCGGCCGCGACCCTGCTGACAGCCCACGACCAGTACAGTGTGTAGCTTCCCTCGTAGCCACCCATCTCGTCCAGGCTTCCGATAACCCTCAGGTCCACGTCGGCCTTCGTCACCTCGAGGTTCGGGACTACTCCCTCCAGGCCCAGGCTCTCAACGGATCTGGGACAGCCGAGGAGCGCTATGCCGAAGAGGTCGAAGACCCTAAGGACTCGACACCCGCGCTCCGCTAGCCTGCCGAGCAGAGAGGGGTCGTCACTAAAGTTGACCAGGTACTCCCTACTACCATCCACGTGCGCCGCGGCGGCAACGGGCAGAGCCGAGGGCGCTAGGAGGACTAGTACCACGGCGGCAAGTGCGAGAGCTTTCAACTTTCACCCCGGGAGCTAGCTCCTCACTCCAATTTATATCCCGGGCCTCGCAGCCCGGCGCGCTCCACTCACCGGCAGCTTCCGGCTCGGGATCTAGAGGTGCGGGGCCGAGACGCTGGCGCGGGGCGCGCGGGCTACGCTGGGGCCGCTTTAGACTACCCGTTGAAGTGCGTTTTAACGGAAGGACTAAGCTTTTTATATTGAACTGGCTTGGGGTAGGTGTGGTGAAAGCTTTGGACGAGGTCTACTACGAGCTCTATGGCGAGTACGTGTCCCTAAGGGAGCTCGGCGCCTCCACGCTGATATGCTCGGTCTTCGCGATGCTGTTCTACTTCACCGCTCCGCTGGTGGCGAACGCCCTGGGCCTCCAGGCGACCGGCATCGCGATAACGCTCGGAGCTGTTGGGGCCGCGGTAGGCTTCGCCATCTCGGCGTTCGTAGCCAGGGTCAAGAGGACAGTTGTCGAGGTGTAGGGGTTGGACCCGCTGACCATCCTCCTGGTCCTCGCCCTCTCGGTTCTCTCGACGATCCTCTACATATTCATAGGGATACTGCCGGGGACCGACGAGACCGCCACCATGGCTCCGATAGCACTGACCCTCCTGCTGGCGGGAGTGGACCCCCTCCTAGTCCTGGTCTGGTTCATGGCCAGCATAGCGGCGTTCAAGATGGCCGACAGCATTCCGGTAGCCCTCGCGGGGATACCGGGAGGCGTCATGGCCGTTCCTCAAGTCCCGGACGCTCTGACGGCCAAGGAGCATGGACTGACCGACACTGTTCTGAGGAAGGGTATAGCAGCTAGCGTTGTGGGCCAGTTCGTCGCCCTCACGGTCTGCCTGTCGCTCTCCTACTACATGATGCCCCTGGGCGAGTGGCTTAGGACCGCGGACGAGGTTCTCGGCGTCAAGGTCGCTAGGTGGTTCTGGCTAGTCCTGGCCGGCCTCCTTGTCCTGGCCATCACGTCGCGGAGCAGGTTCGTAGCCCTCGCATCGATACCGTCGTTCGCGCTCCTGATCCAGGGGCTTAGGGGGGTCTACGGCAGGCCCGTGTTCATAAGCCTCTTCCTGGGGATAACTATAGGTCCCATGCTCTTCGAGCTCCTCTCGATGCTCCACAAGGACTTGAGGCAGGCTTACGCGCGCAGGGGTGCTAAGGAGATCAAGCTGCTGAGAATCGGGAGGATAAGCCTCAGTCCGCTGAAACTGCTCAGCAAAGAAGAGCTCGCTCACAGCACCGTCTGGTCAGCGCTGACCTCGGTCCTGGCCATGGTCATGTCCCCCGTGGGGCTGACCATACTGATAGGCGACCTTATCAAGGGAGGCGCCAGGGACAAGGTGAAGGGGGCTGTCCTGGCCTACACCGTCAGGGACGCGATCAAGAACGCCACGTACGTCGGCGGGACCCTGATCCCCCTCCTCGTCATAGGGGTCCCGACGGGACCGATGGCAGCCGGGCCCGCGGCGCCGTTCTTCCAGAAGCTGGAGTCCCTCGGAGCGACCCCCAGGGACTACATACTGTCCAGGTACGACTACCCGACGATAGCGGTCGCGCTGCTGGCAGCCTCGGCCATAGCATTCCTCGTCGCGTACCCGATGCTGGTTAGGTACTCTAGGAGGATAACTCTCGCGGTGTTCAGGAGAGTTCCCGCGGAGGCCCTCTACGGGCTCTTCATAGCTATAGTGATAATGCTGTCGTACTACGATGCCAAGGTGGCTGGGGTGTTCGGGACTCTGGTGGTGAGCCT
>CALKCU010000044.1 GCA_938083005.1 uncultured Sulfolobales archaeon | reverse complement strand
TGGAGCCCCTGCCTTTAGGAGGCCGGCGCTCTATCCTGGCTGAGCTACGGGCCCGCCGAATGCTATATCACGTTGCCCGGTTTTAAAGCTTTGCTCGCGCGGCTGGACGGGTATCGCGCGGACTCCAAACGGGTCCCGGTGGGACTCTTCAGTGATCGAGAGTGCGCGTTCGCAGAGGTCGCCCGCTTCCCTGGGGCCGCTCCGCGAACAATCGCGTGGTGCGGGGGGTGGGATTCGAACCCACGCAGGCCTACGCCAGCGGGTCTCCTCCGGTTACCGGAGCGCCTTAAGCCCGCCCCCTTTGGCCCAGCTCGGGCACCCCCGCACCAAGAAAATTCGGCATGGTGACTTAAAAGCGTCCTCCGACCTCGCGCTCGCGCGGGAGTACGTCGGCGCAAGCCCCGCGGGAGGCCTCGAGCTTATAACCTCTAAAGGCTAGTCGTAGCCAGGCACTCGAGACTCATGAGCGGGGAGTACTACGAGGACGAGGTGAGAACGGTCGGGGAGGTCGTGCTAGTCCCGGATAGCACCGTGATATACAACGGAGTTCTCAGGAGGCTCATAGTCGGCGAGGGGCTCAGAGGGGTCATCGCTATCCCCAAGGAGCTAGTCATGTTCTTCGACAGCCTAAGCAGGGAGGGCAAGAGCCTGGGCGTAGTGGCCCTCGAGGAGCTCAGGCTCGTCAGGAGCCTCGCCGAGAGGTATGGCGTGAAGCTCAGGGTTACTACGCTGGGGAGGAGGGTAGACGATATAGACGTTGCGATAAGGGAGTACGCGCACGAGAACGGCTTCGTCCTCGCGACCTCCTCGAGGACCCAGAAGCTCGCCGCTGAGATACTGGGCGTCAAGGTCCTCTACAGGGAGCCTGAGAAGGTCCAGCTCAAGGAGCTCGAGAGGTACTTCGCCGGCGACGTCATGAGCGTCCACCTCAAGGAGGGGGCCCCGCCCCAGGTCAAGAGGGGGCGCCCGGGTAAGTGGGTTCTCGAGCACGTCTCGGACGTCCCCATGACACGGGAGGAGCTCGAGTCTCTCTCCGAGGAGATCGTCGAGGCTGCTAAGACCCTGCCGGACGCGGTTATCGAGATAGAGAGGACGGGGTCCACCATTATCCAGCTCGGCGACTACAGGATCATAATCTCGAGACCCCCCATGAGTAGCGGTTGGGAGATAACGGCGGTGAGGCCTCTCGCCAGGCCCAAGCTGGAGGACTACGACCTCCCCGAGAGGCTTCTGAGGAGGCTCGAGGAGAGGGCCGAGGGGATAGTGATAGCCGGCGCCCCCGGCATGGGCAAGACGACGTTCGCCCAGGCCCTCGCGGAGTACTACGCGAGGAGGGGCAGGATAGTGAAGACGGTGGAGTCGCCCAGGGACATGAGGCTACCGCCCCAGGTTACCCAGTACTCGAAGGTGTACGCAACCTCCGAGGAGCTCCACGACATCCTCCTTCTGAGTAGACCTGACTACACGATATTCGACGAGATGAGGAACGACGAGGACTTCAAGCTCTACGTAGACCTTAGGCTAGCCGGGATCGGGATGGTCGGAGTGGTCCATGCGTCCTCCCCTATAGATGCTATCCAGAGGTTCATCGGGAGGGTGGACGTCGGCATGCTGCCCTCCGTGGTGGACACGGTAATCTTCATAGACTCCGGTGAGGTCAGGAAGGTCTACGAGCTCGACATCACGGTGAGGCTGCCGACGGGGCTTAGGGAGTCTGACCTGGCGAGGCCTGTCGTCGAGGTCAGGGACGCTCTGACCGGGGAGCTGGAGTACGAGATATACACGTTCGGCGAGCAGACCACCGTGATCCCGGTCAAGAAGGTCTATAGCAGTAGCATAAAGAGGAACGTCGAGCCCCTCATAAAGTCTCTCGTCCCCTCGGCAAGGATAGTGTATGACGGCGAGAACGTGATCGTGAGGATCCCCGAAGAGGAGGCCAAGAGTCTCAGCAAGCTAAAGCGGAAGCTCAGGAGGCTCAGGGAGAACTTGGGAGTGAACCTAGTCATCGAGGTTGAGTGAGAGAGCGGAACTCTACCTCCCGCCTAGGTAATAGGAGAGCTTGAGAGCTAGGGTCAAGGGCGCGAGGAGGTAGGAGAGGTCGATCCCCTCTCTCGAGAGTTCCCTATCGAGCTCGTAGAGGACTTTCTGGTCAACTTCGGTCGCGCGACCCAGCCTCTCGCACTCCGGCTGCGCAAGCTTGAGGAACGCTCTGACAGCCACGTCGTTGGGGTCGGAGCCTCTCGCGAGCTCCCGCCCAGCCTCCGCTCCCACCTCGACCACGTAGTCCAGCCTCTCGAGAGTGTAGCGCAAGTCCCTTGCTCTAGTCCCCAGAGCGGAGAACACGTCCCCCAGGCTTGGCCTCTCGGTCGCCAGCCTGCTGGACGTCAGCCCCAGCTCTGCGAGAACCTGAGAGCCGATCCCGTGGAACTGCCTCACGCCCTCGACCAGCCCCGCTACGTCCCTTGGGTTGTCTATGCCGAGTACGGCGGAGAGTATCCTCCTGAAGCTGCTTGCGAAGGGGCGCTGACGCAGGGAGCAGGCGATGGCTAAGGTCGATGGGATCAGGACCAGGTTGAGGGTTTGGTGGGCTCTCGCTCCCAGCCTCCTGTAGGATTTCGCTAGGGAGGTGTAGAGGAGGTTGCCCACTCCCACGGTGTAGAGGGTCTCCTTGCCGCTACCGACGCTTAGCCCCGCGGCGAAGGCCTGACCGTAGACGTCGAGCGACGAGGTCACGGTGAAGACCATAGACTCCAGGTCCCTGAACCTCGTAGAGAACCTATGCGGGGCTGCTGGCTTTATGTAAGAGAAGACGGCTAGGTGGAGGGCCTCCACTAGCTTAGCTACGTACTCCACCGCCGGTTCTACCGCCAACCCGTCCTGCCGATAGCTCTAACACCGGCTACCTTAATTAGCACCTCGGGGACCTACCGCAATCCCTTTCCGGGAGACCCCCCAAGCGCGCGGCCGCGCCGGCCTCCGCACACCCCTCGGCTATCAAGCGTCCGCGATCCACGGGGGTTCGGCGTCTCGGCTGAAGACCTATCCCCACCCTCCCGTATAGAACACCCGGCCTCCGAGAGTCTCTACTCGCGCACCAGGACCCTTAGCCTCCCGAAGAGCCTTGAAACGAACAGGGACCTCACGGATTCGTTCACTCTCTCAGATAGCTCCTCGACGCTGGACACGCTCGTCTCGATGAAGAGACGTACGATGTCCTTCGAACACGTTATACTGATAAGCCCGCTCAAGAACACGCCCCACATCTCCCTGAAGCTAGCGCGGCAGTATACTACCACCTCGTTCTCCCAGCGCTTATACTCAAACTCCTCGAGCTCGAAAAACTCGTTCGAAGCGATGGCTTCTCTCACAATCTTCACCAGCTCGTTCAGGTCTCCAACGGCTCCCGCCGGGATCACCAGCTCGTGCCTCTCAAAGACGGGCGTGTAGGACCCGTACCTGGTCGTCTCAGCGCCCAGCCCTCGGGTGAGAGTCAGCGCCGCCAGGAAGCCAGAGAGGAGGCTGACCGAAGCGGAGGCTAGGGCCTGCCGTACTGAGAGGAAGTGCGAGGCCAGGACGAGGGACGCGGTGGTCCCCAGGGAGACGGACACCGCTACGTGTGTCAGCAGAGTGATGGTGGTGCCCCAGAGCGGTAACCCGACGTAGTGCAGCCTCTCGTGTACTGCTCTGAACTCGGGCAAGAGGGATCTGTAGGCCGCTGCCGCAATGGTGGCACAGGAGAACGTCACAAGCAGCATGGACGTTGCGGCCTCTCTCGTGATGATCCGGGCCGAGCCCACGATCAGGACCGCGGTGCCCCGATAGTAGTGGAGAGCGTCTGCGTTCAGGAGCTCGGGGAGCTTCTCAACCGTATCGCGCTCTAGCTCTACTCCGACCAGCAGCACGTCGGTGACCAGAGGCTCCTCGAGGCCCAAGATCTTGACGATCGTGTCTATGTCGGATACTACGACCAAGTCGAGCGAGGGGGTTATAGGCTCCGTTCCGATGTAACCCAAAACCGGGAGAAGAGTCTCGAGAGGAGCTGCTCTGAGCTCCCGCAGGCGGCCTTGAGCGCACCTGACCCTCGGTCCGAGCGGGAGCTGGACCTGCGGCTGGAGAGTCTCGCACCCGGTCAGGAGCTCCCCCTTGGAGATGCCGAGCTCCGAGAGCAGCCCCCCTTCTACACCGATGAACACCCACTTGATCCCCGGCAGACCCTCGACGCTCGTTCCTCTTTCCAGCGTCACGCGGTAGAGATAGGTGGCCGACTCTGACCTCTCTATCAAGGGGCCGAGTGTGGACAGGACGTCGCGCATTCTCATCGCCGCAGACATCTTCACCAGGACCAGGGGTTCTCGCACAGGCTCGTCGATGCTCTGGACGAACTCGGCCCTCCTCTCACTGTAAGCCGCAGCAGCTATGAGTGACGACACCATCAAGCACAAGACTATCAGCACGGTCGTGGTGTTCGCGAGAGTCATCCTCAGCACCCTGCCGAAGACGCGCAACTTAGCAGCGCTGTGCCTGGAGTACTTCACGAACGCGGACGGCTGCTCGAGACCGGTCTTCTCGGCCTTAACAAGGCTCGCAACAGCGTAGGCGAGGACCCCGGCGTACGTAGCGAGGAATACCAGGAAGAGGAGCTCCACGGTCTACGCTCACCCGATCAGCAGTTCGCGGAACGTATACGTCATTATAGCTAGAGTGCTCCCTAATAGCCCCAGCGACGAGTACGCCACCAGGGTCTCGTAGACGTCAGGTCCTATGCGGAGCGCGAGGTACTTGATAAGCGCCGCCAGTATGAAGAGCACACCTATGTCCGAGGTCACCGTGATCCCCACTAGCACGGCGAAGGGGGATAGCCCCCGGATGCCGAGCGCCCTGGTGACCAGCAGGACCGTCACGGCTAGCAACGCGCCAAGCGCGAGAGGTTGTACAGGCAGGGCCAGCACGTTGCCCGTGTATACGGCGTTCATCCACGTTACGATAGGGAGCCACCTCACCAGGGGAAACTTTGGGGAGGAGGTCCCGTAGACTGCTAGGAGGAGGCTTCCGTACGCGAGAGTGAGGGGAGCCCCCAGGACTATCCCGAGCATCAGCAGGGCTCCCAAGAGTCCGGGTCTCGCTCCGGAGTACTTGGCGAGCTTGATAACGTTCATCGCGGAGGCGGCGACTACCGGAGGCATGGGGGTTCCAGTGTAGGGGTCGAGCAGGACGTAGGGCATGGACTCCCTCACTCCCGTAGCGAACATCAGCCCCGTGGCGATCGGTAGAGTGGCCTGCGAGGCTATCCCGACCTCGCCCACGACCTGGCAGGTTAGGAGCACTATGATCACGTATAAGACCATCAGGGCGGGGACTATCACTGCTAGCCTAGCGGCGTCCCTGGATATCATGAGAGCGGGGATGGTCGGGAGGGATATCACGAGCATGCCGGCCAGGAACGTCCTCCTGTACTCCCTCACTTCTCTGACAAGCGCTAGAGAGCGGAGCAGGGTCCTCCCGTACCTAGCGATGTAGTAAGACACCATCAACGCGAGATAGCCTATTAGTATCGAAGCTATGCTCGGAGAAGCCGAGGCCGCTATGTCGTGCGCGCTCATAGTGGGGAGGGGGGTTAAGACTCGCAGGAGGGTCAGGACCGGTACGAGCACCGTGAACGTGACCAGGCTCCCCAGACCGACGCCCGCCGAAGAGCCTATGGGGAGGAGCAGGGCTAGTAGAAGCACGAGGGGGTCGAAGACGAGCGAGAGCACCACTCCGGGCGCGAGGAGGTAGAAAACCTGGGACAGATCCACCGAGAGGTTTCCATAGAGAGCCAGTAGCTCCAGGAGGTAGCCTACGATCACCGCCGCGGCAATCCTACTCGCCCTCAGGGTCCTCACCACGTTCATCACTCTCCAGGAGCCGCCGCCCACCGGGAACGGAAGCCTCCCCCTCTCTATGAAGTGATCGCTCAGCGACAGCGCTATCAGGACTCCGCCCGCCGAGACCGAGGACGCAAACAGGTAGAACATCGCAGACTCCGCACTCAGCCCCCCGTAGACCCACGGGGCCATGTTCACCGCCCTCGGGTCGCACCTCTCGGCGAACATGGTGTACGTGATCAGCATGCCGGAGGTCAGAGTGGTGGTGATGTCGATCCCAACCGCGAACGCTACCGCGGCGACGTGGGCGAACACGCTGTAGACCCTCAGAGCAAACCTCAGCACGAGGTACGTCAGGACCCCGGCTACTATCGGGGACAGCTCCGAGGTCGTGTACCCGCTGACCGCGTAACCGTAGCTGTTGCTGAAGCTGGTCAGAGCCCCGACGATGCCGCCGGCTATCAGAGACTTGACGAGGTCGGCACCGGTGACAGCTCCCCTGGTGGGCAACCGGACCCCGTGAGCTAGCGCTAGGGCAGTATATTACCTTCCAATACCTGTCCCCCCATCGTCAGGAGAGATTCCGCGCTGTAACGCGCGGAGACGCCGCCCCACCGAGCGAGAGGCCCGCAGCGCCGACCCAGGCTCGATCCTGCGCTCGCGGGTAGAGCCGGCTCTCGGACGGAAAATCTCACCGGGTACGGTTAGCGGGGAGCGCTCCGAGCGTGACCGTTGGAGGCACGACTTCTCGCGACTCTGCGCTTCGGTAAGTGGAAGTGCGATCGATTGAAACCTTAAAAGACTCCGCGGAGTATAGCTAAGCTCGGGGCCGTCGTCTAGCTTGGGAGGATGCCAGCCTGGGGACGTCCCCCGCCGGTACGCTGGTGGTCCCGGGTTCAAATCCCGGCGGCCCCACTAAGTCCTGGGTGGAGTCTGGGGTGAGTTCATGGTAGTGGTAAGCCCCTGGTTAGTGAGGAAGTTTCTCGAGACCTCCAACGTCCTGAGGAGCGCCTACGAGTTCCTGGAGTCGGACGAGGAGGTTCAGAGCCTAGTCGAGATGGCCAACATCATGGCCGTCGGCAGGCTTAGGTACAACGACCACGGAGTGGTTCACTCGAGGATAGTGAGCGGTGCAGCGCTCGAGATACTCGACTTACTGATGAGGGCGAACGTGAGACCAAGCTCCCTCGAGGTCGGAATCTCGAGGAGCGTGGAGGAGGCCATGCTTATAGTCCTCGCGTCCGCGTACCTCCACGACATAGGGAACGCGGTGCACAGGGAGAACCACGAATACCTGGGGTCCCTACTCGCCAAGGACATCGTCGACAGGATGCTAGCTAGCGCGCTACCCGGAGTCGAGGGGAAGAGGAGGAGGATGATGAGGCAGGAGATACTCCACGCGATATACGCTACCGAGACCAACACTCAAGCCCTGACGGTTGAGGCTGGAGTGGTCAAGGTGGCGGACGGGACCGACATGGCGGAGGGCAGAGCTAGAATACCCTACAAGCTCGGGAAGATAGACATGCACTCCACCTCCGCGCTCAGCATCAAGAGGGTGGACATCTCGGCCGGCAGCTCGAGGCCCGTGTCCATCGAGGTCTACATGGACAACTTCGCCGGCCTCTTTCAGATAGAGGCGGTACTAAAGCCCAAGATAGTCTCCACGAGGGTAGCCGAGTACTTCGAGGTGCTCATGAAGGTAGGCGACAGGGAAATAAGGGTTTACCCGTAGCATCCCTCCCGAGAGCTACAGTCGCGGGCCGGCGCGAGCTCCTCCGGTTCTCCCGGGCCCCCTATTTCTCTATCGTGATGGTGATGCGCTTTGCGTCGCGCGGCACTCCCTTCAGGGAGCCGATCAGCCCCTCGACTACCGAGCTGACGACCCTTTTCGCGAAGGGATTGAGGGGTATCTCCCGGTCGTCGACCACCACCCTCACACCGAGCAGTAGCGGGCAGGCCCCCCTCTCTCCCCTCAGCATCTTCAGGGCCAGGGCTACGCAGGTGCTCAGTCCGCAGGCGCCGCAGTTCAGGTTCGGCAGCTGCGCGACGTAGTGCTCCACAGCTCTCTTCAGGATCAAGCTGACGAGCCCGTCGAGCTGATCTACGTAGAAAACCTGCGCCCTCCCGATGCTGTGCGGTACCGGTCCCCGCGGTTCCCTGCTCAGCACTATAGCGATAGCGTCCTCGTCCACGGACTCGGAGGCCTCCTCTACACTCTCGACGACCACCACGCTATCGCCTACTCTCGCCTCCCTGAACCCCTCGACCACGACGAGGGGTCTACCGACGTAGCTCGCGAGCTCGCTGAGGTCGTCGACTAGCGTCCTGCTGTAGTGCAGAACGAGCTCCCTGGAGGCTACGACGACCTCGGGGGCCCCGGCCCTGAGGAAGCGCGCGCTATCCTTCTCCTCGAGAGCGACGCCGCTCAGCGAGTGCTTCACGACTCCAACGGAGTAACCCGCCTTAACCAGGGACTCGACCACACCGGAGGCCACGAGAGTCTTACCCGCACCAGACCTCCGGGACACGAATCTGACGACGTAGGGTCTCAACGCTCTACCCATCCTCCGCACCGCGAGCGCGGACAAATACGTTTGATCACCGAGAGGGTCCGCGCGGAGCGGCTCTCGCCGCTCTCTAGGAGCTCTTAATAGCACTTGGAATCACCTCTCTGTGGTGCCCGGTCTGCCCCTAAGGCTAAGCGTCGGTAGGGTATCGAGGATGGCCATGGCGTTAAGGGGGAGGTTCGAGGAGGTCGCTAGCTCTTCGGAGGACTTCACTGACCCCCGGTACTACCCCCCGAGGGGGGATGAGGCGGAGAGGGTCCTCAGGTACTTCTTCTTCATGGTGGCCATAGACCACAGGACGTCGAGGTTTAGGCCCTTCGAGGGACGCGTCGGCGGAGAGCTCTACCACGGAGCCGACCTGCTCTACCGGCTCGGAGCTCTGAAGTACTCGGAGGACCCGGAGTTTTTCAGCCCCGAGATTATGGCCCGGATATCCGAGGGAGAAGTGGCCGAGTGGCTGAGGACTGAGAGCGGGGAGACGATATGGGACCCGGGAGTCAGGGCGGAGCTGCTCCGAGATGCTGGCATGAAGCTCCTCAAGTTCTTCGGGGGCTCCGTCTCCAAGCTGATCGAGGCCGCGGAGTCCTACATAAGGCACCCAACCGGGCACGGACTCGGGAGCCTCTTCAAGGTCTTCAAGGCCTACTCGGACCCCGTCGAGAAGAAGCTTTTCCTCTTCGTAAAGTTCGTCCGAAGGAGGGGACTGATTAGACTGGCGGACCCGGAGAACCTGGAGGTCCCGGTCGATAACCACCTGACCAGGGTGGCGCTGAGGCTGGGGCTGGTCGAACCGAGCGGCTGGCTGATGCGCAAGATCTTAAGCGGAGCAAGGTTCACGGACGCGGAGGACGTGGAGCTGAGGATAGCCGTGAGGAGAGCGTACAAGTACGCCGCCCGCGTATCGGGCATTGAGCCGGACCGCCTCGACGACTTCCTCTGGATCTTCGGCAGGAGGTACTGCACGAGAGAGGGGCCAGTCTGCGAGAGAGCGGGCTCCTGCCCCCTATCGTCGGTCTGCCCGAGCTACGGGAGAGCCTCGGGCATAACCGAGCATTATTACGTGGACACCTTCTACTATTAGCGGGTGCTTCCTCTGACTGAAGAGCGCGAGAGCCTGACAGAGATCGTGAGGAGCCTGAGCAGCGAGGAGCTCGCGGCTCTGAGGTACTTCGTCAAGTACAGGTCCGTCGGGGAGATACTGGTGTCCAGAGAGCTCAGGTCCTTAGGGATCAGGAACCCCTCCAGAGTACTGGCTAAGCTGACGTCCCTAGGTCTAGTCAGGCGCGGCGTTGGGTGCTACACTATCTCCAGAGAGGTCCTAGAGGCGGTTAGGCGGGGAGAGGTGGGTATCTGATCGGGAACTCCGCCTGGAGTCCGATGACGTGATACTTTAACCCCCCCGGTAGGTCGCTGGGCCGCGACCTCAGAGCGTGCCGAGGGTTAGCGGGGTATTTATTCCCACGTACAGCGTGAAGATTGACCGCGGTGCCGACGTTGGGCTACGTCTTCGGGGGCGCGGTACCGAAACGCTTTCCTCTAGTAACCGCGGCTACGGTAGTCGTAAACGCGGTCGTCTACATCGCGACATCGTACACCGAGCATTTCGTTCGCGCGTCGCAGGGCTATATCTACAGGTACGGCTACATACCGGCGCTCCTCCTCTCGTACGAGGGGGTCGCCAGGATCTTCACATCAATGTTCCTCCACGCCGACATACTGCACCTGCTCTTCAACATGTACTTCCTCTACGTATTCGGCAGGGGGGTCGAGGACTTGGTCGGCTCCCGCAGGTTTCTGCTACTTTACCTAGTCTCCGGGTTGGGAGCAGCACTCTTCCACACGGCCTCCGTACCGGTGTCGGGCCTAGAGGCGCTGGCGATCCCGGCCGTCGGAGCCTCGGGAGCTATCAGCGGCGTCCTGGGGGCCTACCTAATGTTCTTCCCGGGGACTTCTCTCGTAGCATGCTTCCCAGTGCTCCTCCTGCCGTTCTGCTTCACTGTCAGAGCCTCCGCCTACCTGGCCTTCTGGTTCGCCCTCCAGGTACTCTACGGATACATGAGGGTCGGCGGAGTGGCGTTCTTCGCGCACGCGGGGGGGTTCGTCACGGGCATATTCGTGGCGTGGGCCCTCGGCAGAAGCAAGGTCGCGGAGTTGAGAGCGTTTAGATGGTTGTCCTCCTTCGGGTACATAGTCTTTGGAAGGTACCGCGAGGGCTTGGGGCTCTTCACGAAGCTCGTTTTAGCCTCGCTCATGGTAGTGATGGCTTTATCTCTGCTCTACTACTCCGCCGGGACTGACGTCGCTCAGGTAGCCGTCTACAGGGGGGACGTGAGCGTAGATGGACGCACCGACGTGGTGCTGCTCAGGGTTTCGTCCGACGGTAGCTACAGCTACAGCGGGGCTGCGACCGCGGAAACGACCATCGTGCTGACGAGGCTGCACAAGATGGGAGTACTCGTAAACCAGGAGCTGGCGCGCGAGTCGCTGGACTTCCGCCAAAAGCCCCTCGAGGGAGAGGTCGAAATCCGGGTCGAGGCCTACGGGATAAGCCGGAGGGTCCCGGTGATACTGTTCTTTAGCGCCACGTACGATGATAGAGGAGTCGTGCGAGCGATCGGAGGCCTCATGCGCACTCGGGTAGTAGAGATCGTACCCACGTACGCACACGTCGTCGTCAGGGAGGTGCCCGCGGACTTCGATTTCTCTATAACCTCGACGGGTCCCTACACCGGTGAACCCGTTACCGTGGCAGCGGCTCCCTCCGCCGTGCTCTCGCTGATCTCGGCATACGTCGTCGCTAAGAGAGACGCGGAGCTTTCGGTCTCGTAAGCAGGGACGGCGAGCCGAGCCTCTCCACGGTCTCTACGAGACCCGGAGCTCGCAGCACTAGCCGGAGACGTGCTTGCTCCAGACGTACTTCAGCGCTATCTCGATCTGTCTCAGCGCCATAGGCGTCGGGCCGAGGAGGTCTATCTGGGTTATGTACCCACCGCTCTCCCGTAGCCTATAGTCCCTCAGGTCTCCCTTCTCCCTCAGCTCCTCCAGGATCTTGAGCAGGAAGTTCTCCACCACCCTGTCGCTAGACTTTATCCCGCTCCTGAGGACTACCTTGACAGCGTCCTCAGATATGACCTCGTTCGCTATTATTTCGTCCTCCGCATAGACCACCCTAACCTTCTCCTGCTGAAGCACCTTAGAGTCCTCGCCGTGCGATTCCGCCTGCGCCCTACGCCTCATGGTGTTGAGAGACGAGGCTAGCTGCTTAAGTATCTCGAGCTCCTCGGTCAGCTCCCTGATCCTCCTCTCCAGCTCCCTGATCCTCTCCTCCAGGTACTTGGCTACCCTATCCTGGCTCAACCCGCTCGTCCCCCGGGCCTAACAAACCTGAGCAGTCCAGTCCCACTTTCTAAAGCTTCTACAACCTTCTTAAGCAACCTGAAGTCCTCGAGCATGGTCTCGTAGAGCTGCGGGTTGTAGAGAGCCGCCGCGGGGTGGTACGTCGGTATCAACAACCTCGTGGACCCCAGGACGGGCAACCTGTAGGTCCTCCCCCTCATCCTCGTTACCCCGAGCCACCTGGCGCCTCCCCTGAGCTCGAAGAGGTAGTAACCCGCGTAGTTGCCCAGAGCGACGATGGCCTTGGGGTTCATTAGAGAGATCACCCTGTCCGTAAAGTATGAACACGCTAGTATCTCGTCCGGTCTAGGCTCTCTGTTGTTGGGAGGTCTGCACTTGACCACGTTGGTTATGAAGAAGTCCTCTCTCCTCATGCCTACCTCCTCGATCAGCCTGTTGAGGAGCCTTCCGGCGGCTCCCACGAACGGTCTGCCCTCCTCGTCCTCAGACTTTCCCGGGGCCTCTCCCAAGAGCATCACGCTGGAGCGGATGTTCCCCTCCCCCGGGACAGCTCTGGTCCTGAACTTGGAGAGGGGGCACCGAGAGCACGCCAGTATCTCCGCCTTTATCCCATTCCACTCCGACTCTACGTCCATCGATACCGCTACCAGGTCGTGCTTGCGCGCGGGGGTAATAGCCTCGCTACTCCACGAGCTCCAGACCGTACGCGCTGGAGACCGCGCTCGCGGCGCGCTTTACGTAGGCGGGCATCTTCCCCTCCAGAACGATCCTCTTAATCGGGACGCTCGACTTCAGCACGGCCTCCCTCAGAACAAGCTCCAAGAGCTCTGGGTGGTCGCGGAGCTCCTTGATCACATGCCTCGATATTATGTGTCCGTAACACTCGCCCAGCCTGAGGGCTCTCTGAGTAAACTGCTGCGCGTAGTGTCCCCCGCCCACGCCCACCGAGGGAATGCAGCCGGGAGGAGGCTCGGCGATGGCCTTGAGGACCGCCTCGGCTAGGACCTCCTGGTAGGGCTTATGGGCCCATTCAGCGGCCGTGGAGCCTATCTCGGCGAAGCTTAGAGGCTTTCCGACCTCCGTAGGTCCGTGGTGAGTGACCTCGTACGTCACCTCGACCTCCCTGATCCCCCGATCCCTGGATATCTCACCTATGTTCCGTAGTATCGATAGAGATATCGGTGGATTGGCCACCGAGAGCTCCCTGGGTCTACCCCCGTACTCGGCTCTGGCCGTCGGGTTCCCGGTATGGTGAACCGTGAGGGACTTAACGCCCGAGGCGGCGCTATGCCTTGACACGACGATGAAGAAGTCAGCGTCGAAGATTTCGTCGAGGAAGCTGAAGTAGAGAACGTCCTCGCTGAAGCCGGCTATCGTCAATCTACGAGCTCCCACCTCGGCGACGCAAGCCTCCGAGCACTCCCCCAGCGCGACGCTCCGGCATCGGGTTAGCCTGGCCATCTCGAGAGCGATGCCCCTGCCAGCGGCGTCCGAGACACTGTAGGCCACCACGACCGTTCTCAAACCTCCCGAGCCCCGCGGCTTTAGCCCGCCGGGCTTTTTAATGGTCTGGAGCTGCGGACCCGCTCTCCGCGCACGCGGGAGCCGCGGAGGGTTTTCGCAACCCCGCCATCCACACGGCAATCGTGCAAAGCTTAATTAGGTCTGCGGAAACATGCATACGGGTAAAAACCCGGTGTCGAAAAACCCGGATAGGCGAGAGTTCTATCCGAGGCACGGGTTCAGGGAGAGGGAGTTTGCCGAGCCCAAGCCCCTAGGTAAGATGTGCAACAACCTCTGCCCCCTCTTCAGGTGCGCCAAGAACGCCCTAGTGTTATCCACGAGGGTTATCAAGGGGTACACTCAGAAGGTCGCTATGTGCAGACTAACCGGGGACCAGTGTATAGGCTACAACTGCCAGTTCGCCTACTGCGAGAGGAGGGCACTTCTACCGAACGGTAGCTGCGCTCTCACTACGAAGTTCAAGGAGGGCGAGGACTTCTTCGACGAGCTCGAAAAGGAGGAGCTGGGGCTCCCCTCGGAAGGCAAGTTCGTAAGGAAGCATGTGAGAAAGGATATATTCGTAGAGTAGCGAGCCTCCGGGAGCTGTTGTGGAGGAAGTGGAGGGCCTTTACGAGCGCGAGCCACCCATCCCTCCGAGCGAATACGTAAGAGTGGACCACGAAGCGCTGCGGGAGTTCGCGCGGAAGATCTTCACCGCCTCCGGGCTGTCGAGCGATGACGCGTGGGTAGTGGCCGACGTACTGGTCACCGCGGACCTGATGGGGATCTCCAGCCACGGGGTCCAGAGAGTTCGGAGGTACGTCGATGGACTTCTGACCCGCTGCGTTAACCCCAGGCCGGAGGTGAGAGTAGTGAGAGATCGCGGAGCAACAGCCCTACTCGATGCTGACAACGGCCTAGGCCACATAGCAGGGGTAAAGGCTATGGAGATAGCCGTGGATAAGGCTAGGAGTTATGGAGCCTCGATCGTGCTCGTCAAGAAGAGTCACCACTACGGAATAGCGGGCTACTACGCTCTAAAGGCCGTTGAGAAGGGCTTCATCGGCATCTCGGCAACGAACTCGGAGCCTCTCGTGGCCTACGTCAACACGGTCGGGAGGACCCTGGGGACCAACCCGATCGCGATAGGCATCCCCAGGAGGAGCCCCCCGCCGATACTCTTCGATGCCGCAACTGCCGTAGTCCCGGTCGGGAAGATAGAGATGTACGCTAGGCTTGGGAGGGAGATCCCTGAGGGCTGGGCCTTGGACGCGGAGGGTAGGATGCTCAGCGGCGATGCGTCGAGAGTGCTCTCGGAGATAAGGGCCGGCAGGGCGGCGATACTCCCGCTGGGCGGTCTGGGAGAGGAGCTTGGCGGACACAAGGGCTCCGGTCTAGCGTTCGTAGTAGACGTGATCTCGGGAGTGCTCTCGGGAGCCGCGTGGGGCTACCACGTCGGATACACGGTCGGCGTCGCACCGGCGAACGTGGGGCACGCTTTCGCGGCTATAGACGTAGAGGCGTTTATGCCTAGGGAAGAGTTCTACGAGAGAATCGAGACCTTCATTCGCGAGATCAAGTCCCTAAAGAAGCATCCCGATGCCGACAGGATATGGATCCCCGGAGAGAAGGCCTGGAGGACCATGGCAACGAGGTTACGGATAGGGATACCGATCCACGTCAGGGTTTGCGAGGAGCTCAACTCCGTGGCCGAAAAGCTGGGTCTGAGCGAGAGAGTGTGCTTATAGCGAGCGCGGACTGCCGCTCCTCTGAAAAATGTTCTTAAGCCTTCGCCCGCTCACCGACTACGATTTGACGTCGTCGAACGTAAGCACTACGAGGTTGGCCGGCTTCTTGCTTATAGCCCCTATCCTGGCTCCCACCAGCACGCTTACGCCCTTGGCTGAGGCTACATCAACGAGCCTTTGCGTTATGACTCCGTCCGCGACTATAGCGTAGGCGTCCTTGAGCTCATCACCGATGAGCTTGTCGACGAGGTCTTTTACGGGCACTCTCGCGATCTCGGTCCAGCTTCTGTCGAACACCACGCTCTCCAGGGTACCCCTCAGGGACTCGACGGTCTTAACCGCGGCCTCCGGGATCGCTACCTCGCTGACCGCCTCCGCCTCAGGAACCGTGACGGCGGGCGGGGCCTCGACTTTCTCCTCCACCTTCTCAGCCTCCTCCTCGGCGAGGCGCTGGAGGTATACCTCTAGGGGTATAGCGTTCTTCAACGCCTTGGCTATCTCCTTCCCCGCTAGCTCCTCGACCTCCCTACCGGGCGGAGCCCTCGCCACCAAATCTATCTTGGCCACGCGCGTTAGCTCCTTGAGGATCATGTCGCCCGCTCTGTCACCGTCGAGGAACGCTATGGTCTTCTTAGACTTGCTTAGCTTGACTACGGTCTCTGGGATCTCCCCCTTGGCGCCTTCGAGCGCTATCACGCTCCTATACCCGTACCTGAGGAGGTTCAAGACGTCGGCTCTCCCCTCGACTATTATGATGGTGTCGGACTTGTCAACGTCGGGCCCGGCGGGGAGCCCCTCGGGACCGTAGTATACTAGCTCGGCCGCCTTGACCGACGATTCTATCTCCTGGAGTATCTCCTTAACGTCTATCTCTTTCTCCTTGATCATGGTTAGCATTATCTCCTTAGCCCTCTCGACGACCTTCTTGATCCTCTCCCTCCTCACATCGACGATGTCCGTTACTCTGACTCTAGCGCCGAACGGACCCACCTTGTCGACCGTCTCCAGCATCGCCGCTACGAGGGCCGTCTCGACCCTGTCCAGGTTCGAGGGCACTAGTATCTCTCCGACGACCCTAGAGCCCTGCTGCCTCACCTCGACGGAGATCCTCCCTATCCTCCCCTTCTCCTGCAGGTCCCTGAGGTCTAGCTCGGAGCCGAGCAGCCCCTCGGTCTGGCCGAATACGGCTCCTACTATGTCGTGCTTGTCTACTATACCGTCCACCTCTACCCTGGCCCTAATCACGTACTTTACCATCGAATGAGCACCCTGCTCCGCTGATTCCTGTTTCCAACACCAGGAGTAGAGTTCTCGGCTGGTTAAAAGCTCGTTGGACCGGCCGTTGCGGGCGATCGCGAAGACGAGGCTCCGCTTAGCCGTTAAGCGCGGGGTTCCGGAGGACCGCCGTTGTCGCGCTCCGCGCCAGCCTCAGTGGTCCCCTAGCAGCAAGTGTAGGGAGAGCGGGGTGCGGCTGGGTAGCTCGCCCGGAGCGCCGCTCGACCCCGGCGTTCATCGCGTTCGGGGGCTTCTACCTCGCCCCGGGGATCTCGTTGTCCTCGCGGAGTCGTGGGCGACCGCCGAGTCCGGTAGGAACGGAGCTCACGTCTAGTGCGCTCTCCGGGAGGTCCGGAGCGGCTCCCCATCGCCTCCTTGGGATAGGAGAGGCCCGCGAACCCCTTTCAGGGACATCGCTAGAGAAACGGCCCGCTTAGGAAGGTCTCTTTAAGAACACGTGCCTCACCTCGCCGCTCCTGGTAACGCACCAAACGAAGTCTCCCTCGACCCCGGAGAGCTTTCGCACCAGCTCACCTATGTCCTCAACGTCCAGGTGAACAGCCGCCTCTACCGGCCCCGACTCAGAGCAAACCCTCCTCTGAAGACCGTACCTGCACCTCAGCTCCCCGCCGCAGTACAGGCACTGGGCATCTACGTAGCCCGGCATCAGCCCGACGTAGTACCCCTGCGAGATCTCCAGGTACGCGCAACCCCCCCGGACGTGGTAGGGCGTGCCACCGGAGATCTTCACGCCGCTGAGCAAGCACTCCCGAAGCTCCTCCAGGGGTCTGATCCCGCAGAGCCGGTCGAGTAGTTCCAGTACTGCTCTGCTGAGGCATGCTCTCAAGAGGATGAAAGCTAAAGTCCCGGAGCTGCAGTCGGATAGCACTACGGTGGCGATTCGGCTCCCCCAGGTGAGCTGCGACTCGAATAAACATCTCTGGTCTCGGTGAACATTAGCTCGGCGTCGGGGAGGAGCCGCATCGCTACGCTGTTATAGCTCGCACCGAGACGGTTCCCGGTGAGCCGCGCTCGTGAACAGGGCGGTCCTCTACGCGCTGGTGCTAGTAGCGTGGCTCAGCACATCGTCGGCCTCCGTCCTGGTTCTCCTCTCCGGGTCGAGCGCCTTGGTATGCGCTTTCTGGAGGCTCCTGATCGCGACCCTGCTGATAACGGTCTTCTCTCTGATCGTTGAGGGTCCTAGAGGCCTTCTCCAAAGAGACCTCAAGAGCATCCCCCTATCCGCTCTATCGGGGGCTTTCCTGGCAGCACACTTCGTAGCGTGGATGGAGTCGCTATTCTACATACCGGTGTCCCTCTCGACGACCATAGTAGTCCTCTACCCCGTAGTGGCGATGTTATACGAGGCAGTGCTGGGGCTTTCTAGACCTAGGCTACCCGAGCTTCTCGGAATACTCACCGCTTTCTGCGGCACTCTCATCGCCGCCCAACCCTACTTGGCCGGGAGGACCCTTCACGGCTCTCTCCTAGCCCTCTGCGGAGCTCTCGCGGGAGCGGCTTACTTCACCATAGGCAGGTTCCTGAGGAGGAGAGGCGTTAGCCTGGCGGGCTACGCCACAGTGTGTTACGGATCCTCGTCGGTCTTCGTGCTCGCCTACTCCGTTGCGACCGGGCAGTCGATCCTGCCGGCGGAGACGAGTTCGTGGGTGTACCTGGTGCTACTAGCCGTAGTGCCTATGCTCGGTGGTCACACGGTCATCAACTACCTGGTGAGGTACTTGAAGTCTTACGTAGCTACGGCCGTAGGATTCGGGGAGGCCCCGGGCTCCACTATACTCGCGTCCCTGCTGCTCTCCCAGGAAGTCAAACCCAACGTAGTCGCGGGGATGGCTGTGGCCCTAGCGGGGGCCCTCTATGCGGTGCGCGGGAGTAGAGGCTAGTAGGTCGTACCGTATCGAACGCGATCGCAAGCTTGCCCTGCGGGGAGGCTTTTCCACCACCCGGATATAAAGGAGCCGCACCACTAAAGTGGGAGAGTCCTTGAGGGTTAAGCTGGTTTCTTGGAGCTCTCCAGGGGGCGCCGACCCGCGGAGGCTCGTAGTCCTAGCCGCGAAGGTCTCGCAGGGAAAGCTCTCCCAGGAGACTCTTCAGCACTACCTAAGGGACTACTCCGAGGAGCACGTGCGCGGGTGGATGCTGGAGTCCGCAAAGTTCCCCTCGGTCCTCGAGCACGTATCGTTCACTTTCCTTATAGAGGGCATCTCCAGAGTCACCTCCCACCAGCTCGTGAGGCACAGGCTGGCGTCCTACACGCAGGAGTCTCAGAGGTACGCCGAGGTGGGGATCGAGTACGTGGTTCCCGAGTCTGTGAGCTTGGGGGGTTTCGGGGAGAGGTTCAGGAGGGCGGTCGAGGAGGCATTCAGGCTCTACAAAGAGATGGTTGAGGCGGGAGTGCCCCTCGAAGACGCTAGGTACGTGTTACCGCAGGCCGTCACCACCAGGATACTAATGACGGTTAACCTCAGGGAGCTTCTACACATCGCTTGCCTCAGGCTCGCGGCCAAGGCTCAGTGGGAGATAAGAGAGCTTGTCAGGCGCATGCTCGAGGAGGCCTCTAGAGTGGTCCCGGAGGTCTACGACCTGCTGAAGGCCCTGTGCGTCGAGGGGGAGAGTTTAATAGCCTCGCCAATCGGTAGAGACTAGCGGCTCACCGAGCTTAATAGCTCTCTAACCCTCTCGGAGGGGGCAAGGATGAGCGGTGGGAAGTCCCTCGAGGACCTCGGCGTCTCCCCGACAATCCTAGCTAAGATAAGGGAAGCTGGCTACAAGACCCTTGAGTCCATAGCCGTGGCGAACGTCAGCGAGCTAGCCAGCGTCGTCGGGATCCCCCTGCCTACCGCTCACAGGATAGTCACGAAGGCCCGGGAGCTCTTGGGCCTGACCCTGAAGACAGCTCTGGACTTGAAGAAGGAGAAGGGGGCCCTCCCCAAGATACACACCGGGTCCAGGAGGCTCGACGAGCTGCTAGGCGGGGGCGTCGAGGCGGGAACTGTCACCGAGTTCTTCGGAGAGTACGGTACGGGCAAGACCCAGCTCTGCATGCAGCTCTCGGTGAACGTTCAGCTGCCGAGGGACCGTGGGGGGCTGGAGGCCAAGGCTGTGTACGTAGACGCCGAAGGCACCTTTAGATGGGAGAGGGTCGAGGCTATGGCGAAGGCTTTGGGGCTTGACCCCGAGAGAGTGATGGTGAACATCTACTGGATAAGGGCCATATCGAGCGACCACCAGATGGCTGTAATCGACGAGGTGGCGGACCTGATACCGAAAGAGAACATAAAGCTCCTGGTCGTCGACTCGGTGACCGGACACTTCAGAGCCGAGTACCCGGGTAGGGAGAACCTAGCGGTCAGGCAGCAAAAGCTAAACAGACACCTGCACCAGCTGGCGAGAGTAGCCGACGTCTACGAGGTGGCGGTGGTGGTTACCAACCAGGTGATGGCGAGACCCGACGTGTTCTACGGGGACCCCACGCAGGCCGTTGGCGGGCACGTCCTGGCTCACGCACCGGGGGTGAGAATACAGCTGAGGAAGTCGAGGGGCAACAGGAGGATCGCCAGAGTGGTCGACGCTCCCCACCTGCCTGAGGGGGAGGCCGTCTTCGCAATCACGGAGGAGGGCATAAGGGACCTGGAGGAGTAGGGCTGGAGCCGGGATGCACATCGATGTTCTCGAGAGTCTAGTGGTAGCGGTCACCATCATCACTCTCGCTTACGCTTCGTACCGAGATCTTGCGAGCAGAGAGGTGCCCGAGGTAGTCTGGGTGCCCGCCTACGCGGTAGCGCTTTTCAACGCCGCGCTCAGGTGGTGGACGTGGCACCATGCCGCGGGAGCGGTGCCGTGGCACCGTGTTGTGGGAGCGGTGCTGGCCCTGCTGCCGGCCATCGTCTACGGGACCCTATTCGCGTTCAAGCTCCTTGGCGGAGCTGATCTGCTAGCGATAGCGCTCGTAGCCCTGGCGCACCTCGACAGACCTCTCATACCGCTGGCCACCTTCGTCCTCTCCTCCCTAGCCCCACTCCCGCTGGTGCTCGCTAACCTGGTGAACAACACGGTGATCAATAGGAGAGTGATGAACGGTCTCAAGTGCGCTCGGGGGAGCAAGAGGCTGCTCTACCTTGTGGGTAGGCCCGTAACCGTTGCGGAGTTTCTAGAAAAGAAGTTCGCGTTCCTCCACACTCGCCCGTCCCCGGAGGGTCTCGTGTGCAGTAGCGAGGTCGACATCGACGTGGACTTCGGTAGGCAGTGGCTCGACCTACGGAGGGCCGTGGAGGAGGGTCTGATCAGATCCACGGACTACGTAGTCTACTCTCCGGCGATACCGCACGTAGCGCTCATAACCCTCTCGTACGTCATCGCCCTAATCGCAGTACCCTACCTGGAGACACTAGTATCCCTCCCCTAGCCGAAGGGGAGCAGGGGACTCCTCTGCGGCACCTCCTACGCTAAGTTATAGCCCTGGTCGGGCTAATCCCGGGGCGAGGAGAGTGCGAGTGCTCTGGGCTCCCTGGAGGATGATCTACATAAAGAAAGCGTCCGAGGCTGCCGAGTGCGTATTCTGCAAGGCCTCAGCATCGGACGACGAGGAGCGCGACCTCGTTGTCCGGCGAACGCAGTATAGCGTGGCGGTGCTGAACGCCTACCCCTACAACACCGCCCACACCATGGTGGCCCCGAGGAGGCACGTCGCTAGGCCGGAACTCCTCCACGATCGTGAAGTGGTAGACCTCTTCAACCTGGTCAAGGAGATCATTAGGGCCATCGATGAGGAGTACAGGCCCGACGGTTACAACATAGGCGCGAACATCGGGAGAGTGGCCGGGGCTGGCATAGAGTCCCACCTGCACGTGCACATAGTGCCGCGGTGGCTCGGCGATACGAGCTTCATGCCCGTGCTGGCCGAGACGAAGGTGATACCTGAGGATCTGAGGACTACCCTAACCAGGTTGAGGTCGAGGCTCGGGTCCGCAGGGAGTGTTGAGAAGACCGCGGAGGGCCCCCGGGTCGCGGACCGCTCTCCCGAGCATTTATAGGTGGGGCGGGATCCGCCAGCGGAGGTGGAGGCCGTAGCGGTCAGGCTCTCCCTCTTCGTGCTAAACCCGAGGCTTTTCCTAGAGCTCAAGTCCCTGCTGGAGGAGCACGGAGTCGAGTTCAGGGTTCCCGCAGGTCTGAGCGATCTTTGCTTCGCCGGGGAGCTACTCGTCGTAGACCCCGAGGGGTTGAAGTACGTTAGTGGGAGCGGTGCGCCCACGGGATCGTGCTCCGAGGTGGTCGCGGTGAGCAGCTCTGAAGAGGTGTACAGCGCCGTGCTAAGCAGGGTCCTCGGAGGCTACAGCCCCATCTCCATAGGGATAGACCTCGGGAAGAGGATAGCGTACGCGGTCCTGGCGAGCGGGAGGCTCCTGACCTACGGCTACGCAGACAGAGCTGAGGAGATCAAGAACCTCATAGAGAGGCTCAGCAGAGCTGGGCCCAGGACGATACTGCTGGGCGTGGGAGCCCAGTACCTGAAGGGGCTGCCGGACGACATAGCGAGCGTCATAGAGGACGAGAGGGTGACCGCGGCCTACATAGTCGAGGAGGGGGAGGCGAGCAGGGTCGTGACTCCGAGTCTCGCGGGAGAGAGTGTAGAGAGGCTCCCCGAAGACGTCAGGGCCTCGATCGCGATAGCTGTTAAGGCGTTCGAGAGGCACGCGCTAGCTCGGGCCTCGCGCTGAGAGCTCTCGATCAGCTTGAGGGATCTCGCGGGTCCGGCCCACTGCTCTAGGGAAGGAAGAACATCTGCCTCAGAATCCTCTTGAGCTTCTCGGACTTCTTCCTCTCCTTCTCCCTCTCACGCCGCTTCAGCTCCTCCAGGACCTCCTCACCGTAGAGCGCTGTAATGAGCATCCTGCTCTGCTGGCTGTCTATGTCCTCGGGCTCTATCCTCTCCGCTATCAAGAGGAGCCTGTCGAGCTCCTCCTCGGTCGCGTAATCCAGGGGAGTGCCCGCCCTCAACCGACGCTCCCAGCGCTGGTAGAGCTGGGTCAGTATCTCCATGGCCTCCTCGTTGGAGTAGAAGGCCGCCTTCCTCCACGGCTCCGCGCTCAGGTCTATGAGCTCCATAAGCCTCCTCTTCTTGGGCTCTAGACCATCGCTCACGCTCCTGACCGTACCCGTCACCCCAGTACTTATTAGCCTCTTAACGTTATAAGTTCCTCGGAACGTCTTGAGTGCGGAATCGAGGATACTGAGGTACCTGAAGGAGAACCCCGGAGCGACGCCCAGGCTGATAGCCGACGCCTTGGGTCTCTCGCTAAGCCAAGTGAGGGTAGCCCTCAACAGACTGAGAGACTCGGGTCACGTGGTCAGGGTCCCCGGCGAGGGCTACTACGTTAGGGTCTCCGCCGAGCCGGTCAACCTCGGGGAGAGCGATCTGGGCTTCGACAGAGGGCCACCGGGAGGAAGGGGGGACGACATCGCGCTCAAGTTCGAGAAGCTTAGGGAGACCGTAGAGCAGCTGGCCGATAGGGTGGGGAGGCTCGAGAAGGAGGTGAAGGAGATCAGGGTGACCCTGGACGCCCTGGCGAGATCCCCCCAGGAGCACAGGTCAAGAGCTCAAGCAGATCAGGGGCTTCACGAGGACGCTGCCATCAGGGAGCTGAGAGCGCGGAGGGTCGTGAAGATCAGCGAGCTGGCGTCCGCGGCCTCGAGAACTCTGGACGACTACGTTAAAGCGGGACTGGTAGTCTTGGTCTCCGACCTAGCCGTCGACGCGGAGTTCTACAACCGCTTCCTGGACAGGTTCCCCATAAAGAAGCTGGAGATGGCAAGGCTGAGCAACGAGGAGAGGGAGCTCATGAACGCTATGATTAAGGAGGGGATAGTGTACCTCTACGGCGGGAGGGAGTACCGGCTGACTTCCCGATCCTGAGGGCCGAGCCTCCACGGGCATACCGGTTATCGGCAGAGCGGCCCCTCTTTCCGGATCGCGGAGCCGACGCGACCCGGGAACGGGGCTTCGCGTGGTCTCCCACTACTTATAGGTAGGTGCGCGCTACGATAGCCCGGAGGGCTTCAGTGCTAGCAGTGATCGCCGCGTCTACTCTCGATCGCGTAGGCGGGAGGGCCCGCCTAGGGGGGCCAGCATACTTCATCGGCCTAGCGTTCGTGTACCTAGAACTGCGCGCTCTCCTGGTAACGACGAGGTCCTCAGTGTCGAGGTTTCTGAGGAGACTGGGGCACTCGCTGGACGTCGTGGAAGCGGGCGTCGGGGAGACCGTGTTCGAGATAACGATACGCGATGGCAGTAGGGATCTGCGCGCTCTCAGGAGGTCGAGGCTGGAGGTGGATAGAATTCCGGGGACCCTGAGAGAGTGCGAGTCCGTCCTCGTATCGACAACGCTCGGCGAGCTGGATCCCGAAGACCTGGTCGCACTGACCGAGGGCCGCAACGCGCTAGTCGACGTACAGGGGTTCGTGAGGGTGGAGGGCCCGCGCGGGAGCGTGGTCCACGAGCCACGCAGGGTCTTTGAGGTGGTAAAGCATCTCGAGAAGTCGAGGTGGAGCGTCCTCAGGGGGGAGAGGGAGGAGTTCCCGGGGGAGTGCTGGGAGGACCCTTTGGAGTGCTCGGAGGTCCTGGGCTCCGACGTGATCATAACCGACGGCGGGAGACCGTTCAGGGTAGCGTCCCGCGGGAGCGGGTGCCTGTACGAGATGGAACCGCTGCGGGGGATTTACGGAGAGCCTATCGGCCTGGGGGACGTGTTCACCGCCGCACTGGCCCGCTACCTGTTCGTGGACAAGCTGAGTCTCCCGAGTGCCGCGGCGATGGCGTCTGCAGCAGCGAGCCTTAAGCTGAGGGACAGGCACCCCTGGTTCACCGTCCGCGAGCTCAGTACTCTCGCCAGCAAGGTGGGGGTTCGCCGGGAGGACTGCCGATAGGCCCCCTAGAGACCTCTCGGGGAGACCTCGAGAGGTACGGCTCGGCTATTTATTAGAGCCGAACCACGGAGAATACGGGGTACCGTGCCCGTCCACCGCGTTGTAACGTTCAGAGTACCCCACGACCTGGACGAGGTGTACGAACTCGTATCCAGACCTAGGGACTTCTTCTCGCTGCTGCCCATATTGCTTGAGTTCAGGTCGTTCAGGGGAAACGACGTTATCGCCTACCTGAACGCCTTCGGGTTTAAGAGCACCGTCATCCTTAGCTTCACGGTTATGAGGTGGGCGAACAGATTCACCTTAGAGAGCAGCGTCATCGGGGAGCTAATCCTAGGCTTCGTTAGGCCCCCTAGCATGGACGTAAGCTTCAGAGTGAATGCCGTAAGGGTTGAGGGGGGCACCGAGATAACCTTCGAGGTCTATGTTAGGTCGAGCTACTTCAAGGAGAGAGCTGCGAGCAGAGAGACGGAGGAGCTGGTGAGGAGAATCCCAGAGATCTTCTCCAGCGCGTTAATGAGGGCCCCCGCCGCTCCCGGGATCGAGCTGCCGCGCGAGGTCAGGCCCGAGCTCGCAGCAGCATCGCCAACCCCACCAACCGAAGCCGAGGTGCGGGCGGCGGTCGAGGTGGGAGCGGAGAGGAGGGAGGGGGAGCTTGAGGCGGCACCCAGAGCGCCAGCCCCCGTGGAGGAGGGCGCCAGGCCGGTGGGCTTTTCGGACAGGTACTCTGCTCTACTCGAGGACCCGCTGGCAGTGTACAGATTGACCACATCGGGGAGGCCGGTGACCACGTTTAGGGCCAAGTACTCTTCCCAACTGATCGATACCCTGTCCCGCGCCAGCCTCGAGAACCGGTGCCCCGTCTACGCCGTCCTCAGGGGTAGTAGTCAGACGGCGAGGCTGATAGTCGACGGCAACGAGATAGCTGGAGCCCTCCTGGAGCGCGAGGGCCAAGTACTTAAGGGCGAGGGAGCGGTGAAGCTTCTGGAGCAGTCCGAGGAAGAGTATCTCTGCGCGGTCTTCGCCGTGGATAGAAAGGTCCTGGAGTCCTCCGGGTAGCCGACCAATCGCGGAGGAGCTCCGACGAGGTGCCGTCCGGAACCTCAAGATCGCCGGGCAGCAAACGCGCGAGGGCTTCTTCGGGGCGTTCCAGGTCTCCGCAGGCGCGCAGAGCAGCAGTGTTAGTACACATTTAAGACCGGGACCCGACCTCCTCGGGGAGCGCCGGTGAAAGAGTATGCTGTGCTCGTTATAGACATGCTCTACGACTTCGTCTTCGGGAGGCTCAAGTGCGAGCCGTGTGCGGAGGTCGTAGGAAACATCAGGAGGGTCGTCGACGCCGCCAGGCTCGCGGGCGTTCCGGTGGTCTACACTAACGACTCTCACCTGCCTACCGATCCCGAGATAAGAGTATGGGGGGAGCACGCGATGAAGGGAGACGAGGGATCTAGGGTGATCGAGGAGCTAAAGCCCGCGGCTCGCGACTATGTCCTGGAGAAGAGGACCTACTCGGCGTTCTTTGAGACCGGTCTCGATCCTCTGCTCAGGAGCCTCGGGGTCGGAACGGTGGTGCTCACGGGGATACATACGCACATATGCGTAAAGCACACGGCCGCCGACGCGTTCTTCAGGGGCTACAGGGTCGTGGTGGTGAAGGACGCCACGGCCACCTCCAACCCTAGGGACCACGAGGAGGCCGTAAACTACATGAAGACCATGTACGGTGCCGAGGTAGTATCGTCAGAGGACCTGGTCCGCCTCTGGGCTACCGGGAGCTGACGCACCACCGCTCGGCGGCGCGGGCGGGCTAACCCCGCGAGATCGCTTTTCGGAGATCCTTCTCGTCACCTCCTCGTAGAGCCTCAAGAGGAGCTTCCTCCTGTCCTCCATGAGGACCACGTCGCTGTAGCCGTGCGCGACTATCGTGTGAGCGAACGGCGACGGGGGGCCGTCGACCCTCACTGCTCGCAGGACTATCTCGCCCCTCCCGATCGACTCTAGAACCCTCTCGGCGTTCTCAACGTCCATCACGTCCTCCATCACCTCCCTATAGGCCTCCTCGAGTATCGGAAAGCCCGAGACGGGCTCCGAGAGCCTCATCAGGGTCTCGGCCGTCACCTGCCTCCTGCCGACGTTCGTCTCCTCCCCCCTGTAGTTCTTGAGGAGGGCTAGCGCCCTCTCCGCACAGTGTCTGAATCTTCTCTTCAAAATCTCGGATCTCCTCAAAGCCCTCCTGAGCACGTCCCTGAGCCGACCCGCCTTCAGCTCCTCCAAGACCTCGCCGAGCACTCTGTCGCTGAAGAGGGGCTCCCTGGAGGCCAGCGTCAGCATGAAGCCGTTGTCCGTCACCGTGACCCTGACGTTGGCCTCCAGGGCGTCGCTCACGAGCAGGGCCAGTGCCCTCGCGATGGCGTCGTTGACCCTCCTCCCGAACAGCGTGTGGAATATCAGGTTGTCGGCCTCCGCACTCTCGTCGTACCACATCTCCACGAGAACGGTCCTGTCGTCCGGCACCACTCCGACGTAGCTCTTCTGCTCGTTGACGTAGTTGACGATGTGCCTTGCCAGGCTCTTCTCCACGCCGTAGGCCGCGGAGACCTCCCTGACGGCTCTCTTCACACCGACCTCGTCTATCAGACGGGAGACGTAGCCCCGGAACCTGGCCACCTCTATAGCTGAGTCGAACGCGAGCGGGAGCGTCTCGGAGAACCAGCTCGGGACCGTGGGTCTCTGATGCTCGACCCTCCTCACGACCACCCTCATGGCGCTGGACTTCACGAACTGGAAGGTCTTACCCCCGAGCACGAAGACGTCTCCCGGTTCTAGATACTCGACAAACCCCTCCTCCAGGTCGCCTACGTAGCGCCCGTCCTCGGTGAACACTTTGACCTTGGCCTCGTCCGGTATGGCGCCGGAGTTCAGGTAGTATATCATCCGCACACCCCTCTTCCTCCCGAAGGTCTCCTCGTCCTCGTAGTACCTTATCTTGGAGTAGGTCCTCGCCGCGGAGAGGAGGTCATCGTGCCTTCCCGCTAGGTACTCCACCACTCGCGCGAACTCGTCCCAGGTCAGGTCGTGGTAGCTGTAAGACCTCCTGACCAGCTCGTACGCCTCCTTCAGCTTCCACCTCCTCTCTAGAGACATCCCGACTATGTGCTGAGCGAGGATGTCGAGGGGCTTTCTGGGCATCTTCACTCTATCTAGCCTTCTCTTCCTGGCGAGCTTGGCTAGCACTGTTACCTCGACGAGGTCGTCCCTGTCCACGGCGAGCAGGTAGCCCTTGCTAACGTCGTCGACGCTGTGACCCGACCTCCCGACCCTCTGTATGAGCCGCGTAACACTCTTGGGGGAGCTCAGCAGCACGACAGCGTCTATGTAGCCCACGTCTATCCCCAGCTCCAGGGAGGTCGAGCTCACTATGGCTCTGAGCTCGCCGCTCTTCAGCCTGTTCTCCACGTCGAGCCTCAGCTCCCTGCTGAGGGAGCTGTGGTGAGCCTCCACCTCGTCCGCGTCCAGCACTCCCTCCTTCTCGAAGATCTTCCTCAGCTTGAAGACCACTCTCTCGGTCGAGCTTCTCGTGTTCACGAACACGAGGGTCGTCCTGTGCTCTAGGACTATCTCCTTGAGCTCCCGGTAGATGGCCTCGTTCACGACCTCGGCCGGATCCCTTATTATATCGACCCTGGGGCAGAGGACACTTATCTCCATGGGCTTTACGAACCTCGCGTCGACGGCTACGCAGTCCCTCGGCTCTAGGTCCGACCTGTAGCCCACCAGGAACTGCGCGACGGTCTCTACGGGCGCTATGGTAGCGCTAAGCCCTATCCTCTGCAGCTCTCCCGGGACTAGCTCCTCGAGCCTCTCGAGGCTCAGCGAGAGGTGCGCGCCCCTCTTGCTCGAGGCGAGCTCGTGGACCTCGTCGATCACAACCCACCGCACTCCCGAGAGCCTCTCTCTGAATCTCGGTGCCACGAGGGCTATCGCCAGGGACTCGGGGGTTGTTACTAGTATATGAGGGGGTTCCCTCAGCATCCTCTGCTTCTCGCTCGGTGGAGTATCGCTCGTTCTCGCCTTCATCCTCAGCTCGGGAAGCTCGATACCCATATCGGAGGCGGTTTTGCGTATCTCCTCTACGGGCCTCTTCAAGTTCTTGACTACGTCGTTGTTGAGAGCCCTGAGGGGGGAGACGTAGACGACGTAGACCTGGTCCCTCAGGTCCCCGAGCTCCCCGAGCCTGTAGAGGTCGTCTATTATGGGTAGGAACGCGGCCAGAGTCTTGCCCGTCCCGGTAGGGCTTGAGATTAGAACGTTGTAGCCTCTCTTGATGTAGGGTATGGCCATGAGCTGGGCTGGCGTGAACTCCGCGTACGACCTCCTAAACCAAGCCACGGTGTACTCCCTGAGTAGCTTTACCACCTCGGCCTCGCCGAGCGCCTCGGTGACCACTTTGACCATAGCGCGCCTCCCGCTAGACTACTGGGAGAAAGTAGTATTAAGCGAGAGGGATCGCGCTAGCCGAGCGAGAGCCGCTGGTCCGGAGCGGTCGGCGGTGCGTCTCGCGCGTCCGCGGACTAAATCCTCTTCGACGCGGCCTCTTTCCTCTCTTCGAGAAGTCTCTCGAGCTCTTTAGCGAGCTTCAAGGACTCGCTGACGACCTCTTTGGAGCCCCTGTCGACGAGCATCCTGTAGAACTTAGCGGCGCACCTACTGCTGTGGAAGGTTATCTCCCTGTCCCCGATCTTGATGACGATGCCCTGCCCCTCCGGGAATACGCGGCCACACACTATACACGCGTATCTGCGGACTCGCGCCAGTCCTCGTCCCCGCAGCTCTGCTGAGAGGTCTACCCTATATCCGTTCCGCTGCGCAGCTTCCTTGCTGATAGAGAACGAGCTCTCTACGCGGCCTCCCCTATGAGGTAGGCTTTCGCGCTACTATGGTCGCGGGCACCAAGCCCGAGGGGGTCCAGACGGCCAGAAGCTTGGACTTGTATATCTCGGCCTTTCTAACCGGGTAGATCTTCTTGGCGCGCGACATGAGCTCCGTAGCTAGATCCCCGAAGACCATAGCCTTGACGAAGTCGTCGAAGGTGCTCTTCTGAGCCCACTCGGTCAGCGTCTGGAATACGACCTTCCTGATGGCCCTCTTCTGGTTAGCGTTGCAGTTGTAGGTCGTCAGTACTAGCCCCGTGACTCTGAGCACGTACCCGTCGCTCGTCGTGACGTCCACTATTCCGGCGATCTTAGAGGACCTCCTCCTGATTATCGACTTAACGTAGTCTCTGGAGAGCTCGTGGCCCTTGAACCTCGTGTACACGCTCTCGTCGTCGTACTTGTAGACCTGGAAGTAGAGGCGCACGTAGTGCTTGGTGAAGTCTCCCGTGAGGTCGAATAGCGTAGTCTCTACGACCCTCCCCAGGAGCTTCCAGCCTTCGTCAGCTGGCATGCTCCCGATGGGTATGCCCCCGAAGAGCTCGGGAGCTAGGACTGTGTACCACTTCTTCGCCTTCCTAGCTCTCGCGGCTGACGACACGCCTCCTCCTTAGAGCTGAGTACGAGCGAAGAGTTAAAAACCTTTCAGCTCGGCTCCCCGCGTAGGTGACCGTCGGCCCTCCTGCTCTGAGACCCCTACCGATCTCCTCACGAGCGCGGCCAGGAGAATCACTTCGTTCAGGATGGAGCCCAGGGTCAGAACGTCGTCGCTGGAGCTCCCCGCCGAGGAGACCTCGTATACGAAGCACTCGCCCTCTTGGTAGCTGCGCAGTGAGAAGCCCCTCGGTGGGATGTCATCCGGGCTTAGGGACCTAACTAGGGTCCCCGAGAGAGAGTCCCCGTAGCACAGCCTTAGCCGAGCCCCCAGCTCCAGGTCTCCGCGCCAGCTCATTCTCCGACCTCCCCATACCTTGGTAACCGACCTCTATAAGGCGAGTCTGGGGGCTCTCCCCGACAACTATCACCGCCGCAAACTCCTTCGCAGCCGCCTTGCTCCCTCATCGCTCGGGACGGCCGACGGGCTGCGGCGTCTTTTCGAGGGACTCCGCGCGCTGCTTCGCTGCGGACCCTCCGCGACCTGACACTTTCTAGGACGCTACACGTAGGTCAGCCCGGAGTCTCTCCCGGGGTTCGAGCAGTCCACGGCCGCACCCGGGCTCCGGTGGACTACTCCGGTCTCACTCTCCTCGCTACCCTGCTTCTGACCACGCCCTCAAGGGGGTCTACGCGGAGCTGCCAGTAGTCTATCAGATCCCTGCCTATGCAGGCCTCGAACAAGCGCTCGCCGCTGAGGACCCTGGCCACGTGTACCACTGTCGGGAACGGGATCTCGTATCCGTTGAACACCGCCCTATCGATCACGCAAACGGAGAAGAGGAGGTACCTCCCCACGCCGGGCACTTCTACCTCCAATCCCTCCGGTAGGTCGATCTCCTCGTAGCACCTGAGGTCGTCCGCTACGGACGAGTCTATGAAGGAGACCTTAACGTCCCCGATCACTGCGGCCCTCGCGTAGCTAAACCTGTTTCTCCTGAACAGGCCCAGCAGGAGCATTGGTTCCGGCCTCTCCATACCCGTCGGGCTAAGTCTCGCGTCCGCTTGATTTAAGCTCGAGGCCTCCGCGCGGCGGAGTACGGAGTCTTCAAAGCGCTAGCATGCTACGCATAAACCTGTATAGAAGCTCGGGGTGCTCCAGAGAAAGTCTCGACGCGAGCCTGCTCAGAGCGTCCGGCTTCTCGGGGGAACCCGGGCACTCCAGGTTTCTGAGGGTCCCGGAAGCTAGCGCGTAGGCCACCACGTCCGCCCTGGGCACCGCGTACAGCGGAATGAGGAACTCGCGCTCGCAGCACTTAGCGTGCACGCTCGGCTTCACGAGCTCGCCCTCGAGCACCAGCCCCCTCAGGAAGAGAGCGAGAAGGTCGTCCAGAGTCCCCGGGAGAGCCACGACATCGACCCTCGCGCCCACGTCGCAGCTCGCTCTCCCGTACCTCACGACCTCCTCGAGGACCCTCCTACACGGTGATGCGAAGATCGTGTCCCAGCAGTACCTCCTCACATCCCGGAGGCACTCCAGCGCCTCCTCTCCGGCGACCACGCAGACAACCACCCCCCCGAACTCCCGCTCTATCTCGTCGAGAAGCCGCGTTAGCGCGAGGCTCTCGGCAAGCCTGCTGGGGTCGATGAGTACGGCCACTCTGAGCCCGAAGCCCCTCTTGCCGAGCAGGGAGAAGGACCTCTTGATCTTCCTGACCAGGTCTCTTCGCAGACACACCGCACATAGCCTCTCGCCGGAGTGCCTCCTGAAGTAGCTGGCCGGGCGCCTCCCGCAGCTAGAGCACTCCGCGGTGACGGCCTCCCCGAGAGCTCCCGGAGCGCTCTGCGGCACTCCCGACACTAGAGCTACAGCGTCTTCCGGAAGATATTAAGCGTCCGCACCGACCCCCGGAGCGGTCGAGAGGACTCCCGGATGGGCGGCTTTCGGGGTCGGCGGGAAAGCTTAAATGGCTGGGCCCCCCACGGAGTCTGCTCTGGGGTCCTATGGTAGGAGTGCTAGCCATAAACGCGTCTCCGAGGAAGTACGGTAACAGCTACAAGCTGCTCAGGGTGGCGGCGGAGGCTGCCAGGTACGCCGGGGCCTCGGTCAGCATCCTCCACCTCTACGACCACCGCATAGAGCCCTGCCTGGGCTGCGCGAGCGACGCTCAGCTGGCCTGCGGATACCCGTGCCCCGTCGACACCGACGACGCGAACGGAGTGCTAAAGGCCGTTGCGGAGTCGGACGCGCTGATAATCTCCACGCCCGTCTACTGGTACGGCCCCAGCGGGCACCTGAAGAACCTCATAGACAGGATGACCTCCCTCGAGAACGTGATCTTCGTCTCCGGGAGGTCCCTAGTGGAGGGGAAGGTTGCGGGGTTCATAGCCGTCGGGGCCGAGAGCGGTAACATCGCCGCGATATCCCAGCTCATGATCGCGCTAAACTCCATGGGTGCCGCGATACCCCCGTGGGCGTTCGCCTGCTACGCGGGGCAGGGCGACGCTCTGGAGAGCAGGGAGTCCGTACTGGACGCCGCTAACCTGGGCTTCCTGGTGGCCAGAGCGGCCCAGGGATACCATCCGAGGGAGTTGCGCTACAACCCCTCCCTGCTGGAGGAGCTAGGAGGTAGGGAGTTGATCGGGAGGATAGCGGCAGAAGCCCGCGAGCTCTACCGCGCGGAGCGCTCCAAGAGGGAGAAGCTCGTTGGCGGCTCAGTGAGCTTAGGCCCGAGGAAGCGAGCAGGCGAGGGAGGACCGGGATAGGGACCCCCATCGCCGGGACGCCACCGGTAACGCCCTCTTCCGGGGGAGGGGCCCGTCACCATTCCTGGAGCTCCGCTCCCGCTCGGGTCGATCAGACAAATGCCTTCACATCACTCGTCAGTGCCGGAGGAAGTCATCACTGAGGGGGTCGTAGCGTGGGTTAGGCATCACTCCTCAGCGCTTAAAGACCCCTCTCATCCCCCAGTAATGCGGTCTACAGAGACTTTTAACCTCTCTCGCTCCAGCCGCTGCCGAGCGGCTCCCGGCTTTTTCCACTTCGAGCACCGCGCGTTAGCCGAAGTCGGCTCGATGCGATCCTTTTCACGCAAGCTGTTGGGGTCCTCCGGAACCCGTCCGGAGAGGACCCGGGAGACCTTTATTGGCCGATTCTCGAGGGCAGCTGTCCTAGCCGGTACCATAAAAACCCACCGACGCGGAGTCGCGCACCTGGAGGCCTATCTCTGAAACCGCATTCGAGCAGGGCTCCGCGCCGCCGCGCGGCCTTACGCGTTCACACCAGCGACCACCGCAGGGTCTGCCCCCACGCTCTCTGCGCGTTCGGCGTAGTGTCGCGTAATCTATTGAAGGGGAGCGCTTCTCGACCTCTGCGGCTTTCTACCTCTTACCTCAAGAGGGTCTTAAACCCTAGGAGCTCGGCCTCCCGCGGTGTAGGGTTCGTAGATTCTCCGACCGGCCTCCTTCACGATGGGGGGAAGAGCTGGAGCGAGGGCCTAGACTTCGAGAAAGCTTACGTCGGGTCGGCCAGGGGGAGCGGGACCGGGAAGCGCCGGCTTCGCCGGCCGAGCGTGGAGAGCGCCGGAGAGGTTCTCGACCTAGGACCCGAAGCGCGGAATTCGAAGAACCTCCGCGTAAAGCTCGGTGAGCCACGCGCGATCGGGGGTAGAGCTTCCAACACGCAGGGGTAGGAGGTCGGAGCGAGCGCGGAGCGGGAGGCGGGTACTAGGTACTAGGCCCTCGCTCGCCCAAGGATCCCTCGGCGAAGAGATGGAAGGTCCTAGCGATGAGAGTGTAGCTAAGCCTTCTACACGTACGGCTCCCCGTACCTCTCCTCGAGAGGTTCCCTCCTCACCGCGGGTCTCTCGCTCACCATCTTCTCCAGCACGTAGAGGGCTTTCCTCCTCGACAGGAACCTGTTGTTGTTGCCGCAGTAGGGGCTGTAGACGCAGCGCGGGCAGCCATCGTAGCAGTCGCACCTACTCAGTATCGAGTGAGCCACGTCGACCGCTCTCTCGAACCTAGAGTATAGAAGCTTGGCCAGACCGCTTCCGCCTATGCTCCCGTCGTAGAAGACCACGTCGCCGCTCGGGTAGCTGACCCCACCCATGTCGCCGAGGCCCGCTCCGCACGCGACCCTGGCCGCCGATATAATCGCGTGCTCGACCGCGTGGTAGGCCTCGATCATCCCCTCGAACCCCAGCTCGTCGAACTCCTCGAACTTGACTGCGAGCGCTCTGGTCGGGTATCTGTACACCAGGGGCTCGGCGTAGTGGGCGGACTCCACGAGGGCGCCGGAGTAGGCGTCCCTGACTACGTACCCCTCAACTCTCACCTCGAGCTTCACGTGAGCGTAGACTAGGGGGACCCCGAGCTCGGACCCCCTCTCCTCCAGGGGCTCGTAGTCCGCTACGTCGACCGTGTACAGAGGCCTCGTATAGTACTCGAGGACGTCGCCAGCTCTCTCCAGGCGGGCCCTCAGGTTGCTCAGGTCTAGCTCGACGGTCCTATAGGGTCTTCCTAGGTAGAGGTACACGGATCCTGGGTACAGCTCCAGCAGGGCCACTGGCATCTCTCTTTCCCCTATAACCTCGCCCGTTCCGGAGTCCACGAGCTTGACTACGGGTCCCGGAGACCTTATCCCCTCGCGCGCGGACAGGTAGCTCCTGGCCTCAGCGAATAGCGGGACCACGAAGCCCCTCCTATCTATCCTGACGAGACCCTCCGACAGGAGGTCCCTCAGGGCGGATCTCCAGACTTTCGGGAGATCGCCCTCAGCGGCCCTGCCGCGCTGCAGCAGGAACGCCACCAAATGAGTCTTGGCCACCTCCTCGTTCTCCGGCTCTATGACGCTCGGCGGAACCTCCTGCTCAAAGAACCTCTCGGGATGTCCGGTATAGTAGGAGTCTACCGGATCGTCGCCGAGGACCGTGAAGACGTAGCCCCTCCTCCTGCGCCCGGCCCTCCCGGCTCTCTGGAGGTACTTCGTGTAGGAGGGGGGCGGCGCTGCTAGGATGACCGAGTCCAGGCTCCCTATGTCTATCCCCAGCTCGAGGGTCGGGGTCGAGACTACCCCCTGGATCCTCCCGTCCCTGAGATCGCTCTCGACCCTCCTCCTGACCTCCGCCGGTATCCCAGCTCTGTGGACCATGACCTCCAGACCGTGCCTGCTGCGTAGGACGTTCGTCAACAGCTCGGCCAGCTGCTGGCTGTCCACGAAGGCTATGAACCTGAGCCCCCTGCCGGCCAGGAAGCTCGCCAGAAACGAGACTATCGTCAGCCTGCTCATGGCCCCCGCGGAGACGAGCGCGTGCACGACCGTCCCCCTCCTCATGGCTGTCCCCCTGACCTCGACGAACTCCTCGTCGAACAAGGACTCCGCGAACTCCCTCGGGTTGCCTATCGTGGCCGAGGACGCTACGACCTGCGGGGGTCCGCCGCGAGTCGCCTTGACCCTGCGGAACAGGTGGTGGACGTGGGACCCCAGGACCCCCTCATACACGTGGAGCTCGTCGAAGACCGCGGTCTCCGCTGTCGAGACGAACCTCCTAATGTGGCGGCTGTAGACCAGTCCTACGTGGACCATGTCCGGGTTCGTGATTATGAACGGGGTCGGGTTCGAGGCTATGCGGGGCCTCAAGCTCCTCGGAGTGTCGCCGTCGTAGACGCTGACCCCCACCGACCCGAAGACCTCGTACTCCGAGAAGCGCGCGAGCTGGTCCCTGGCCAGGGCCTTCGTCGGGTACAGTATCAGGGCTCTCGGGTTTCTCCCCCTCTCCTCAGCGACCCTCTTTACCAGAGGCAGGAAGAACGCCTCGGTCTTGCCGGTCCCGGTCCCGGCCGAGATGACCACGTTGCGGCCGTCCAGTACGTGCTTGTACGCCTCGTACTGGAACCTGTACAGTCTCTCGATACCGCGCTTCAGCAGGACCTTCTCGACTACGTCGGGGAGGCCGAGGTCCCGCACGTCGGGACCCGGCTCAGGCTCTCCGTACTCCTCGACCCTCTCGTAGACTACCCCCGCTCCCGCGTCTCCGTAGTTCGCCCAGAGAGCCTCGTCGAGCTCTCCCACTAGCCGGTCCTTGGGCAAACCACCTAGCCTAACTACCTAGCTGGTCCGCAGGCTATATCTCCGCGCCGCTCCGGATCGTGACAGCTAAACCTCCCTCGGCCTAGCCTCAAAGAGCCCGGTCCACGGACCTCTCACAGCGCTTACCAGCACTATCGCTACCGTGAACAGGGCCCCGAGCGAGAGCGCCGCGACGTACGGATCGAAGTACCTGGAGATGGTGTCTACGAGCCCGGGATCCAGGGCCGAGAGCACCACCAGGGGCACCGCCCCCAGCAGGAGTGCGAACAGGCCTCCGGCTGCTAGAGCGGAGGCCGCCTCCCCCCATCCCAGCCTGATCCTAAGCACACCCTTAACCAGACCGAAGAGCGACCCGAGTAGGGCGTACTGGAACGCGTATAGGGCCGGTGCCGCGCGTACCAGGACTTCCACGACCCCCCTGATCCTTCCGACCCCTTCCTCGACTGCCTCGAGCGGCAGAACCTCGGAGAGCTGCCGCCTGGCCAGGTCCTCGACTAGAGCGCCCACGTGCTGTGCTAGCGCAAGCACCACCAGTCCGACGACGACCCCGGTGGCGAGCCCCGCGACGGCCCCCTGCAGGACGTGCTTCTCGTATCCGCGACTGCTCATAGAGTCGCCACCCGGGCTTCGCGGCGTCCCTATTAGCTTTTAACTCCTCCCCGAGACGCGGTCCTCAGCCGGGTCCGCGGGATGTTGGACTACGCGGTCCCGATAGTAGTCTCGCTAGCACCCGGCCTCGCGATCCTGGCTAGGACGGCCGGCGGGAGCCGCGGTGCCTGGGCTGTCGCGGTGCTGGGAGGGGGAGGGTGGCTGGCGGCGCTTATCCTGAGATTACCCCTGCTACAGCTATCCGTCAGGCTCCAGCCGGTTCTCCGAACGATCTTCGCCTCCGCGGTGGCGGGACTCTTCGAGGAGACCGTCAGGGTCCTGACGCTGAGAGCGAGCTTCGTGAGGGAGGAGCTGCCGAGGAGGCCGGTAGCTCTCGGCCTGGGCTGGGGCCTCGCGGAGGCCCTGTTCGTCTACGCTCTGCCCGCGGGGCTGCACGCCGCAGCGCGCGGGTACAGGTGGATCGACCTGATGCCGGGAGCTCTGGAGAGGAACGCGGCCATAGCTATCCACCTCTCGCTGACCCTGCTCCTCAGCAGGAACCCCCG
>CALKCU010000043.1 GCA_938083005.1 uncultured Sulfolobales archaeon | reverse complement strand
CTCCGAACGATCTTCGCCTCCGCGGTGGCGGGACTCTTCGAGGAGACCGTCAGGGTCCTGACGCTGAGAGCGAGCTTCGTGAGGGAGGAGCTGCCGAGGAGGCCGGTAGCTCTCGGCCTGGGCTGGGGCCTCGCGGAGGCTCTGTTCGTCTACGCTCTGCCCGCGGGGCTGCACGCCGCAGCGCGCGGGTACAGGTGGATCGACCTGATGCCGGGAGCTCTGGAGAGGAACGCGGCCATAGCTATCCACCTCTCGCTGACCTTGCTCCTCAGCAGGAACCCCCGAAGCCTCAGGCTACTGATCGCCTCGGTGGCGTCGCACTCGGCCGCGAACCTGACCGCTGGAGCAGCCCTGCTCTCGCTGAGGGGTGTGTGGCTCGCCGAACTGGCCCTAGCAGCTCTCAGCGTGGTCCTGCTCGCGAGGGTGGCGGCGCCTTCGCTGAAGAGCTTAAGGGCGTCGGAGGCGGAGCGGCTGAAGCCGGCCTCGCGTAGCTGACAAGCGATCCGTCGGCGCTCGACGAAGGATTATAAGGGGGGCTGAGAGGTAAATCGGGGAGAATATGGGCCAGGAGTTCGTGGTCACGACCCTGGAGCATGTGCCGGGCTACAGGATCAAGAGGGTCCTGGGGTTGGTCAGCGGCAGCGTCGTTAGAGCCAGGAGTATAGGCAGAGACATAATCGCGGGGCTGAGGAACATAGCCGGAGGAGAGATCGTCGAGTACACGGAGCTTCTAGCCAGGTCCAGGGACGAGGCCGTCCAGAGGATGGTCGAGAAGGCAAAAGCCATGGGAGCGAACGGCGTGATCGGGGTCAGGCTGAGCACCTCAAGTATCATGAGTGGAGCAGCCGAGGTTGTAGCTTACGGAACCGCGGTCGTGCTGGAGAAGGAGGAGTGACCGGAGCGTAGAGTAGCCGGGATCTCCCCGTTTTCCGTACGTCCCTCGCTTAACAAGCTCTGCGCAGCACCGGGTCTCCAGCTTCCGCTAGGGCTCCACCCTAGCTGGTTTAGCCCCGGAGTGCCCTTGAATAGGGGGATCCCGGCTACTCCACGCGCTTGACCAGCACGGTCATGGCGGTCTTGAGGTCCAGCTTCTTCACTTCGTCCCCGACTCTCACGCAGACGGCTCTGCCCCTCTTGCTCACGATCTCGACCCTGGCTCCGCCGACGAGCCCCGCCTCCAGGCTCCTCCTCATGTGAGTGACCAGCTCCCCCCTGTAGCCCACCACCTCGACTACGTCCCCCGATCTGAACTCCGAGAGGGGTTTCCCCCTCGGTGAGGCGCCCTCTCCGGGTATCGGGTTCCCGTGGGGACACTCCCTGGGGGCCCCTACGTACCTGTAGATGGACTCCACGATTCTCTGGGGTAGGTGCTCCATGTAGTGAGCGTACTCGTGAGCCTCCAAGGGGTCGAAGCCGAGCATGGATAGGAAGACCTCGCAGATCCTGTGCCTCCTGACCAAGGGCCGTATCGCAGCGCTCCCCTTCTCGCTCAGCCTGAACCCCCTGAACCTCGTCCACACGACGTACCCCTCGGACGCCAGCCTCCTCAGGACCTTGCTGACGGTAGCGGGTCTGACGCCCAGCTCCCTCGAGATATCGGTAGTCCTGGCGACGCCGAATACCTCCTCAAGCCTGTAGATGGTCGAGAGGTAGTCGTCTACGGCCGTCCTCCTGGAGCACGCGCTCATCTCTTCCCGCAGAGCTGCGCGTCGGGAGTTAATTACCTCGTGCGTCCAGAGCCTCACGCGCGTCCTCATATACGGTCACCAGCCAGCGGAGCATGGGGGGAGAGGGTGAGGTCGGTAGGGATGGACCCCGGCTCGAAGTCCATAGATATATGCGGGCTCTGCGACGGCGAGGTCTGCTACGAGGAGGTCATAGACACTCTGGAGGCAGCGCGGTCTCCCGAGAGGGTTCTGGAGGCTCTGGAGAGAGCGGGGGAGGTAGACGTGATCGCCGCTCCATCGGGGTACGGCGTGGAAGTCACCAGGCTGAGCGACATCCCGCTCGACCTCTTCGAGGACTTCTACTACACGTTCATCCTCGCTACAACTCGGGAGGATATCGAGAGGGCCGTATCGAGGGGTGAGGTGGGGGCCAACATCTACCACGCCATGGCGAAAATAGCCGTGGAGATGCGGAGAAGAGAGCTCCCGGCTATACTCATACCGGGGGTCGTGAACCTCCCAACGGTCCCCGTGTCGGGGAAGATAAACAAGGTCGACATGGGGACGGCGGACAAGCTCGCAGTGGTTGTTCTCGGAGTGCACGAGGTCTCCGAGGAGCACGGGGTCCCCTACGAGAGGGTGGACTACATACACGTGGAGATGGGCTTCGGCTACAGCGCGGTCGTGGCAGTCAAAGGTGGGAGGGTCGTCCACGGGATCGGGGGAACCACGATGCTCGGCCCGGCTTTCCTCACCTCGGGCGCTCTCGACCTGGAGGCTGTCCAGGCCGTCTCGAGGTTCGAGAAGTCCGACGTGTTCACCACGGGGTGCGCGAGCATCACGGGAAGAGGGAGCCCGGGCGAGTGGGTGGAGAACGTCGTTGAGGATCCAATGTCTAGAGTGTGCTTCGAGGCCATGGTCGAGGGAGTGGTCCGGGCCGTCTACTCGATGCTCTACCACGTCCGCAGACCTACCGAGGTCCTGTTATCCGGGAGGCTCGCCAGGCACCCGAGGGTCTTCAGGGTCCTCGAGGAAGGCCTTGGGGAGGCCGCGCCGGTTAGGCTGATGAGGGGGCTCGGGGCTAGGCGCGTCAAGGAGACGGCTCGGGGCTACGCGGTCGTAGCGAGCGGCCTAGCGGGCGGCCCCTTCAGGGAGCTCGTGAAGTACGTGAGGATAGACGCAGCGGAGGGGAGCGCTCTGGACTACATCTTGTTGCCGCGCTTCTTCGAGTCGTCCCTCGGCCGCAAGTACTTGGAGCTCCGGGGGTTGCTCAAGTCCCCCGCTCTAAATATCGAGTGGTGGAGGACCCGGCGAGGCTCCGGGCTCTCCCCGAGCGTCTAGACCCCTCCAAGCCCCCGAGCGTAGGCCACTTTCAGGAGCAGCGTAGCCGTGTAGAGAGTCAGCTTGGGTACGGTGTCCACGGTGACGTACTCGTTCGGTGCGTGGGCCCTGCCGCCGTGGCCCGGACCCGTAGCTATCATGGGTACCTTTAGCACTCTGGTGAAGAGGTAGAACGGGGCCGATCCGGGAGCCATGGGGATCACGTAAGGTTTCAATCCCATCTCCGAGTACGCTTCCACCGCTAGCCTGACGGTCGGGTGCCTCGGGCTCGTCTTGCTCCACGTGTACGAGTCGTGGACTCCCACCTCTACGAGCTCCTTTACTCCCAGCCTCTCCAGCACCTCGCTGAGGTAGGTCAGGACGTCGTCCGGCTCCAAGTTGGGGACGAGCCTGAAGTCGAGCCTCATGACGGCCTCTGCCGGGGTTATGGTCTTGGTTCCCGGCCCTACGTACCCTGAGTGGAACCCGTCTATGTTCACCGAGGGCCTGAAGAAGACTCTCACGTACCAGTCCCTCCCGGTCGCTAGGGTCCTGTAGAGCCCATACTCCTCGACCACTCTCTCGACGGGGCAGGACTCTATTACGTCGTCTAGGTACTCCAGGTCCTCCTCCGTCGGGGTAACGGCCCTGTCCTCGAGCCAGCCGAGCCTCGGACCCGAGAGCGGGTCTATCAGCTCCGAGGCGACCCTCGCTAAAACAGCCGCGGGGTTCACAAGCCCCGGTCCCAGACTGCTGTGAGCGTCGTAGCGGCTGGTCCTCGCCCTCAGCTCGACGAAGACTATACCCTTGTTCCCCAGCCCTATCACGGGCTTGCCCGGGACCTCCTCCGAGGGTTCGGCGGAGTACGCGAGATCGGACCCCTCCAGCTCCCCCCTCTTGTCCTCCACGAACTTGGGCAGCGACGGGCTGCCTATCTCCTCCTCGCCCTCTAGGACGAACGTGATCCCCACTGGCAGCTCTCCGAGCACCTCCTTGAGGGCCTCGACGCCCAAGAGGGAGCACATGAGGCCTGCCTTGCTGTTGTAGGCGCCCCTACCGATTATTCTGTCCCCGACCACCGCCGCCTCGAACGGAGGGTGCTCCCACTCGTCCAGGGGGTCGGGTGGCTGTACGTCGTACATGCCGTATACGACGACCCTCCTCCCGTTTCTGGGGCCGACCCTGCCGTAGACTACCGGGTGACCCCCGTAGCTCAGGAGAGTCGCGTCGCAGCCGAGCCTCTCCCTCATCCAGTCCCTCAGGAACCCCGCCGCCTCCCCTACGCCCTCTCCGGTGCCCGAGATGCTGGGCATCATTATAAGCCTCCTGACCTCCTCGACGAGCCTCTCCCTAGACCCGGTCACGTAGTCTCGCAGCTTGGCTAGAAGGGCCTCCAAGCGCGCACCCAGAGGTGTTCTCAGAGTCGGAAATAAGCTGGAGCCTCAGTACCTCCTGAGCTTGGGGTTAACGATCTCGTCCAGAGCGTAGCTCACGAACGTGACCGAGAGAACGGCCAGGGCTATTGCTAGACCCGGCGGCACCACGTACCACCAGTAGCCCGCGGACACCGCGCCCATCCTGAAGGCGAACCTCAGGATGCCTCCCCAGGACGGTATCCTAGGGTCCCCGAGGCCGAGGAAGCTGAGAGCGGCCTCAGCGATTATCGCGTTTGAGACCTGGAGGACCATGTTAGCGACCACCAGGGGGAGGGTCGCCGGGGCTATGTGCTTCGCCAGTATCCTGGCCGCGCCGGCCCCGCAGGCCCTGGCCGCCTCGACGTGGGGGTACTCCTTGAGCGAGAGTACCTGGGACCTCACGACCCTCGATACGGGAGGCCACGAGAGAATCGATATCACGAGTATTATGTTGAAGAGCCCGGGGCCCAGCACCGCTGCGAAGATTATCATCAGGACTAGAGACGGTATCGCCAGGAGAGCGTCAACGATCCTCATAAGCACCACGTCGAGGGGTCCCCCGAAGTACCCGCTGAGCAGACCCAGGAGGGCCCCCAGGAGGGTCGAGAGGGCTGCGGCCACGAACCCCACGAAAAGGGAGACCCTGGCTCCGTAGAGGAAGAGTGTGAGGAGGTCCCGTCCTATCTCGTCGCACCCGAACGGGTGCGAGAGCGAGGGGCGCTCGAACGGCCGGCAGACCCCGTACTGCCACACGCCGTAGGGAGTCGCGTAGGGACCCACCACCGCTATTACCACGAGTGCGGCTAGGATCGCGAGCCCGAGCCTGCCGTAGGGGTTCCTCAGCAGCAGGCGGAGGGCCTCGGCGCTCCTCACCTCAGTCTCACCCTCGGGTCGAGGTAGGCGTAGAGGAGGTCGATAGCGTAGTTGGCTACCAGGAACGCTGCGAGGATTAGTATGAAGAGCCCCTGGAGCAGCGGGTAGTCCCTCGTTGAGACGGCTTCGAACATCAGGCGGCCGAGCCCCTCCCAGGAGAACACAGTCTCAGTCATGACGGCTCCGGAGAATATCCCGGCTAGCTGGAGCCCGACTATGGTGACGAACGGGGGCATAGCTGCCCTGAATACGTGCCTCCTTATGACGGCGCTCTCGGTTAGCCCCTTGGCCCTGGCCACATAGACGAAGTCCTCCTGGAGTATGGAGAGCATAGCGTTCCTCACTATGAGGTAGTTGTAGCCCAGCTGGATCAGGGTGAGGACCACGAACGGGAGGGTCATGTGCCACAGATAGTCTAGAATCAAATCGAGGACTCCCTCGTGCACTCTCGTGGCAGTGATCGTCCCGCCGACCGGGAACAGGTGCAGATTCACAGAGAAGAGCATTATCAGCATCATCCCCAGCCAGAACGTCGGTATGGAGTAGGTTACCATGGAGAAAGCCGTGAGGGAGGGGTCCACTCTAGACCCGTACCTCCTTATCGCACCGAGGGCCATGACAAGCCCTACGAGTATCGCGGCCGCGGTCGAGGAGCCCACGAGGGTCAGGGTGTTGAGCATCCTCCTGCCGAAGATTATCTCGGTGACCGGCCTCCCGTAGTAGAGGGAGTAGCCCAGCTCTCCGGTTAGGACGTTGGAAAGGTAGACGAAGAACTGCTCGTAGAGGGGCCTGTCCAGTCCGAGCCTCCTCCTGAGGAGCTCCCTAGTTAGAGGGTGTATCCTGGGGCTCTCGAGGAGGAACGCCGTGGGGTCCCCGGGCATGACCCGGAACAGGAAGAAGGCTATGGTGATCAGGATGAAAAAAGACACTACGGTTTGAGCCGCCCTCACGGCGGCGTACCTGGGTAGTCCCACCGCGGCCACCAGCCTACTTGGCCGTCCTCCTGCCCACGACGAACATCACGACGCCGACCACTACTACAGCGGCCACGGCAGCCCCCACGATCTCGGGTGGCGTGTAGGGCACCTCGACCCGGACCGTCTGCGTGACGACAACTGTCACGGGCAGAGTGGCAGTGAGGGTCACCGTCGTTGTGACCACCGCCGGAGGGGTCACCACCGGAGGTGTTACCGGCGGTGGCACGAGCTCCGTATAGGGCAGCTCCGGTGCGAGCCCCCTGAAGTTCCCGTTTATCAGCGTCCAGAAGTTCAGCGCGCCGCCGGACATGTCGACCACTCCCGAGAGCTCCTTCCGGTGCACCTGGATCCAGAACCTAACGTAGATCGGCAGGATCGGCAGCTCCTCAGCTAGCATAGCCTGGAGCCGCTTGTACATCTCCGCCCTAGCCGAGTCGTCGGGCTCAGCCTCGGCCCTCCTCAGGAGCTCCTCGAACTCCTTGTTCACGAAGCCCCACGGGTTGTTCCCTCCGGGGACGGCTTGCTCCTCCACGTAGAAGGCCGAGTAGTACCAGGGCATGAAGTTCGCGTCGTTCTCTATTATATACATCTGGAACCTGTGCTGGTTGTAGACGTAGTCGACCATAGTGTCGAAGTCCAGGGGGATGTTCTTGGCCCTGACCCCGATCTTGGCCAGGTTCTCGACCAGTATGTCTCCTATCCTCACCCTGACCGGGTCGTACTCGGGAGTGTATATCGTGACCTCGAACTTCTCGCCGGTCGGAGACTCCCTCCACTCGTCCCCGTCGACGTCCCTGAAGCCGGCTTCGTCCAGCAGCCTAGCGGCCTCGGAGAGATCGAAGTCGTGCCTGGGAACCTCGAAGTTCGTCCAGAAAGCGAACCCGGGGTGCACGAAGGTGTAGACCTTCTCCGCGTAGCCCAGCATCAGCACTTTGACGACGAAGTCCTTGTCGAGGGCGCGGGCTACGGCCCTCCTGAAGTTCCTGACCCCGGTTATAGGGTCTTTCATGTTGAACCCTATGAACCCGATGTAGGTGTCCGGGCACTTAGGCACGACCAGGGTCGGATCCCTCTCCGCCTCCTCGAGAACGGCGTAGGGGGCCGTCCACATCATTATGTGAGCGTCTCCCCTCTTGACGGCCAGGTACTGGGCCTCGTCGGTCGCGTAAACCTTGAATATCAGCCTCTGGGCCCTCGGGAAGCCGGGCTTGAAGTACGCTGGGTGCCTGACGAGGTCCAGGAGCTCTCCCTCGACCCACCTCACCAGGACGTACGGTCCGGAGCCTATCCTCAGGTGACCGTACCTGCTCACGAAGTCCCTCGTCCTCGCGGCCACGTCCCTGGGCTCCTTGGCTTCTATCCTCTCCATGACCTTGGCCACGTCGGTCGAGCTCAGCGGGTTGAACAGAGTCGGGTCGTCGAAGACCTCGGCTACGTGGGTCCAGATGTGCTTCGGGAGGATTATCATGATCCCGAAGGTCCTCAGCATCCAGGCGTTGAACCTCGAGAGGTAGACCCTGACCGTGTACCTGTCCACGAGCTCGATCCTGTCCACGAACTCCACCAGCGGGTACCAGGACGGCGGCTGGTACTTCTTGTAGAACTCGACGGTGAAGACCAGGTCCTCGGCCGTTACCGGGTTCCCGTCGTGCCAGTAGGCGTTCTCGACTATTCTGAAAGTCCAGACCAGACCGTCCGGGCTGTACTCGTAGTAGGAGCAGAGCCACGGGTGCGGCTCGAGGTCGGGTCCCTCCCTGAAGAGCCTGTCGTACGTTACCAGGTTGAGCCACCAGTCGTACCAGGTCTCCTCCTTGAGCGGGTTGGGGTTCTTGATATACTTCATCGAGGCCACTATGAGCGTCTCCTCGATCTGACCGACAGACAATGCCGGTAGCACGGTCCCTAAGGCCAGCAGCGCTAGGAGAGCGAGAGGGACTAACCCGCTGAGAGCTCTCTCATAGTTCAAGTTCACACCGCGAGTCCTTAGTGTGGTCCTTTAAAAACGTTTCACGGCAGTCCCCCAATAGGTGCCAGAGCCTTTCCGAGGAGCTCCCAACGCGCTCCAAGAGCTGGTATCGGATCCCCGACCCGGTTCCGCAGGGCAGTAGCATAAAAGGAAACACCGAACGGTAGCCAGTGGTGACCCCATGCCCGTTAGGCTCGAGGACCTAATACCCGAGTGGGCCAGGGAGTTCTACGGCATGAGGTTGAGGAGCCTAGAAGACCTCTTCGGGGTCAGCAAGCCGATAATAGGGATGGTCCACCTCGTCCCGCTACCCGGGTCCCCCGCCTACCGGGGCTGGAGCATGGACTACGTGGTCGAGCGGGCGCTCAGGGACGCTAGGGCCCTCGTCGAGGGGGGAGTGGACGGCCTCATAGTCGAGAACATGTGGGACCTGCCGTACTACGCTGGGAGGAGCGTGCCGCCCGAGGAGATCGCGGCGCACGCGGTGGCGGCTAGGGAGGTCGTAAAGTCCGTCAGCGTGCCGGTCGGGATAACGGTGATACACAACGGCGGCAGAGCGGCCCTCGGGATAGCCAAGGCCGCCGGGGCGAAGTTCGTGAGGGTGTGCCTGTACACAGGAGCCCTGGTCTGGGACACTGGCGAGCTGGACCACGGAAACGCGGCCGAGCTCATGAGGCTCAGGAGGGCGCTCTACGCGGAGGACGTAAAGTTCTTCGCTGACGTCTACAAGAAGCACGCGGCGATGTTCCCAGGGATAGACCCGAGGACCCACGCTGTCTGGTCCGACTTCTACCTGGCCGACGCGCTGATAGTCACGGGGAGAATGACCGGGGACGCGCCTGAGGTCGACCTGGTGAGGACGGTCAAGGAGGCGGTGAACGGGGTCCCGGTGCTCGTGGGGAGCGGCCTGAACCCGGAGAACGCGAGGGACCTCCTGAGGGTAGCGGACGGAGCGATAGTGGGGACCTACTTCAAGGTCAAGGGGGTAACCCAGAACCCGGTGGACCCGGAGCGAGTGAGGAAGCTCATGAGCGTCGTCAGGGAGATAAGGGCTGGGTCCCGTGCATAGAGAGCTCGACGTCGTGGTCCTCGGGGACGTAAACGTAGATGCGATTTTCTTCGTCGATTCCGTACCGAAGCCCGGGGAGGTCGTCGGAGCCAGGAGAGCTAGAGTGTACCACGGGGGCGTGGGGGGCAACGTCGCTACGTGGCTCGCGAAGCTGGGGCTGAGGGTGGCCCTGGTCGGCGCCGTGGGGTCGGACTGCGCCGGGAGGGAGGCCTTAGAAGAGCTCGCGAAGCTGGGCGTCGACGTCAGCAGGGTCAGGGCGGTGGAGGGGGAGACCACGGGGCTCATGGCCGTCCTGGTCGACCGTAGCGGCGAGAGGACCATAGTGGGCTTCAGGGGCGCTAACTCGAGGCTCAGGGTCGAGCCCGGGGACCTGGAGCTCGCAGCGAGGGCCAGGCACGTCCACGTCTCCGGCTACTCGATGCTGAACGAGGACCGGGGGGAGGGAGCGCTATCCCTCCTGAGGGCCGCGACGAGCGCGGGAGCTACCACCAGCGTGGACCTCGAGGGCGTAGCGTACGGGGGCCCAGCGGCGGTCTCGGCCATCAGGGGGCTCGCTACCTACGTCACGGCGAACTCCCTGGAGGTGGCCCGCGCGGCCGGCTCGGGGTCCTTCGACGAGGGGGCTGCGGAGAGGGTCCTGGAGCTCCTGGAGGCCAGGGCCGTGGTCGTCAAGCTGGGAGCGGGAGGCTGCCTCGTCGTTGAGCCCGGTCGCGCGCTCAGGCTATCCGCGTACAGGGTCGAGGCGGTCGACACGACGGGGGCCGGGGACGCCTTCAACGCGGGCCTGATCTACGGTCTGCTCCGGGGGCTCAGGGTCGTCGACGCCGCTAGGGTGGCCAACGCGGCGGGGGCGTACAAGTGCACCGGCTACGGAGCTAGACACTCCGCCAGCTCGAGGGAGCTGGCGAGGCTATTCCCGGACGTGGCCCGCCTGCTGGGCGAAGGCCCCTAGCTCTTTTCCCGAGGCAGGCCCGAGGCCGTACTCCCGGAGCTCCGCGGTTTCGCCCGCCTCTCCGCGAGGAGGGTCCGCGGCCTCAGTAGAAGTACTGGGGCCTCTCGGAGTGCCTGGCTGCCGTCGCCGGGTCGTCCTCCAGCCTCCACACGCCGCTCCCGGCCCTCACTATGACTATACCCAGCTCCTCTGTGAGCTTATCGTTCATTGCCACCTCCTCCTCTACGTGCGATAGTATCGCATCGCACACGACGGGCCCCCTCACTCTGTCCCCGGCCAGCAGGCTAACCTCGAGCGCCCGGGGGACTAGGTAGTTCCTCACGGGACCCCCGGCGGTCCCCAGCTCGACCAGGTAGGAGTCCGGAGGGGGAGGCCAGAGGCCGAGCCTCCTCGCTAGCGCTACGGGAACTAGGAGCTGGGGCCCCTCGGTCTCGAAGCCCGTGTTAACCAGCGCGACGACGTCCGCCTCCGAGCTCCCGGACCTGAGTCTAATCCTTACCCTCACCGCCACCGGCAGCACCCAGCACTCTGAGGGTCCACACGTGCCCCAGCCTCCTCCTCCTGACGTACACGTGCCCTATCCTACCGACCCTGCGGGACATGGCGCAGACCCTGCCCGCTGCTACGAGAACCTCTACCCACCTAAAATAGACCTTCGTTGCCGCTCGGTGGAGGCTCGTGGGGCTCTTCTCGGGGTCGGCGAGAAAGCTCTCGGGATGCGGGATTCCGCGCGCCCTGAGGGTAGCGGGGGAGGCAGGTGAAGCTATCGGAGCCGAGCCTTCCAACTCTTTAATACATAAATACCCTAGCCCGATAGACGTGTCGGGTGAAACCACGAAGCTGCGCCTCGGCCTCATGGGTTATACGGCCGTGGCGTTCCTCGTGGGTCTCGTTGTGGGCTTCGCCCTGCTCTACGGACCGGCCGAAGCACGCGACGCCACGCTCCCGTGGCTGAGAGCCCTCGGGGACATATTCATAAGGCTGATGAGAATCGTTATCCCCTTGATAATATTCTTCACGATATCGACCAGCATCGCGTACATGAGGGACCTACTCAAGCTGGGCAGGTTGCTGGTCTCGACGCTCGCGGTCTTCTACCCGCTGGCTTTCATCGCTTCAGCCACCGGCGTGGTAGCCATGATGGCGATAAAGCCGGGGGTCGGTGTGAGGGTGGAGATCCCCGGGGTCTCCGTACCTCCGCCCGTTAGCGGCTACGACCTGCTGATGAGCCTCCTACGTCCCGACTTCAGCGACCTGCTTAGCGTGGGCGGCTCGTTCTCGATGATCCTCCTAGCCATAATCGTCGGGGTGGCAACGATACTGCTCGGGGACGACGGTAGGAGGGTCTACGAGTACCTCAGGACAGGCATGAACCTGGTTATAAGGACCATCGGTGTGATATCCTACTACATCCCGGTCGCGGTGCTCACCTATACTGCGTACATAATAGTGAGCGCGGGCCCCGTAATACTCACAGCGTATGCGAAGTATGTTGCCACATACACGGCGTTCGTTAACCTTCACTTTCTCGGCATCTATAGTGTAGCACTCGCAGTAGCGGGCGTAAACCCCGTCAGGGCCTTCAAGGCCGTGGCGAAGCCCTGGCTCGTTGCCTTCACGACCAGGTCCTCGGCCGTGACTCTTCCCTACACCATGGAGGCTGCCAGGAAGATGGGATTGCCGGAAGAGGTGACGAACGTGGTGGTCCCCCTCGGGGTGACCATGCACATGGACGGGTCCGCGATGCTCCACGCTATGGACACACTCTTCGTGGCCCAGCTATTCGGGGTCGAGCTGTCCCCGTACCAGATAGCCCTGGTCCTCCTGCTCCCGCTGATAACCTCGACGGCGACGGCTCCGGTCCCGGGAGGGGGGCTAGCCCTGAGAGGCTTCCTGTTCTCGTCCGTGGGAGTGCCCCTAGAGGGGATACCCATAATAACGGTCCCGATGCCTATCCATGATCCGCTGTCGACCTACGTTAATGCCTGCGGAGACGCCGTGGCAGCGACGCTAGTCGCGAAGGTCTCCGGCTACAAACCGAGGAGAGAGTAAAAACGCCTCGAGTGCCGCAGAAGCCCACTCTCACTTTTTCCTCGCATGTTCTTCGTTGTCGTAGTGGCGCCCTTTTCGCTCGCCCCCTCACGCGCTACTCCAAGCTGAAGGTCGGCTAGAGAGAGTTAGAGAAGGAGCCCCGTCGTCCGCGGGCGGTAGCGCCGCCGGACGGCAGCGCGAGGGGTCAAGGATCGCCGGAACCCGATGTTCCGCTCGCTGGAAAGGGGCAGCGGAGAAGAGGTTCCCTATAGCCGCTCCCAAGATCTTTGGGACCCGCGGAGGAGAGCCGGGTCGCGCTACCCGCACGCGGGCAAGGCGTTGCCCAGCCGTTCCGCTCCAGCGCAGACCCGGGTCCTGCTAGGACTCCCTCCCCGATCCCAGAGGTCGTGGGGGACGTCCGGCGAGGTCTCCGCATCACCCTCTCCGCAGCCGCACCGCTCGTGCCCGTCGGGGCTTAGCCTTCCTCCACATACCGGGCGCGGGGACGATGGCCCCAGCAGCTACGACGGGTAGCTGTTTGTAGACTTGACGCTAGGCCGTAGGTCTCTCCGTCCTCGCTGCTTTGAGCCCCTCCGAACGTGGTTACGCGCGGCGCTCTCTTGCTCCCCGGACGAGAAGCTTTCAAGGAGCTCCCTCCAGTAAGTCGAGACCTCTCGACCTACGTCCACCGACCTACTACCGCTGCTGCCGGGCGCGGGGTTGCTCCTGCCTAGCACTCCCGCCCCGAAGCGGTCCGCGGGGACCCGCCCGACGGAGGCGGCATGAAGCTTTTTGCGCAGACGCATGTGTGGGCCGGTGGTACCACGTCTAGCCCAAGACCCGCGGCCTCCCTCGTAGCTATCGCCGTGGTCCTCTTCGTCGTCGGCCTCGTCATAGGGCTGCTAGTCCCGTCGCCCCTGGCTCCCGCGCAGACGGTCACGGTCCCCGTTACAGTGACGACGCAGGCTCCGCCCCCCAAGCTGGTCCTGGCCCTGCTGGTCAGCAACCTCGGCAACCCCTACTTCGTGGAGCTGAGGGACGGCGCGCTGAGGGCCGTGGAGGAGCTGAAGGCGAAGGGAGTGTCCGTCGAGCTGGTCGTGCACGACGCTAAGGACGACCCCTCGCTCCAGATCAGCCAGATAGAGGCCGTCGCCGGAGCAAAGGTCAGCGCGATACTCATAAACCCGGTCCACATGGAGGCCGTCCAGCCTGCCCTCAGGAGGGCTGTGGGGGCCGGAGTGCCGGTGATAACGACCGACAGGGACGTAGCCGACAGAGCGCTGAGGGTGGTCTTCATAGGTACCGACAACGTCATGGGGGCGGAGCAGGCGGCGCGGGAGCTGATCAGAGCGCTGGAGGCGAGCGGGAAGCCAGCTCCCTGGAGAGTCGTGATACTCAACGGCATACCCGGGACCACGGCGGCCGAAGATAGGAAGAAGGGGTTCCACAACGTTCTGGACCCCCTGGTGGCCCAGGGCAAGATAGTCATAGTGGCCGAGGAGGTGGCGCACTTCAGGAGGGACCTGGGGCTCAGCGTCACGGAGTCCGTGCTGGCTAAGGGCAGGTTCGACGCGCTGATAGCCGCCAACGACGAGATGGCCCTCGGAGCTATCCAAGCGATAGAGGGCGCCGGTCTGAGACCTGGGGTGGACATCATAGTCGTGGGCTACGACGCTATCCCGGACGCCGTGGAGGCCGTCAGGGCCGGGAAGATGTTCGCCACGATAGCCCAGTCGCCGTTCCTCCAGGGGTACTGGACCGTCTACGCGGCGCTCTACGTGTGCTACTTCGGCTGGAAGCCGGTCCACGACTGGATACCCACGCCGACGGTGGTAGTGACCAGGGCCAACGTGGACACGTTCTCCGTCGAGGTGGCCTCGCCCAAGCCCCTACCCTAGTCTAGCCTCTTTTTGATCTTCGGTCAACGCTCCCGGATCGCGGACGTTCCTCCGGTCGTCCCCGGCGCGCTCGCACGAAACCGGACTTTTCGACGCGGAGCCTCCATCTACCCACTCCGAGGGCTCCGCGTCCGGCCGCTCGCGCTCGTTCGCTAGCAGTCGCTAGTGCGGGAGGTCGCCGAGCTTCGCGCCGAGCGAAGCGACCGCTGGATCCCAGCTGCTGCGGTGCGCGCGGGGAAGAGCTCTCCGGAGACCTCTCTGAGGGCTGCTCCCCGGGCCACGGAAAGCTCTAATCCGCGGACCGCGAGAGCCGGACTCCACGCGTTCGGGGTTTCGACTCGCGAAAGCCCGGAAAGCATAAATCCGCACTGTTCTAGGGTCTCCCGGAGATCCGAGTGAGGCTTAGTGCCTTCGCGTTCTCCCTGGCCTTGCTGCTCCTCTCCCCGCTGCTCCAGCAGACGGCGCTACCCCTGGCCTCGCCCGGTAGCTCCCTCTTTATAGAGAGAGCGGAGGTCAGAGCGCTCGGGTCCCTGCTCGATGTGGACCTCCGAGTATGCCTCGAGGAGGAGCACGCTTACGTCGAGGCCGTGGGCTACCCGCTGGCGATCCTCGAGGTCGAGCCGCGGGAAGCGAGCGCCGCTGTCGAGGACGGGCTCATCTCGGTACTGATCCTCCAGGCGCCCGCGTGCGCTAGGGTGAGGTACGTCAGCGAGGCCCCGCTCGTCGACGGCGTGCTGAGGATATCCCACGTTGGGAGGGTCTCCGAGCTGAGGGTGGTGCTGAACCTGAGCATCGCCATACCGGTCTACGTGAGCCCCGATCCCTCGGAGGTCTACGCCGCCGACGACCTCGTAGTCTTGGTCTGGCTGAACGCCGAGGGGATCGTAGTCGACTACGTGGTGCTCGAGTACGGACCAGCACCTACACCCACTCCCGAGCTGACGCCCGCTCCGACCCCCGCACTAACCCCTACCCCGACGCCCACGCCGTCCCCCGTAGTCGAAGAGCTCAGACCCGAGCCTCCCTGGACGATTATAGTCTTAGCCGTCACCGCGGCGGTTCTGGTAGCGGTGGCGCTGGTCCTGAGGTCCCGCCGCTAGAGCTTTTTTACTACCCGGAGCAGGTCGGTCGGTGGAGCTTGTGCTATCTAGGAGCGAGGCCCTGGAGCTGCTAGGGAGGTACCTTAAGGACGAGAGAATGCTAAAGCACTGCTTCGCCGTCGGAGCGATAATGAGGGCCCTCGGGAGAAGGCTCGGCGAGGACGAGGGCCTCTGGGAGCTCGTCGGACTCCTCCACGATATCGACTACGACTATGTCGGGAGGGACATGACCAGGCACGGACTGGGAGCGCTCGAGATACTGAGGGGGCTCCTCCCGCTCGAGGCTCTGGAGGCGATAGCATCCCACAACGAGCACAACGGGTTCAGGCCGACGACCGAGGGGGCCGTGAGGCTATCGCACGCTCTGAGGGCCTCCGACCACCTGGCAGGTCTCGCGGTCGCGACGGCCCTCGTGATGCCGAGCAGGAGGCTCGCGGAGGTGAGACCGGAGACCCTGGCCAGGAAGTTCAAGTCTAAGGACTTCGCGAGGGGGGTCGACAGAGACAGGATAAGGGAGGTCGAGAGACTGGGCGTGAGCCTGGAGGAGTTCTTCAGGATAGGGCTCGAGGCTCTCGCGGAGGTCGCGGCGGAGCTCGGGCTCTAGCGGGAGCTACCGGGACTCCCTGAAGGCCCGCGCGAACCTCCTGAGCCTCTCGGGGTCCAGCGGGTTTCCGGCCCTCCCGCCCCTCCTGATGTAGGAGCCAACTATCACTCCATCGGAGCTCTCGAGGAGGGCCCCGAGGTTCTCCGGGCTCGCTCCACTGCCAACGACGACCGGCGCGCTCGAGAACCTCTTGACTAGCCTCAGGCGCTCGAGGCTCGGTGGCTCGCCGGTTCTCTCGCCGGTAACCACGAGAGCGTCGGCCCCCGCTCTCTCCACGTAGTCGAGGACCAGGGCCCTGACGAGCTCCTCGAGTGGAGTGCCCGAGGTCCCCGCCTCGATCGCGGCGAGAGCGAGGGGGAGGCTGCGACCGTGCTTCACGAGCACGTCGGCGTAGACCCTCACTCCGGGGTAGTTGATCCTGACCGCCCTCATCCTCGGCGCCTCGGGCTCCAGGATCCCGGAGTCCGAGACGACGATCTCGGCTAGAGCGTTTACCCTCACGAACCTGGCCCCGGCCGCGCGGGCTATCGAGTAGGCCTCGAGCCCAGAGTTCCTGAGCACGTTGACCCCGACGTCTACGGAGACCGACCTGGCAACCTCTTTGACGATCAGGGCCATCGTCGCGAGGGCCAGGGGGTCCCTCACTCTCTTCCTGTAGGGAGAGTCCCCGTAGTTCTCGACTATTACTCCCGTGAACCCCTCCTCCTCCATGGCCCTCGCCTCTCCCACGGCTCTCTCGGTCACCTCCCCCAGGTCGAACTCCACTTTCGCGTCTACGTAGGGAAGCCGGGGTAGGTGTATCACTCCTATGAGCTCCTTCCCAGCCCGCATCGGGAGACCCGTGAGAGAAGTCTCCGAGAGTTAAATTAGGCCGCGCGAGCGGGCGGTCGTAGAGCAAAAAGCTCAGAGAAGCTTCTCGAACACCTCCTCGGCAAACCCCCAGTTGACCACGTTCCACCAGTTCTCCAGGTACCTCCTCCTATCGTTCCTGTAGTCTATGTAGTACGCGTGCTCGAAAACGTCCACGACCAGGAGCACCGGGTGCGCGGGGAAGACGTTGGTGTTATGCTTCTCTATCTGCATTATCAGGAGTCTGCCCGTGTGCTTGCAGTAGCTTAGCGCGGCCCACCCCGAGCCCTCCACCGTCAGTGCCGCCTCGGTGAACTCCTGCTTAAACCTCTCGAAGCTCCCGAAGTCCTCGGCGATCTTTTCTCCCAGCCTTCCACCGGGGCTGCCGCCGCCCTTCGGTCGAGGAGCCATGCTGTTCCAGTACGCTGTGTGGAGCACGTGACCCCCGATGTTGAACGAGAGAGCCTTCAGTGCGGCCCTAACATCGAACGCTCTACCCTCCCTCCTGCTCTCGTCCATCATCTGGAGGAGCCTGTTCGCGCCGTCGACGTACGCCTTGTGGTGTATCTCGTAGTGGATCCTGAGCTGCTCCCTGCTTATGTAGGGCTCCAGAGCCTCGTAGGAGTAGGGTAGAGGGGGGAGCTCGTACAGCTTCCTGGACATGGGCGGCTACCCGAGAACACTAGCCAGCGGGGGTTATATGTCCGCGGATCCGTCTCTATGGACGCTCCTGAGCCGAGAGGGGGGACGTCCTACGACCTCGAGAACTCGTCGGGTCGCGCGAGCTTCCAAATCGCGGTCGCTCCGCCCTCCCCTCCCTCGACGTGGCGACCAGGATCACCGAGGCCACGATCAAGCCTCCGCCGACGGCCTTGAGGAGGGTCAGAGGCTCGGCGAATAGCGCCGACGCCAGCGCGGTCGCGGTCAGGGGCTCCGCCGTAGAGACTATGGTGGTTCTGGCAGCTCCGATGAGCTTGAGCCCCCTCATGTAGAGAGCGTACGCGACCGCGGTTACCGCGAGGGCTAGGTAGAGCGCTACGGCCACCACCTCCGGACGTAGGCGCTCGACCCACTCGAACCCCGTGAAGGCCTGGAACGCGAGGAGGGTCGGGAGGGCCCACGCGGACGTGCCCAGGGCCATCTCTCCCGGTCTGACCCCCCGCTCGAGCGAGAGCCTGCTAAGCACCACGTAAGCTGAGAAGAGGGCTGACGAGACTAGAGCGAGGACTGCCCCGGCTGGGTCGAGCTCTACCTCCCCGAGGCTGACCAGCGCGGCCCCGGAGACCGAGAGCAGCAGCGCGATGCGCGCCCCGGTCCCGAGGGTCTCCCCGAGGGCGAACCTCGACGCGACGGCCACGAACACGGGGTGCGTGTAGAGCAGCAGAGAGGCTGTGGAGGCGCCCACGAGCATGACCGAGTAGTTGTAGGCTATATGGTACGGTCCCAACACGAGGAGCCCTATCGCCGCCGCGGCCTTGCTGGGCCTCCTGGGGGACGCCCCGAGCAGGTACGCCGCGTAGACGGGTAGAGTGAGGGCGAGCCTCAGCGTTAGTATACCCGCGGGGCTCATCCCAAGGCCAAAGCTTATCTTAGCAGCTATGCCTGTCGTCCCCCATAGGCACGCTGCCGCAGCCGCGTACGCGACTCCCACCGGGTGGGCTGTACTCCCGCGTTCCAACAGCGCGCCTGGGATGGTTATCCAGTGCGATGTTAAAAACGGGTCACGCGACGGCTTCCGGAGGGCTGGGGCCGCGCCCCTCCTCCACCCACGTAGCGGTCGGAGCGCGCTCAGCGCGGGAGCGGAGCGAGCGGTTAAGAGAAGTCGGCTGCTCGACTGCGGTGGAGAGTCTCAGCCGTATACCTCCGCTCTCACGCCGGCGATCCTGGCGAAGACCTCGAGAGGCCTTAGGACGTCTGCGAACGAGACTACAAGGTGAACGCCCATCGGGTCCTCCAGGAGCCTTCTCGCGAAGCCCTCGGGCACTCTGAGGCTGACCTGGGTCCTACACCTCGCCGGATACTTCGGGGCACCCTCCAGGACGGTCCCGCGCGCTGCTCGGAGGAGGTCCCGCTTGGGGTCGTACTTGGCCACGGTGACCGCGGTACCCTCCTTCACTTTGCCGGCCACCGACGTAGGCCTCCCGCTCTCGAAGTGGGTCGTCAGAGCGAAGTCGTACGTCAGCGACGTAGCTATGGTGCAGTGAGCGAGCTCTATCACACCACCGCTCGCGGAGACCAGGTTGGCCACCCACGGGGGTGAGCCGGAGAGCTCTCTGAGGACCATCATCGTGACCGTCGACGGGACGTCCGCCTCGCATCCCGCTACTATGCCCGAGTCCAGGAGCTTCGAGAGGGCCAGACAGCCGGTCCTCCCAAGGTCCTTGATCAGGTCGAAGCACCTGACCGAGACGGCCCTAGCAGACCTCTCGTGGACCAGCCTCCGGATGGCTGTGTAGAGCCTGAAGGAGTGGTCGAGCTCCTCGGGGTCGGCCAGGCCGGCGAGGTGCTTGAACTCCTCGGACCGGGCCGGGTCGCCGGAGACGCTCTCGTACTCCGCGTACAGCCTGTCGAGGCCTAGGTACTCTACATCGATACCGAGCCTAGCGCGTACAGCCTCCTCCACTCCGGACGAGTAGACGAGCCAGGGGGAGGGCTTTCCGAGGACCAGCAGCTTGCTGCTGGATATCGAGGCGAAGGCCCTCGCGGCCTTCAGGACGTGTTCCGCGGCCTCCGCGGCGGAGTCCAGCCGCACTACGTCGACCTCTGCGTGCCTCCTGAGCTCCGGGACCACCTCCACGACGGCCGGCAGGGAGTTCTCGAAGTCGTGGTACACCAGGAGGGCGTACCTCAGGCCGCTCCTCCTCACGGTCTCGAGGACCAGGTGCTCCGTGCCGCCGGTGGCCACGAAGATCACCGCGGCGACCCCCTTCAGCTCCAGAGGCTCTGTGGAAGTCCCGGAGAAGGGTACCCCGCGGACCCTGGACAGGAACTCGCTCACGTACGTCGAGAGCCTGCGAGGATCGTGGAGGGGTGAGGCCAGAACAGCCGCGGTCGCAAGCACTTGGACTCCCCGGGTAGGGTCAACGCTGCGCTTATATAAGCTTTAACGGAGTTTACGTACTCTACAACGCTCAACGCCGCTAGCCGCGCGAGAGCCCGAGGCTCCAGCTCCGCGCTCATGGCAACACCGACGCCGGGCTCCACGTCGCTCTCCGGTGCGCGCCGCTCCGACGCCCGCTTGCTGGCTCTCGGAGCTCCAACACCATGCTTTTTAGACCGGTAAGAGATCGTCTCTCCGCGGGGGCCCGGGACGTCGGTAGAGCTGGTCGACGTCGCAAAGAGGTTCGGCAGGGTCGTGGCCGTCGACGGGGTCACGGTCAGGGTTGAGGAGGGGGAGCTCTTCACGTTCCTGGGCCCCTCGGGATGCGGAAAGACGACCCTCCTCAGGATCATAGCGGGGCTCGAGGTCCCGGACAGGGGCAGGGTCCTGATAGACGGGCGGGACGTCACCGAGGAGCCCCCCTACAGGCGGGGGACGGTGATGGTCTTCCAGAGCTACGCCCTGTGGCCCCACATGACGGTCTTCGAGAACGTGGCCTACGGCCTCAGGGTTAGGAGGCTCCCGAAGGAGGAGGTGCGCAGGAGGGTGAGGGAGGTCCTGGAGCTGGTCAGGCTCGAGGGGCTGGAGGACAGGTACCCGACCCAGCTATCCGGCGGTCAGCAGCAGAGGGTTGCGCTGGCGAGGGCTCTGGTTGTCGAGCCGAGGGTCCTCCTGCTGGACGAGCCCCTGAGCAACCTCGACGCTAGGTTGAGGGTCGAGATGAGGGAGGAGCTCAGGAGGATACAGAGGAGGCTCGGCATAACGACCGTCTACGTCACTCACGACCAGGAGGAGGCCATGGTGC
>CALKCU010000042.1 GCA_938083005.1 uncultured Sulfolobales archaeon | reverse complement strand
AGAGCGGTAGTGCACCGGGAGGGGTTAGGTATGGAGCTCGAGAAGCTCCTCGAGAGGTGCGCCGGGAACTCTATATGCGTAGTTGAGGCCTTCAAACTCCTACTAGACAGCGCCTACAGCCCAGGCCAGGACGAGGTCAAGTACGTCTCAACCCTCATCGGGGAGCCCACGAAGAAGATCGAGGTGTTCAAGAGCAGGTACATCGACGTGTTCGCAAGGCTCTTGGAGAAGAACTGCTACTACTCCGACGGCAGATCCCTTTGCATTTACTCGTGGAGTCCGAGAGTGCCCGTGAGGTACTTCCCGGTATCCCTCGACGCCACCGGGACTATACTCCTCTTCGAGGAGTCCGAGGTGTCTCTGGTGGCCTACCCGACCCACAGAACCCACGACCTGGAGGGCAGGGGAGTAGAGCTGCCGGACCCCGAGAGGGTGGGAGTGGAGGAGGTGACGTCTCGAGTAGACGGGTACCAGGTAGCGTTCTACTTCAACCCCCTGGTGGGGAGGTGGGTACCGGCCACCAGGTACTCGCTCCACAACATGAGGTACGTGGGGAGAAGAGTCGTCGTCGAGGAGCTTGACAGCTTAATCAACCCCTACGCGGTGGTCGCAGACTACATCGCTGCTACCAGGGGCCTCTACGACAGGCTGAAGGGGATGGAGCGGTGGACATTTACGTTCGTCCTCGAAGCTCCCGAGCCGGCCATCCTCAAGCCCAATGTGGAGCTCTACGACTACGAGAGCTTCAGGCTGTACCTAGTGAACGCCCGCGAGCCTGGCGGCCGCCTGCTGACCACCTCCGAGTCCTCGCGGTTGCTAGGGTGGGAGAGCGTCCCGGTGGAGGAGGTCGAGGTGAGGACGGAGTCGGATCTGAGGAGGCTCGTGGATCTCTGGAGCGGGGATCTCTACCGCAGGTCCAGGTTCATCCGATTCGCGACCGGGGACCGAGTGAGACCCTACACGGTTGAGGCGAGGTCGAAGCTCTACGAGAGCGCAGTCATAGTGAAGTACTCGTCGGACCCCAAGTCTCTCATCCTCTTGGCGTCCCACGGGTTCAGTGAGGAGGCCGTCGGGCTACTAACGGACTACGGGGATGTGAGGAGCGTTGGTAGGGAGGTCTGCGAGCTCTACCGGACCCTCAGGGACTCGATCGCGAGGGTTTTGGAGGAGCCTCTCCTCGAAGAGCTCCTGAGGGAGCTGAAGGCTCCCGGGGAGATCTTCGGGGAGCTCGAGAAGGCGAGGCGCTCGGGGGACGTGGAGAGGTTCGTTAGGAAGCTGTCCCTGCATCTGTCCAGCGAGAGCCTTCACGAGACCAGGGAGAGGCTGAGGGCTCTCGTGGAAGCCCTGGAGAGGAGAGCCGCGAGAGGAGCTTGAAGAGACTTTAAACCCCAGCGCCAAACTGAGTGGAACCCAGGCCGGTGCTGGAAGTGTGCGGTATTGTAGCGATAACGGCTAGCGGAAGGAGGGAGGACCTCGGCCTCATCCTCACGGAGTCCCTGAAGAGGCTTGAGTACAGAGGATACGACTCAGTGGGCATAGCCGTCATAGACGGCGGCGCTCTCCGCCTGGCGAAGAACGTGGGGACAGTCGATATCGTGGCCAGAGTAGAGGGGTTCGCACGCCTCTCCGGTAGTGTCGGCGTAGGCCACACAAGGTGGGCTACCCACGGAGCTCCGACTAGAGAGAATGCTCACCCGCACACGGATTGCGGGAGGAGGATAGCCGTGGTGCACAACGGTATAATAGAGAACTACGCCGAGCTGAGGGAGATGCTTCGAAGCAGGGGCCACGTCTTCACCAGCGAGACAGACACTGAAGTGGTGCCCCACCTCGTGGAGGAGCTGAAGTCGAGCGGAACCGACACTTACTCGGCGTTCAAGAAAGCCGTGTCCGCGCTCAGGGGAGCCTTTGCTATAGTCCTCATAGACGTTGACGAACCCAGGAGAATATTCTTCGCGAGGAGGGTGTCGCCCCTTATCGTAGGCCTAGGCGACGAGGCGATCCTGGCCTCCAGCGACATCGTTAGCATCCTCCCCTTCACGAACAGAGTAATAGTCCTGAACGACGACGAGGTGGGCTACGCGGAGCCGGGCTTGGTCTTCATCGAGGCGCTTGGTGGGGGTCCCGTGGACTTGGGCGGTAGAGTGGTCCGGGTCGAGTACGCCATGGGCGAGTTCGAGAAGGGTCCCTACGAGCATTACATGCTCAAGGAGATCCGAGAGCAGCCGCACTCCCTAGCCCAGACCCTCTCGGGGCTGGTCTCCGCTAAGGAGGAGGTGGAGAGAGCCGTCAGAATACTCGGGGGGTCGGACACCGTATACTTCATCGGAGCTGGGAGCTCGTATCACGCCTCGCTGATCGGAGCGCTTTACCTCAGGTACCTCGGGTTCAGAGCTTACGCCATTGTAGCCTCTGAGGCGGGCGCGTATCTCCGTGGAGTCAGAGAGGGGGACGTCGTGGTGGCCGTGAGCCAGTCCGGCGAGACTATAGACACTCTGCTGGCTGTCAGGGAGTCCATTAGAAGGGGCGCGAAGGTCGTGGCCTTAGTGAACAACCCCCTATCGACGATAGCCCGGGAGGCGGATGCGTACGTATACCTGAGGTCTGGTCCTGAGATAAGCGTCGCGGCCACGAAGACGTTCACGTCCCAGGTCGCCGCCCTCGTCTACCTAGGCTCCGCGCTGACCGGAGATAGCTCGCGCGTAGATAGGGTCCTGGAGTCCCTTAGGAGGCTGCCCGACGTCACCGCGCTGGTGATAGAGTCCAGCGAGAGCGTAGCGAAGAGCCTGGCTAAGAGGATGTCCTCCGTGCCGTCGGCGTACTACCTGGGGAGAGCCTTCGGGTACCCCATCTCGGCGGAGGGAGCGCTGAAGATAAAGGAGGTGGCCTACGTCCACGCGGAGGCTTATCCAGCCGGGGAGTCCAAGCACGGCCCGATATCTCTGGTGGTCTGCGGGTTCCCCGTCTTCTTTACCGTGGTCGGGGAGCTAGACGAGCTCATCGAGGGAAACATCGAGGAGATGAAGGCTAGGGGCGCGTACGCGATCACGGTCTTGCCCAGCGGTATGGCGACGCCGGTGATCGAAAAGAACAGCGACGTGATGATCCAGCTACCTCGGCTATCGTTGGAGGTGTCCCTAGTGACCCATGTGGTGCCGTACCAGCTGCTGGCCTACTACACGGCAGTCGAGCGGGGGCTGGATCCTGATAAGCCCAGGAACCTCGCCAAGACCGTCACGGTGTTCTAGGGTCCTTCAGGTTCCGCAGACCTGAATGACGACGGATCTCCTCCGCGGACCGTCGAACTCCAGGAGCAGGATCTCCTGCCACGTCCCCCTGAGCACCCGACCCTCCGATACCGGTAGTATCCTGGACTGACCTATCAGGAGCGAGGCTATGTGCGCGTGGGCGTTGTCGTCTATCTCGTCGTGCCTCCAGCCGGCCCCGGGCGGGATCACCCTCCTGACCCACGAGATATAGTCCTCGACTATCCTTGGCTCGTACTCGTTTGTGGCCACCGCGGCCGTGGCGTGGGGGACGAAGACGAGGACGTAGCCCTCTCTTATCCCGGACTCCCTCACTACGCTCTCGACCATCTCGGTTATCCTGACCACCTCGAACCTGCTCCTCGTCTCCACCGAGTGCGTTCTTGAGTAGGCCCGGCAGTTCATGAAGGCCCGCACGCATTCTCCGCGAGGCCCTATTTTAGCGTTCCGGAAAGCCTCGGCCTGTACCGAGGGACTCCGGAGTCCCGAAAAGGAGTAAGCGATGTAATACTCCGAGGGCTTCGCGACTCCGGTTCTTCATCGATTACGTAATACCCTTTGTCCTTCAGACGGATCTCTAGGTCCCAAGGTTATTTAGTCCCAAGAGCTCAAGAGAAATTAATGCGAGGACCATGAGTTGCGTTAGCGAAGTCCAGAGCTCGTGGAGCGGAAAGCCTCAACACCCCCTCCCCTTAAACTCGGAGCGCCTAGACGAGCTGGTCTCGGGGATAGTCCTGGTAAACTCTGTGCTGAACATAGTTGACTCCCTCGGGTATCACGGGCTCTCGGAGGAGCTCTCGGGACTCCTTAAGGAGTACGTTGGTAGCCTTCTAGAGGCCCTAGCCGTGGAAGAAGCCTACGTTCCCGGCTTAGCATCCCTCGTTGCCGCTAGGATTAAGAGGAGGCTGTGGGAGCTGGATACGCCAGACGGAGACTTGGCCGACTTCTTGAGGACGCTAGTGAGCTACAGAGCAGAGCTCGCTGGGGGCGGACTGGGGTCCGAGGACGCGGAGGAGCTCCTCAGGCTAACCTGCCGCTATCTGGGCGTACACTCGTGCGAGGAGCTCAGAAAGCGCCTACGACCCCTCACCCCTCGGCTGGCCCTCCAGGTAGCTCTAACGGGTCTCGCGATAGCAGTTGGAGGAGTGGGCGTGCAGCACGACTATGTATAGCAGAGACGTACTCTCGGAGAAGCTCATCCACGTGGTGATCAGGGTAGCCGTGGGGTTCAGGGTTCGCAACTTCAAGATCAAGGCCAGCTCCCCGGGCTTCGAAGAGTTGGTGCGTAAAGCCGTGGAGTACTCGTCGAAGCGCCTCGTGAGGGTCTCCGGCGGTCAGATGTACTGCGGCCTCTGCGGGAAGGGTCCCTACACTCGCAAGGGGATGTACCTCCACCTCCTGAGGGTTCACAAGTACGAGATCAAGAGCATTGTCGGAGAGGAGCTGGAGGAGCTAGAGTCCACCGCGGCTAGCTGAGGAGCTCGAGTACCTCGGAAGCGCGCGAGCGAGGATAGCGGGGCGGATCCCAACTTGAGGGGGCTGCGAGGCCTCGCGGACCTCACTGCCCCCCCAACGCGGCCGGCTTAACTTCCGGGATCTGACGAGTCCGGGTGTTTCCCGACCGCTATGGTCGGGACCCGCCCCGGTAAATCGTTGGACACCGGGGCTTTTAAGCTTTGCCTTACGGTAGCGGCGCTCGAGCCCCTCGATGGCAGAGCGATAGAGCGCTTTCCATTCGCGCGGAGCCCTGGAGCGGTCTATGACGACGAGAGCGCGAGACCCTCACCACAAGGTTTGCGGGAGGAACGCCCCCTCCTCACTGAGAATGGGGATCGGTAACGGCTTCCTCAGCGTTTGCACCCGAGATCACGAGCTCAGTTTTCCCCGCTCATCACCCGCCCAAAGCATGAACCGGGTTTATTAAGCAGTGGCAGACCATCGCACGGTGTAGAGCCCCTGGGCTGAGCTTATATCCTCTCTCGACCCAGCTCTCCTCGGTGACCCTTTGCCCAGAGTGTTGGTTCTATCGGGAAGGGAGCTCGAGGAGATTCTCAGGCCCGAGGTCCTCGTGAGTGAGATCGAGAAGGCTTTCGTCCTCTACTCTAGCAGACGCACGGTGACTCCCCCCAGGACCGTGATGTGGGTGGAGGGCAACTGGTGGGGAGTCATGCAATCCTACGTGCCGGGGTACGGAGTCGGGATCAAGGTGGTTAACGTCATTCCGACCAACGTCGAGAGGGGGCTACCTACCATACAGGCTATAGTGAGCCTGCTCGACCCCCTCACGGGCGCTCCCCTGGCGGTCATGGAGGGGAGCGTGCTAACGGCCTTGAGGACCGGTGCGGCGAGCGCCATCTCGGTAAAGCACATGGCGCCGGAGCCGGGGGGATCGATAGCGATCATAGGGACGGGATACCAAGCGAGGTACCAGCTCAGGTTCGTATCGCACTTCTACAAGACCGAGGAGCTCAGGATATACGACATAAGGGAGGAGGCAGCTGAGTTCTTCAGGAGGTACGCTGAGCATCTCGGCTTCAGGGTCGTTAAGTGCCGTAGCTCTCGGGAGGCTATAGAGGGCGCCAGCATAGTAATCGAGGCCTCGACGACCACGACGCCCGTGATCGAGGGAGCGTACCTCAGCTCACCGGCCCACGTCATATCCATCGGGGCTCACACCAAGGACGCCAGGGCGCTGGACGACGGCGTCATAAGGAGAGCGGAGGTCGTCGTGGTCGACTCCAGGGAAGCAGTGATGCTGGAGACGGGCGACATAAGGATACCGGTGGAGTCCGGTCTGCTGAGCACGGATAGGGTTTACGAGCTAGGTGAAGTGGCCTCCGGCGAAAAGCCCGGCCGGCTGACCAAAGAGGGGGTGACGGTGTTCAAAAGCGTCGGACTGGCCATTCAAGACGCTGCGGCGGCCGCCGTAGCCTACAGGCTGGCCGTCGAGAAGGGTGTTGGCAGGTTCGTCGAGCTCTAGAGCCTCCCGAATCCTACATAAAGAACAGAGCTTTTATGAGCTCGTAGCCTAGGGCCGTCGCGGCGTAGACCAGGGACGACGCGGCGAGAACTCCGACCTCTATCGCTAGCAGGGACTTGCTCCTGGGGAGCCCCAGTAGGTAAGCCGCGAGGGAACCGGTCCAGGCGCCGGTTGCTGGTAGCGGGACGGCTACGAAGAGGGTCAATCCGAGGAGGCCGTACCTCTCGACCCCCCGCGACTTCCTCCGGGCTAGCTTCAGCGCGCTCTCGTAGGTCCTTCTCAGGATCTCGTAGCGCTTGATCAAGAACCTCTCTAGGAGCTCCAGTGCGTAGAGGACCAGCGGCGCGACAGCGAGATTGCCTAGCACAGCTACGACCGTTGCCAGGACGAAGCTCCCGTTATCGGAGAAGAGCGTCCGGGCCAGGGGTATGGCTCCCCTAACCTCGCTGACCGGAGCGATGCCCGCGATGAGGACTGCGAGGTACTTGAGCGCGTCGCTCAACTAGCCCCGGAGCTCCCTATAGAACCGGGCAAGATATTAAGTGCGGAGCTCCCAGCAGCAGCTCGACAGCGCGCACGCTATCGCTAGGATTTATAGCCTCCGGGCCGCAGAATCTCGGATGTGCGTCGTGAGCAGGGAGGACATCTTCAGAGTTCGGATGTTCAAGGACAGGGGCTACTCCAGGAGGCTCTGCGGAAGCTGCAAGGCTTACTACTGGAGCAGAGTGGAGAGGCCCAACTGCGGTGACACCCCTTGCACGGATTACTACTTCGACGAGGTACCCATAAGGAGCCCACCGCTGTCTCCGAGTGAGGCCAGGGAGAGGTTTCTTAAGTTCTTCCAGGATAGGGGTCACGAGGTCGTGGATCCCTACCCCGTGGTCGCTAGGTGGAGGGAAGACATATACCTCACGATAGCTTCCATAGCCGTCTTCCAGCCCCACGTCACCAAGATGATAGTGCCGCCGCCGGCCAACCCCCTCGTCATAGCCCAGCCCTGCATCAGGCTCGAGGATCTGGGGAGCGTGGGTTATACCCTCGGGAGGCATTTGACTAACTTCATAATGGGCGGCCACCACGCCTTCAACTATCCCGACAAGTACGTCTACTTCACCGACGAGACCGTGGAACTCGCCGTAGAGTTCTTCACGAAGTACATAGGTGCTCCGGAGGAGGAGCTATCGCTCAAGGAGTCTTGGTGGGAGGGAGGGGGGAACGCTGGCCCGTGCTTCGAGGTGTCCGTCGGGGGCCTGGAGGTGGCCACTCTAGTGTTCATGATGTACGATGTGGCCGACGGCAGGTACATCGAGATGCCTCTCAAGATAGTCGACACGGGGTACGGGATAGAGAGGATTGCCTGGCTGACCCAGAAGACCCCCACGGCCTTCCACGCCGTCTACGGCGACCTGGTTGGCAAGTACCACAAGGTCCTCGGCGTCAAGGAGCCGCCGGAGTCCCTGCTCCGCGCGGTGTTCAAGAGGTCCGGGAGGCTCGACCTGAGGGACCCCGAGCAGTTCAGACTCCTCAAGAGATCCGCCGGTCTGGAGCTTGACATGCCCAAGGAGGAGGTGAGCAAGTACCTAGACGGGGCCGTCATGGTTTACAACGCGCTGGACCACGTGAAGACGGCCCTCCTGATGCTCTCAGACGGGGTAGTTCCGTCTAACAGCGGCGAGGGGTACCTGGCCAGGCTGGTGCTCAGGAAGGTGTTCAGGATACTCTCCAGGCTAGGTGTGAGCGTAGACACCGTGCTCGAGCTATTCGACCTGCAGACGAAAGCCTGGAGGAGTCTCTACCCCAGGCTCTCTTCTAGTGAGGACTACGTCCACCAGGTGGTAGAGCTCGAATATAAGAGGTTCCAGGAGCTGATCGGGAGAGCGCCCTCCATCGTCAAGAGGTATCTGAGCAAGGGTGGTCCGGGCTTAAGCCTAGACGAATACGTGGAGCTTTACGAGAGCCACGGCCTGCCTCCCGAGCTCGTTGCTGAAGTGTTAAGCAAGCTGGGCTACCCAGCCCAGGTACCCAGGGAGTTCTACGCTGCTCTAGCCTCGAGGAGAGTGAGAGCGCCCATCAAGAAGGCCGAGGCGCCCGTCGTACCCAGGGAGTTCTACGAGAAAGTCGAAGGACTGCCCCCGACTAGAAGGCTGTTCCACGAAGACCCCTACATGAGGGAGTTCGAAGCTAGGGTAGTTGCCGTCGTCGGGGATTATGTGGTTCTGGACCGAACGGCCTTCTACCCCGAGGGGGGAGGTCAGAAGCCGGACAGAGGCAGAATAGTGTCTGGGGACAGGGTGTACGAAGTGGTCGACGTGCAGAAGGTCGGCGACGTGGTAATCCACAAGGTCAGGCCGCCCCCGTACGAAATCCGGGTGGGCCAGGAGGTCCGCGGCGAGGTCGACTGGGACGTGAGGTACTCGCACATGAGGCACCACACGGCCACCCACGTCCTCCTGGGGGTTCTGAGGAAGATCTACGGAGATCACGTCTGGCAGGCCGGCGCGGAGAAGGAAAGGGTCAAGGGGAGGCTCGACGTGACCCACTTCAAAGCGCCCACCGCCGAGGAGCTGAAGCTCATCGAGAGGGAGGTCAACAGGGTGATCAACGAGGCTAGACCCGTGGTGTTCAAGGAGGTTCCCAAGTACGAGGCGGAGAAGGTCTACGGCTTCAGGCTATACCAGGGCGGGGTACCCCTGGAGCCCGTGGTCAGAGTAGTGGAGGTAGAGGGCGTGGACGCGGAGGCCTGCTACGGCACGCACCTCAGGAACACCGCGGAGGTGGGGGGCTTCAAGCTAATCAACGTAGAGAAGATACAAGATGGAGTCGTAAGGTTCGAGTACGTAGCGGGTCCCCAGCTGGTGGAGTATGCTAGTAAGCTGGAGGATGAGATAAGGAGCGCGGAAAAGCTGGTCGGCGGGAGGCTACTCGAAAAGCTCCCGAGGCTATTGAAGGAAGCCGAGGAGCTGAAGAGGGCCCTCTCGCAGTACAGGGAGTTCTACAAGAGCGTGCTAGTAAACAGCATAGAGGGGAGCAAGGAGGTAGTATCCGAGGGCTGCGCGGTATCTGTGGTGCTCTCGGAGCTCCCCGACGAGGAGCTCGTAACCAGGGTCCTCAGGGACTACACTCGGGAGAGGCCCGAAGCCATAGTCGTGGTCGCATCGGGCGACGAGAGGAGGAGCCGCATAGAGGTCTCGGAAGGGGTTGAAGCGTCCGCGCGCGTGGACGCGGTCGATCTCGTGGATAGGCTCTCGAGAGCTATCGGAGGCAGGGGTGGGGGGAAGCGCGAGCACGCTATCCTGGTCCTGGAGAGGAGCCTCCGGGACCTCGACGTGAGCGAGATTAGGAGAGTCGTCCTCGATAGAGTGAGAGAGCTTTGCTCTCGAAGATGAGAAGAGAGGTCTTAGAGGCTGCCAGGGACTACAAGTATCTCCTAAACAGGGGCTTCCCCCAGAAGGCCTCCCTCGACTTCGTCTCGGCTAACTACAAGCTCGCTCCGACCGAGAGGAGCCTTCTGCTGAGGTGCGTCCACAGGGACGAGGACTCCGAGGCCGTAAGGGGGAAGACGGTCCACCAAGTGAGGGGGCTCGGCCTGGTCATAGACGGGTATAACGTTATCCTGACCGCGGCTTCAGCTGTGGAAGGGCTGACACTATTCCTATGCGACGACGGGTTCGTCAGAGACCTCAGGAGCAGCTACACGAAGAACTTCGAGAGCCCGTCCGTGAACAAAGCCGTGAGCTACGTCGCTAGAGCTATCAGCGAGCTCGGGGTCGAAGACGCCCTCGTGGTCCTGGACAAGAACGTGAGCTGGAGCGCTAGACACGCGGAGTTGCTGAGGTCTAGGTACGGCATCAAAGCGGCTACGGCAGTTAGAGCAGACATAGCCGTCCTGGGATCCAGCGGTGTGGTTAGCAGCAGCGACTTCGTAGTCCTAACGAGGTCGAAGAGGGTCTTCGACCTAGCCCAGTTCATCGTTAGGAGCCTCATGCCGGGCGCTGAGGTAATCGACCTCCAGCACCTGCTGCGGGCTTAGGCTTCTCAACTCGACGGACGAGCAAGTAGCAGGGGAGGGCTGCCAGGGCTTACGTAGACTGCCCAAGGACTTCGCATGCCTTTCTGATCAGCTGAGTCGATGAGTAGTCGTTAAGCCTCTCCTTGAGTCTCAGCACCCTTACCGAAGCGAGGCCCCTCTTCTCCAGCTCCTTGGTTAAGTGGCCCTCGTCTACCGCCTGGTCGGGGCCTAGTAGGATCACCTCTGGGCGTATCTCTACCACGGGCTTCAGGTAATCCTCAAGGTCGCCCAGCACGGCCCTGTAAACGGGTTTTAGCGAGCTGACCAGGGTCAATCTATCCCGCTCATTCATTACGGGGGCTCTTCCCTTGGTCCTCGAGACGTTCGCGTCCCTGGAGACTATCACGTGGGGGAGCCCTAGCTCATAAGCCTTGCTCAGGAGGTAAAGGTGTCCGGGATGGATTATGTCGAAGGTCCCGGCTACCAGGACCCTGTAGACCTCGTGCTTCCTCCAGCTGAACTCTGTTAGCCCGAGCATCCTCAGCGCGTCGATGAGACCCTCCGCGTAGGCCACGCAAGAGGTCGCCGTTACGTAGTCCCCGAGGGACAGGTAGTACTTAGCGTCCTCGAGGTAAAGCTCCGCCAGCCTGAGGATCTCCCCAACCTCCCGGGACCGCGCGGCTCTCGCTCTCGCCTCCCCTAGAGCTAGCCCTAGCGAGTCGACGTACTTCCTTACCCTAAGCGCCTCCTCACCCAACTCTACACCACCTGGAGCTGACCGCGTTCATCATCTCGATCTCCACCGGATGGGGTCTTGGCGATACGAACACCAGGGTCTGGGGCACCGCCTCTATATCCAGCATGGAGATCCTTTTAAGCTCGCCCGCGCAGACGGCGAAGTCCGGATATCCCAGGGAGGCTACGACGGCCACCAGCCTATCCTCCCTCACGACTCCCTCGCGTCTTCTCTCCTCTATCTCCCTCAGAATCTCGAGAGCCTCAGCGGATCTCATGGCTACCCCCCTATCGCCGTCGTACTCCAGCAGTAGCAGGCTGTGGAGGTTGAGGGAGTCGTTCACCTTGATAACGTCGTACGGGTACTCGAACACTATGCCATTCTTCGGGTATACCACCGTGGCCACTCTCCCCATCTTGTATACCATCAGTCCGCTCATCGTGAGAGCGGACGGGACTATGCTGACCCCCGGTACGACGTAGAACCCGAAGCCCCGCGCGTGTACTTCGGTGAGGAGCGATGCGTGAGTCGTAGCGATCAGGGGATCCCCCGGAACCAAGAGTGCCACCCTCTTGCCCTCCTCGAGTAGCTCGAGAATTTCCCTCCCAGATCTCTCCTCGAGGTCCGCTCTCGACACTCTCCTGTAGCCCTTCCCAACGATCCTCCCAAGGTAGGTCAAGTCGACTCTCCCCGTGTAGGTCTCCACGAACACTGCGTCGGCCGACGCTATCTTCTCGAGGGCCTCGATGGTCAAGTACCTAGGGGACAGGCCTATCCCTATCAGATAGAGCTCCCCCCTCCTATCCCGCGCGCTTGGTAAGCGGCTCCCCTCCTCCGCAACCCCGCCGAGCGGGCTGGGAGCGGAGATGGCCAGTCCCAGGGGTGTCGGAGGTTCTCCGCGCTCCGAGCTCGGGGAGGTGCCCGCCGTGGCGGCCAACCCCGCTGGGTGCCTTTCGCACTCCTTAAACTTGCGCGATCGGCTCGCCATCGGTGAGGTCTCGCGGGAGGGCATATAGGGAGCGACCTCAGCCTGCCTTCAAACACCCTTAGCGTACAAGCGGGGCCGACCTCCGCTCAGCCCGGTAGGTCTAAGACTTCCTAGCTCTCCCGGACCCGCGCGAAACCCTCCTACTGCGGCTCCGCCCGCTCGACGACCTCCTCCGATATCTTTCTCAGCTGTCTGAGGTACATCTCGACGAGCTCCTTCGTCGTCGTGGCGTCCTCCGGTCCCTTGTCGTCCCTCCACCTGATGAACCTCGGGAATCTTATCGATATACCGACCCCCTTCCTGACGGCCCCTCTGCAGCACGTGTGCTGAGGAGATAGCGTCAGCTCCGCTCCGAGCACCTCGGCCACTAGAGCCGGGATCACCCACACGTCGGGCTCCATCTCTGACACCACTCGGGGATGCCTGTGACCTATGACGTAGGGCGCCAGGAGCTCGTCCAGCTTCTCTAGGTCGGCGTCGCTGAACCCGGAGCCGACTTTGCAGACCGTTTGGAACGTGTCGGTGTCGGGGTCGTAGGCCGCGACGAGCAGAGCGCCCACCTTTCCACCCCTCCTGCCCCGCCCCCTGAACGCACCGACGACCACCAGGTCGACGGTATCGATCATCTCGCTCTTGTAGTCCCGCTTGTACTTTATCCAGAGCCAGCCCCTAGCTCCCGCCTGGTAAACAGCCTGAGAGTGCAGGGCCTTCGCCATCACTCCCTCGGCTCCCTCCTCGATCGCTCTGAGGAAGAAGTTGTCGAGCTCGGATGCGCTCGAGACTGTTACGGCCTCCGAGAGCCTGAACCTCTCGCTCTCGACGACTATCTTGCTCAGGAACTCCCTCCTGGTCCTTATGGGCTCGTTCACCAGGTTCGCTCCGTCTACGTAGAGGGCGTCGAACAGGTAGACCGCCACGGGGTACTCCTTCACCGCCTCGTGGATGTCGTGCTTCCTCTTCCTGTGCATCAGCTCCTGGAACGGCCTCATGGCGCCCGTCTCCGGGTCGATGCAGACTATCTCCCCCTCCACGATCGCCTCCTCGGCCCTTATGCCCTCCCTGGCCATTTCGACTACGTCCGGATACTGGTGCGTGATGTTCTCCAGCCTCCTCGAGAATATCATTACTCTATCCTTGACCTTGTGTATCTGGGCCCTCTCACCGTCGTACTTGTACTCGACGAGAGCCGTACCCCCGGTCTTGCTCAGGATCTCCTGGGGGTCGCTCAGCCTCTCGGCCAGCATGGGCCTTATCGGTATGCCGGGCGTCGGGGCTATGCCCCTGAGCCCCTCTAGGCCTCTCGTGGCTAGGACCTTGGCTACGTTCCCCAAGTCGGCCCTCACGTTGTACGCGTACTCGACGACTGGTCTGTTGAGGGCGGAGCCCGTAAAGGTTATAGAGAGAGCGTCCATGATTGTGGCGTCCCCGATCCCGAGCCTGAGCCTCCCCTCCACCAGCCTCGCCACGTACCTCGCCTCCAGGGGCGTCGCCTTGCTTAACAGGCTAGCTATGAGGTTGATCTTGACGTCTCTACTCCCCTCCCCAGTTGCCATAGCGACCCTGGCGAGGGTGTCGTAGACCTCCGCCACGGTGAGCCTAGCCGCCTCGGCCTTCTGGATGAACCTCGCCAGACCTCCGACAGCCTGCGCCGGTTTGCTAGACCTCAGGCTCTCGGCTACCTTTCCGGAGTCGCCCAGCTTGGTGTACATGGACTCTACAGAGCTCTCCCCAACGTTGAACGCCTTAGACATGGCTTTTATGAGGAGCTTTATCCCCACGCCCAACTCGGGTAGACCGGCCCAGTCGGGCCAGAGCCTGCCCTGAAGCAGGTACACCACCTTGTCGATGATGTCCGGCTCGGACTTCCTGAAGAGGTCTACGAGGATCGAGGTTAGCTGGGTCCTGCTAGTCGTGCGCTCGGCGGTGTCAAAAGCCCTCGCGAGGACCTCGAATAACACTCTGTCCCTCGAGTAGGTTTGTTACCGAGATTAAATAAGATGCGGCAAGAGCCGCGAGCCTTCAGATTTCGCGACCCGGAGACGCGCGCTCCCCCGCCAGCTCCCTCAAGCTCGAGGGCTCCGATGGTCCTACGCGGCTAATGGGAAACCGAGTGGAGCGCCGAGCGCGAGCCGGCACCCGGTCGGTCGTCCCGAGGGCTGACGGCGGTTTTCCGGCGGCGAGATAAGCCCGCGTTGGGTCCCGGGGAGGATGCTAGAGTATCTGCAGAAGCTCTTCGCAGCCAGAGATGATCCTGGAGACCACGACCCAGGTATCCAGGGTCCTGGGGTATACTGAGTACACGTACCTCGCGAGCGCTCTGACCGTCGGACTGAAGCTGCCCCTGGGGAACCCGCCTATGGTTATCGGGATCCCCTTCTCCAGTGCTACGCGGCATATCTCCCTCGGCTTCTCCCTAACGCCCCCCTCGTCTAGCAACACTGTTTCCTCCACGCCGAGCTCTCTCAGGAGGTTTGGGTAGTCCATGGCCACGGCCTCTATGAGAGGGTTCGGGGAGCCGACCGGGGCTCTTCCGTGCTCGAGAACCTGCTCCATAAGTCCGACGAACCTCAGGTAGTTCCTTGGTATCCTGGTCGAGGGGTCCACGAAGATCGTGTAATCGTTGATCGTGTGGACCACGAATCTGAGTCTACCCTCGAGGTTGAGGGGGGACGAGAGGGCCTCAAGTAGCGAGAAGTGCACTATGTCGGGCCTACCGCGCCTCTCCCTGTCGCGTAGATTCTTCATCGCTGAGTAGTGCAGCGAGACGTCTAGTACGGTCTCGGTGGGGCTCTTGCCTCTACGCCTAGCCCACTTCCTCACCGACGGATGCCACGCTATCTCCCTCGGGACGAGCTCGAGGGAGGACTCCGCTAGGATGATCGTCACGACCTCCTTCGGCGGTCTCATCCGCGGGCTCCTCCCCTCGGGGGCCTTTTCCGGAGTACGAAAACGTGTCCGCGTACCGTGACGAGGTCCGCTCCGATCAGCTTGGCGACCTCGCTAGCTATCCCCTCGATACCAGCCCCGGAGCTCCTGAGGTAAGACCTAAGCACTCTGACCTTGACGACTCCCTCCTCCTTCAACCATCTCTTTATCTCGTCGAGTACACCATCGTGTACCCCGCTCTTACCTATCCTGACCTTGGGCTTCTCGTGTATAGCCCTGACCGCTCTCCGCTCCCTGGCCATCCTGGTACCACCCGGTAGGCTATGCTGAAGCTATTAACCGCGACCCTGGCTTCAGGGTCCCCCACGGCTTCGGCTAGCTATACGAAGAACGAGAGAGCTAGCGAGAGAACGGAGAGGGGGAGAGGTATCCTGAGGAGGAGTCTGAGAGCCTGGTCGAGCCTGACGCGCCCCATCGAGTATGCGACGACCACGAGTATCGTCAAGACCACCACGTACTTCGCCAGCGACGCTAAGATGTTGAGGGGGTCGGGTGCCGCTGGCGGTATTGGTATTACCAGGTTCGAGAGAACGAGGACGTACAGCGCTATCTCTACCTCGTGGAGGAGAATCCCCAAGCCGAGGGCCGGGCCGCTCAGCTCCGCCAGGTACCCTCCCGCTACCTCCGTCTCAGCCTCGGGGATGTCGAAGGGCTTTAGCATGGACTTAGCGAGGACGGCTATCGAGAGGGAGACCCCGGCGGTGATCAGCACGAGCACCTGGACGGTCATGCGGTAGGGGTCTCCGGGTGCCAGGATCTCCGGCTGCCCCAGCGCGTCGCGCAGTGAGAGACTGCGCGGCGCCAGAGCTCTCACTGCTGCTATCAGCGACAGAGCTATAGCAGGCTCGAAGGCCAGCATCAGCGTTGTGTACCTTATCCCCCCGAGGCCCGGGTAGGGCGATACGCTGCCGAGCCCCACTAGAGCGAACGCTATGGAGGCGTATAGTGTCAGGTATATGAACACGAGGATGTCGTACTCCGCGCCGATCGAGAAGGGCGAAAGCGGCAAGAGGAGAACGCTTGTCGCTATGGCCGCTACGCCCAAGGACATCACGTACGTGATGGCCCTAGCCGGGGTGTAGGGACCCGTGACCAGCTCCTTGACGAAGAGCAGCTTGTAGACGTCGGCGAACGGCTGGAGAACACCAAATGGCCCCACGTATTTGGGGCCCACTCTATTCTGGAGTCTCGCCGCGAGCTTTCGCCTGTACCACTGCGATAGGAGGCCCAGAAGCACTAGGAAGACGAGCCCTGGGAACACTAGTACCGTTAGCAAGACTCCGCCGACCGCGCTGAGAGGCTCCACCCTACACACCCCCTCTGTAGGTTGCCACAGCGAGCAGCACCAGGAGGAGCAGCAGGTAGGGGAGGGATAAGGCGAACCAGTCGTTGAACACGCCCGTCTGGACGTGGTTTAGCAAAGTCGAGTACAGCCTCTCGAGGACCCTCCTAACGGCCCAGGAGGCCTCCGCTATGCTTATCGAGAAGTGCGCCTGCGGCTCTCCGGAGAGGTAGACCTCGGTTCTTCTGATCCTGGTCCTCGAGGCTAGTGGTAGCCAGACTATGAGGGATACGAGTAGGGAGATCGCTGTCAGCAGCCCCGCTAGGCTCAGCGCGTCCACGCTACCCACCCGCCGATACTCCTCCGAAGTATTCTACGAAGGACCGCAGGGCCTCGCTTATATATCCGTCAGCATACACTACGGCTTCCGAGGCCCGGTCCAGTAGCCAGCTCACGAGCAGGGGGTTCAGAGCTATTAGCAAGGCCACTAGGGGGAGGAACGACGCCCGGAGCGACCACTCTCCGAGCCTGCGCGCTCCCTCTCCGCTCGGTGGTATGCCGAAGACCGCTGGCTGGATCACCTTTAGGTAACCCAGCAGGGCTATCCCGGATGAGACCAGTAGGACGGCGACTAGCTCGAACCTCCCGGCCTCTATGAAGGCCTGGTATAGGGAGAACTTGCTGAAGAACCCTCCGAGCGGGGGCAGACCGACGAGTGAGAGCGCCGCTACAACCATCGACGCCCCCACGACGGGGCTTAGCCTACCCACGGCGTTCAGCTCTGAAATTCTCCTGGTCCCCGAGACCTCTATGGCTACTCCTACGCTCATGAAGAGGAGGGCCTTGCCTGCGGAGTGCGCGAGTATGTGGTACGTGGCCGCCCTGATCCCGAGCTCTGTGCCCAGCGAGAAGCCCGTGAAGACCAGCCCCAGGTGCATTATCGTGCTGTACGCTATGAGCCTCTTGGCGTCCTTCTGTATCAGCATCATAGTGGACGCGAAGATCGCGGAGAAGGCCCCCACGGCGGAGAGGACCGCCTTGAAGTACGGGGATAGCTCGTAGAAGGTGCTGAGAGGGTCGTAGACTCCGAAGATCGTGTAGAGGAACCTCATCGATGTGTAGGCGCCAGCGTTGACGACTAAGCCCGAGAGGACCGCCGAGATGGGCGTTGGAGCAGCCGGATGCGCGTCCGGGAGCCAGAAATGGTTGGGGAACACGCCAGCCTTGAACGTGAACGTCCAGAGAGACAGCGCCAGGATGAGCACTACAGCACCGGTAACGTTCCCCCACACGAAGAGGTCTGTGAACGGGTAGAGGTACCTGAAAATGGGTCTCGAAGTTGTCGCGACGAAGCCCATCGTGAGGTTGCCGAAGCTCGAGTACGTGAGCACGGCCGCTAGGAAGTAGAGCAGGCCAGCCATAGCTCCGAAGAAGGCGTACTTGAACGCGGCCTCGACGGCCTCCCTGCTGTTCCTGTAGTAGGCCACGAGACCGTAGCACGTTATGCCCAGGACCTCGATCATCACGAACAGGTTGAACGCGTCGCCGGTGTAGTATATACCGATCAGCCCCGCCTCGAGTCCGAGTAGGAGCGAGTAGTAGTAGGGCGCTCCGGGATCCTCGCGCAGGTACCAGCTGCTGTAGACAGCTACGAAGACCAGGATGAGGGCTGTGTAGGCCGCTAGCAGAGCCGAGAACGCGTCCACTTCGTAGACTATCCCAAGGGGCGGAGGCCATCCTCCCATTCTATATACAACGGGAGCTCCCCGGCTCAGCACGTGAGCGTACGTGTGCGAAGAAAGCGCGAGGGCTACGACGGTCGCGGCCAAGGCTACGCCGTGGAACACCTTGATCGCTCTTACCCTCAGGTATAGCAGGGGTAGCGCGAAGGCCGTGGCGACCAGAAACGCCGGGACTACCGCTACCGAGTGCATAGGTTCTCCCCCTACTCGAACACCTTAGACAATCTACTCTCGAAGCTCTTGAGGACGTTTTCGTAAGTCGTCTCAGGGTCTAGCCCTACGGCGTAGATCCAGTGGACGTAGTACAGAGACCTCTTGGTGTCTATATCGACGACCACGGTTCCCGGAGTGTTGGTTATCGAGTTAGCGCTCGCTACTATCGTATACTCGCTCCTGGCCCTGTAGGGGACCCTCACTATAGCAGGCTTGACGGGCATGTTCCTGCTGAGTATTATCCCGATGACCTTCCGGTGAGCTCTGAACTCTTCTACCGTTAAGTAGTAGAGAGCGTACCACGCGAGGTGCGCGAACCTCCTGAAGCTGAGGGCTTTCGACTCATCCTTGATCAGATACCTCGACGTCACTAGGCTGACTCCGATGGCGAGCAGAACCCCGATGGCTATGCCGTACGGAGAGACGCTGCCGCTGAACGCCATGTAGACGACGAAGACCAGGAAGGCCACCGGGATGTATCTTCTCATCGCTATCACCCCCTCAGCTCCCTTATCTTCCTCGAATCGAGAGTCCCGTAGAGCCTGTAGATCTGGAGCGCCAGGAAGATCAAGAAGAAGTTGACGGCAAGCCCTATGACTATGGCCGTGAGAACCAGAGCCTGTGGGAGGGGGTCCACGGCCGTGCGAGAGAACTCTATCAGGCCCGCGCTGTTGGTGTCATGCTCTAGTAGCACTGGAGGCACCGAGAATACCCTGAACCCTACGAATATGGCTAGAACGTTGAGAGAGTCCCCGAGGATGGTCAGGGAGATTATCTTCTTTGTGATGCTGGGCCTAGCGACAATGCCGTAGATGGACACCCCCGCCGTCGCTAGCAGGCTGTAGAGCGTCAGCACGAGCAGGAAGGTCTCGAGGAGGCTAGTGCCCACGACTCTCACCCAGCTGCTCCCTGACTACGTCCTCCCGCAGGGAGAGGAGCATGAATATCACAAAGAAGCCGAAGCTCACGGCGAGGAACTCGGCCAGGTTGAACCATGTCGGTGTGCCGGAGACCTGCTGACCGTAGATGTGGATTGCGAAGGCAAAGGGCGAGTCAAGCTTCACGTAGTTCTGCATCAGGAACGCTCGGACCCCCGTCACCGCGCTGAACGCCACGGGTGCGAATACGACCGCTGCTATCGCAAGCAGTCCCGCCGTCCAGAGGATCACGGCCCTAGCGAGGCTGATCCCGAGCTTACCGAAGGAGGAGGCCGAGAACACCACTGCTAGCAGGACCGATATCACCGCTAGGGCGGCGCCGGCCTGGAACCCTCCTCCGGGCGCCAAGTAGCCGTGAGCAGCTATGGAGACGGCGATGGCGATGTTCATCGGGATTAGAATCCTAGTAACGACCCTGACTATAACGGATAGCCCCGCACCTCGGATCGCGGAGTAACCTACCCCCCTGTAGATCGCCAGCGCGGCCACTATCGCCATGTAGAAGACCACGGTCTCGTAGAGAGTGTCTACCCCCCTAAAGTCCCATACGATCGACGTAACGGCCTCCGGAGACATCGCCGTCAGCTCCGGGAACTCGGGGTTGTAGGTATGCATGAGGAAGAGCTTAGCGAGCTGCCTGGTGTCAGACCCTATGGGTCCGAGAGCTCCGAGATAGGTCGTCGCGTAAGCTAGGGCTGAAACGCCCAAGACTATGGAGGCTAGCACTAAGTATTTCCTCACTCCCCATCCCCCCTCTCTGTCTTCCCTATCAGGAACAGGAGCGCCGCGGGGTATAGGCCTACAGCGACGGGCAGGTATACCAGCACTGTGTCGGGCGCTCTGAGCAGGTACAGCACGGCGGTATAGGTGGAGCTCTGGATGGCCGAGAATATCACCGCCTTGACTAGGTCCTTCTCAACCACGGCTAGGTACGCGAAGACGAGGCCAGCGACGCTGAAGAAAGCCAATGGGACCAACGTGGGGTCCATCCTAGCCACCCCTGTCCTCCTTCAAGTGGTCCGCGATGGCGGGCTCCGGCTTAGCTATCAACGCTCTGTGGGCCGCCCTAGCGAGAGCGTGCGAGCCGGCTGGGGCCAGCATCAGGAGTAGGAAGGCTGCCGTCAGGAGGGTCCCACCCATGAAGAACCTCCACTCTCCCAGCCCAGGTGTGGAGAAGGATATCAGTGCTAGCCCCAGCAGCGGGTAGAACGTGCCACCGATGGTGCTCACCGTGGCGGCGTGCAGCCTCAGGTAAAAGTTCTTGAACCTGTTGAGCCCTATCGCGCCTATGAGGTTGACGAAGCTGCCTGCTACCAGCACTACCAGTCCCGCATACCTGAGTACCTCCTCAATCACCCAGCTCACCCCTCTCCAAGTACTTCGCCACATAGATGTCGAGAGCGTAGGCCCAGAGGATCAGCACTACGACGCAGGCTGTCATTACGGGAGACTTGACGAGTAGGCCTACGGCGCCGAACAGTA
>CALKCU010000041.1 GCA_938083005.1 uncultured Sulfolobales archaeon | reverse complement strand
CCAGTACCTAGAGTAGAAGTCCTTGATCAGCTTAGCAGCCAGGGGAACGAAGTAGGCTACGGCTATCATGTTCGGTATGGCCATTAGACCGTTCATCGTGTCGGAGAAGTCCCAGAAGACCTCGAAGAGTCCCGGAGATATAGCCGCGGGCACCACCGGGATTATCCACAGGACCCTCCATACCCACCTCATGGGCTTCTCGGGGAGCTTGAGCGTCCTGTTGAAGAGGTACACCCAGTTGACCTCGCCGTACCACTCCCAGCTTATGAGGGTAGTGAGAGCGAACAGCCCCAGGGCTACCGCCAGGATCGTCGGCGCGTATATTCCGTAGGCTCTGTAGAACGTCTCCATAGCCAAGGCGGCCCCGCTCAGGTCTGGTCTCTCTATGTAGGTCCTGGTAACCACGACAGAGATGCCGGTGATGCTGCATATGACCAGAGTGTCCATGAAGACCTCGAAGGCTCCGTAGAGGCCGGCCCTGCCCGGGTGGTCTATGACCATGTACGCGTAGAGGTTCGGAGCGCTCCCCAGCCCGGCCTCGTTCGAGAACAGACCCCTAGCGAAGCCGTACCTTATCGCGTTGTACACTATCCAGCCCGAGAGGCCTCCGGCCGCGGCCTGGGGAGTGAACGCGTACACGAATATCTCTCGTATCGCCGTCCCGAAGTTGCCGCCGTACATGACCCATATGGCGACGCCGAACGTTATGTACCAGGCCGCCATGAACGGTATCATGTAGGTAGCGACCTCGGCGATCCTCCTCACGCCGCCTATCACGACCAGCGCGACGAAGACCGTTAGGATGGCGCCGGCAATGAGCCTGACCGTGAACACGTCGAGACCGTAGTACCTAGCTATGTACTCGGCCCCCAGCGCTACGTTGTTCGCTTGAACCATGTTCCCTATGCCGTAGGCCGATATGACCGTGAACGCGGAGAACAGAACGGCCAGAGCAGGTCCCACCGCGGGCACCAGCCTGATGTAGTACGGAGCGCCGCCCTCGACGCTCCCGTCCGGGCGAACCCTGCGCGACCACACTCCGAGAGCCGCCTCGAAAGCCTTTAGGGCCATCCCGAACAGCCCGCAGACCCACATCCAGAACAGAGCGCCGGCGCCGCCCAGGTTGAGAGCCGTCGAGACGCCGGCTATGTTGCCGACCCCCACCGTAGCGCCCATGACTGCGCACCATATGCCGAAGGGGCTTGCCTCGCCCCTGCCTCTCTCGCCCTTGTACTTCATGTTCTTTAGCACCGTGCCGAACTTCCTGACCTGGAAGAAGCCCGTGAGGACGCTAACCGCTAGCCCGCTCCCGGCGAGTATGATGATCGCAGGCAGCCCCCATACGAGACCGTTGACGAAGTACATGAAGTCTATTAGAGCCTTCCCTACGTCCACTTCGAACCCCCACCTCTTAGCCGCCCGAACTTTTTAAACTATCCATTATTGATATACGGGGGCGACCTACGAGCGAGTTCAAAATCCTTCCACGAGAAAGAGTCGTAGCCCTTGCTCTGTGGGTGATCTGCATGGCGATCGTGGCGGCGTTCAGTCTCGCGGTAGCGTACGCGGAGAACGTCGCGGCCGTCATCAGGGATGCGGGCGTATACCTCGCGACGGTAGCTCTCGTGATAGTTCTGGGGTTCGCGGCCTGGCTGGTGGGAGGGCGTCAGGAGGAGAAGGCGGGTCTATGGAAGTACCCTTCCGCCTAAACGCGCTTTTTCTCTCGATCGAGGGTCCCCGCCCGCGGCGCGTTTCGGTTCTCGCAACCGAGCGCCTCGCGATCCGCCGGTCCGTTAAAGTCGATTGGGATTCGAGCAGAGCCCGCTTCGGGCGACGCGGTGAAGAGCTCTAAGCGCGCGGCCGCCGGGCATTCCGCGGGTTAAGCGGCTCGAGTTCTCCGGCATCGGGAGCCGGCTCTCTCCGAGCTTTTTAGCGAGCCCGCGGTAGCACTGCAGCGAACCTCCACACGGTGCGTGGGCATGGTTGAGGCTCTCCGAGAGGTTTGCTCGGGAGGGGGGTGTTGAGACCGTGGCTACCTTCAGGGAGAAGCTCCTAGGCGCCGCTAGAGCGCTCGGCTTCGACGACGTCTACCTGCTGCCCTCGATGGCCCCCGCCGAGCCAAGCGCCGTCGACCTCTCGACCAGGTTCACGGTCAACGTGAGGCTCGCCGCACCCCTCGCGTCGTCGCCCATGGATACCGTCACAGAGTTCGAGATGGCAGTAGCCATGGCCCTCCTCGGCGGTATAGGAGTGGTCCACAGGAACATGGAGAGGGAGAGGCAGGTCGAGGTGGTCAGGAGGGTCAAGGAGCACCCGCCGACCAGGCTCAGGAGCCTCTACGCCGAGCCCGGGGAGCCCTGCGCCAACGCCCTGGCCAGGCTCAGGGACTCGAAGCTCAGGGACCTCCCCGTGGTGGAGGGGGGAGCGGTCCTCGGGTACGTGAGCTTCGAGTCCCTGAGGGAGTGCTCCGACGGGCTCGAGCCCGTAGGGCGGTTCGTTAGACCGGCTGAGGTCGCCGACGTTAGTGAGATTGGGGAGGCTAGGAGTAGGTTGATGAGAGGAGGGCGCGACACGATCGCGGTGGTGTCTGGGGGAGGAGCGTACCTGGGCACCCTCGTCTACCAGGACGTCCTGGACGAGCTGACGCCGGTCCTGGACCGGGACGGCAGGCTCCTGGTGGCGGCAGCGGTGTCCCCCTTTGACGTTGGGAGAGCCAAGTCCTTAGACAGGTACGTAGACGCTCTCGTCTCGGACGTGGCCCACTTCCACAGCGCCGAGGTCCTGAGGAACGCTAGGAGGCTCGCGAGCGAGATCTCGGCGGACTTCGTCGCCGGGAACGTGGGCACCGAGGAGGCGGTGGAGGACGTGGTGGCCTACGTCGAGAGAGTGGGGGGCCTCAGAGTGGGCATAGGCGGGGGCTCGATATGCACGACGCCGAGGGTAACGGGGGCCTACGCGCCGACGCTCTGGGCCGTGGCCTCAGCCAGGGACGCTCTCGAGAAGCTGGGGGTCAAAGTGCCGGTGATAGCCGACGGCGGCGTCAGAGGTCCCGGCGACGCGGTCAAGGCCCTAGCAGCGGGGGCCAGCGCGGTCATGCTGGGCCGCGCGCTAGCCGGAACGGACGAGGCCTCGGCCCCGCTGGTGGTCGTGGGCGGCAGACCCTACAAGCCGTACCGAGGCATGGCTAGCCCGGGGGCTATGGAGAAGAGGTTCGCCGTGGATAGGTACTCCAGGGTGGCCAAGAGGGTCCCCGAGGGCGTCGAGGGTCTAGTCCCGTACCGGGGTAGCGTGTACAGCGTGGTGAGAGATATGGTCGAAGCGATGAGAGCCGGTCTAGGGTACGCTGGCGCTAGGAGCATCGAGGAGCTGTGGACCAAGGCCAAGTTCGCGGCGACCGCGTGGAGAGCTGCCGAAGACCTGGGAGACGCTCGGTACTAGTTACGACCTTCGCTTCAAGGCTCCTAGGGCCTCGTAGCCGGACAACGTTCGCGCCCCTGCGGGCGGCGATGAGGCGCTCCAGAGCCGTCCAGCGGATAGGACGCTAGCCTGGTGAGCAGCACCGGAAGAACTCGCGAACAAGAGTCTTTGACTTTATATAGTCTTAGACATCACTCCTCCCGGGACCCGGATGCCGTACGGTTTTAACGGCAGATGGCTTCGGGTGGACCTCTCGACCGGCAAAACCAGGGTCGAGGAGGTCGAAGAGAGAGTTTACAGGTCCTACCTAGGCGGGAGGGGGCTCTGCGCCTACATACTCTTTAAAGAGCTGAGACCGGGCGTCGATCCCCTCGGACCCGAGAACAAGCTCGTCTTCGCGACCAGCGTCATAACCGGTGCCCCGGTGGCCGGCGTCAACAGGGTGAGCGTCGCGGCGAAGTCCCCTCTGACCGGGACCTACGGCGAGGCGGAGGCCGGGGGGTTCTTCGCCGTCGAGATGAAGTTCGCGGGCTTCGACGCTGTGGTAGTCGAGGGGGCCTCCGAGAGACCCGTGTACCTGTGGATCAAAGACGGGCGAGCGGAGCTGAGGGACGCGGACGGTCTGTGGGGCAGGACGACCAAGGAGGTAGCCGAGGGGATCAGGAGGGAGCTGGACGAGCCCCTCGCCAGGGTCGCGTGTATAGGCCCGGCCGGGGAGAAGCTGGTGAGGCTCGCCTGCGTCGTGTTCGACAACCGCTACGCCGCCGGGAGGGGAGGGCTGGGAGCCGTGATGGGCTCCAAGAAGCTCAAGGCCGTGGCCGTCAGGGGGACGAGGAGGCCCTTCGAGTTCTACGACACGAGGAGGCTGGTGGAGATCGCCAGGTGGTTCAACGAGAACTGGAGGAGGTTCCCCGGGGCTCTATCGAGGAGCACGTACGGGACCCCCGAGCTCGTAACCCCGCTCAACAAGGACGGGACCCTCCCGACGCTCAACTTCAGGGGAGGGTCCTTCGACGGTGCCGACTCGATAAGCGGCGAGACCCTGAACAAGACCATACTGGTAAGGAGGGAGGGGTGCTTCGCCTGTCCGCTGCGGTGCAAGGCCGTGGTCAGGACCGGGCCCCCATACGAGACGGACCCGGACTACGGTGGGCCGGAGTACGAGACCATCTCCGCGTTCGGGTCTCTCTGCGGCATCAGCGACCTGAACGCCATATCTTATGCTAACCAGGTGTGCAACGCCTACGGCGTCGACACGATCAGCGCCGGCGTCACCATAGCGTTCGCCATGGAGTGCTTCGAGAGGGGGATAGTAACGGAGGAGGACACGGGAGGCCTGAAGCTCAGGTTCGGGGACCCCGACGCCATGATCAAGGCCCTGCTCAGCATAGTCAACAGGGAGGGGTTCGGGAACGTTCTCGCCGAGGGGATCAAGAGGGCCTCCGAACTAATCGGCAGGGGCTCTGAGAGGTTCGCGATGCACGTCAAGGGGAAGGAGGTGCCGATGCACGAGCCTCGGGGTAAGGTGGGCGTGGGGCTGATGTACGCGATATCGCCCATAGGGGCTGACCACCTGCAGTGCCCCCACGACCCGGTGTTCGAGAGGGAGCGCGAGGACCTGAGGTCCCTGGGGATCACCGAGGCGGTCGACAGGCTTGACCTCGGTCCGAGGAAGGTGAGGTCCCTCTATTACGGTATGCTCTGGTGGGGCCTAGAGGACTGCCTTGGGCTGTGCAAGTTCACGGTCCTGCCCCACTCCGCGGGAGTGCTGGATCCGAACCACCTAGTCGAGATAGTGAACGCCGCCACCGGGTGGCGGGCGAGCCTCTGGGAGCTGATGAAGGCCAGCGAGAGGGCCCTCAACCTGGTGAGGAGCTTCAACGCTCGCGAGGGCTTCGAGGCTAAGGACGACACGCTGCCGGGCAGGTTCTTCGAGGAGCTCGAGTTCGGCT
>CALKCU010000040.1 GCA_938083005.1 uncultured Sulfolobales archaeon | reverse complement strand
CCCTCCCTGATGGCGCACCTCGTGCCCGCCATTCTGGAGGCCGGCAAGTGCGCGAAGAAGGGAGAGGAGAGGTAGACCGCGGCGGTGATGTAGTGGAGTAAGTCCGATGACTGGTGCGCGGCCACCAGGGAGAGAAGCCCCAGCACTGCTCCGACGGCTGCTCCCACTAAGACCTTGGACAAGGCGCAGTCCAGAGCCGGCACCGCGAGAGGCTACGATGAGAAGCTTAAATACCTACGCGCTCCGGGGAGCGAGGAAACGATAAAATAGGGCGCGCTCGAGAGCCCGCCTCCACTCTCCGCAGCCCGATCGGACCGCCTACGGCAACGTCGGGAGCCTCCAGACCGCGTGCCGGCGCCAGCGTTGGAACCGGGGCTGCGGGTACCGCCAGCTAGGGGTACTTCATCCTCACCAAGTGTAGCTGCGTATAGAAAGCTCTCAGAGCGTCGTACGCTCTCCCCAGGCTGACCGAGAGGTTCTCCAGGGTCCTGACCCTCTCCTCGTCCCTCGATGCTCTCCCCTCGGCTATGGCCAGCCTCAGGTCATCCCTCAGTGCCTCTAGGTCCGATAGCAGGGACTCCACCTCCCTTATAACCTTGTCCACCCTCCTCACTTCCAGCCCCACTTGCGCTCCCTCCCAACCTCCGCCGCTAAGGATTTTATTCCAGAGCCCCGGATCCCCTCCGCGCGGGGAGCGGTTCGCCCGATGCTCTTAAGCACCGCCTTCCGCTCTCTCGGACCCCGTCTAACCACAGGTTGTTGACCCATCTCCTCGTCCGCAAGGGAGCTCAGCCTCCGAGTTGGGCGGAGGACTTATTTACCTCGGACAGCACAGCCCTATTGGCAGCCGGGTCGTCTAGCGGCCAAGGATGCGGGGCTTTGGACCTCGGCCACCGCCCCCTGGTCCCAGGGTGCACCGCAGGACCTTACGGGGCTATCCTCCTCACTATTTCGTGGAACGTGTTCCTTCCGCAGTTCGGGCACCAGTGGTAGAGCTGCTTGAAGTCGCCCATGTGGTAGCTGACCTTGAGCACTCTCTCTAGTCCGCAGGACTTACACCTAACGACCCAGCCTCCCACTCTCAGTGCCCACGCGTAGATCCGCTGCCGGGTTAAATCGCTGACCGGTGCTCGGGTCGCTCCGAGCGCGGCCTCCAGCCGCGCACCCTAGCCGCTTAAATACCTTCGTAAGATTTTTAGCCTGACGGTGCGAGCTTGGGTGTAAACATTCGCGACATCGTCCCGGAGGAGTGCGTTAGGATTGTGAACGATCTGAGGGAGCTGAGGGGAAGGGTCATCGCGATAGACGCCTACAACGCCCTCTACCAGTTCCTGGCCGCGATCAGGCAGCCGGACGGTACCCCCCTCATGGACAGTAAGGGCCGCGTGACGAGTCACCTGAGCGGCCTCTTCTACAGGACGATAAACCTCCTGGAGGCCGGCATAAAGCCTGTTTACGTGTTCGACGGGAAGCCGCCGGAGCTCAAGGCCGGGGAGCTCATGGAGAGGATGAGCGTTAGAGAGGAGGCCAGGAGGAGGTACGAGGAGGCCGTCTCCGCTGGGGACCTCGAGGCGGCAAGAAGGTACGCGCAGATGTCCGCCCACCTCACGAGCGACATGGTCGAGGCCTCCAAGGAGCTCCTGAAGGCCATGGGGATGCCCTGGGTACAGGCTCCGTCAGAGGGTGAGGCCCAAGCAGCCTTCATGGCGATCAGGGGCGACGCTTGGGCGGTCGCGTCCCAGGACTACGATTCCCTCCTCTTCGGGTCTCCGAGGCTCGTCAGGAACCTCGCGATCAGCGGCAGGAGAAAGCTCCCGAAGAAGGAAGCCTACGTCGAGATAAAGCCCGAGGTCATAGAGCTGAACTCCCTGCTGAAGGTCCTAGGGGTGACCAGGGACCAGCTGATAGACGTAGCCATACTCGTTGGGACGGACTACAACCCTGAGGGGGTCAAGGGCGTCGGGCCCAAGACCGCCTACCAGCTGATCAAGACCCACGGGAGTCTAGAGAGAGTCCTGAAGCTCCTCCCAGGAGCTAGGTTCCCGGTTCCGCCAGAGAAGATAAGGGAGTTCTTCAAGAACCCCCCGGTGACCCAGGACTACACCCTAGAGTGGAGAGACCCGGACGTCGCGAAGATCAGGGAGATACTGGTGGGGGAGTACGAGTTCTCGGAGAGCAGGGTTGCCGGCGCGCTGGAGAGGCTCGGCAGGGCGATCAAGGAGCTGAGGAGGCCCGAGGCGGGGCTAAGTAGGTGGTTCGTCTCCAAGTCCGGCACCTAGACGGTCGCTGTGCGATCAGCCCTCCTGTCCGGCATCGGGTGCTTCACGAGACCCTCGCTGACGGCAGCAGAGGCGGTTCGCTCAAAGCCCACGCTCATCGCGTGCCCGTGGGCTCGTTCGGTCTGCCGCGTATCGAGCGCTACCCCTGGGACTCTCGGCATCGCGCATACAGGTGCGTCCCCCGCGTTCGCCTCCGCCACCGAGCCTCCGCTCTCACCGGGAGCCGGATCGCGAGCGGAGGAGTTAAAACAAAAAAGCCTCCGCGCTAGTTAGGTGGTAAGCTATGAGGGTGGCCGTAGTCGGGGTTGCGGACTTCACCTCGAGTTTCGTGCGCAGGCTGCTCGAGCAGGGACACGAGGTCGTGGTGTTCGACGACGTGAAGGAGGGGATCGAGAGGCTCGAGGCGGAGCTGGACGTGGCCGGGGCTGCCGTCGACCTCCTCGATTTCGACCAGCTGGAGAGCTTCGGCTTCTCGAAGGCCGACGTGCTGCTACTGGCCCACCGCGACGAGTCGGTAAACATGGTGCTCAGCATCTACGCCAAGGTGGTCAATATACCGAGGGTACTGGTGGTCTCCAGGAGCCGGAGGATGGCCGAGGCTCTGCTGAGGCTCGGCTTAGCGTCTAGCGTGATCCTCGTCTCCGAAGTCTTGGAGAGGGCCGTGTCCTCGGCTCTGCGCGGCGCCGAGCTCGTTGAGCTCCCCGGAGGCCACGTAGTGGCCGTCCTCGATACGAGAGTAGTCGGCCAGCTCGTCGGCGCGTCCGCGGCCGACCTCAAGGAGAGGTGCAAACCGTCCGCCCTGAGGGTGGTGGACAGGGAGGGAGCGCTAAGGGAGCCTCCGGACGACTACGTCATCAAGGAGGGGGATACGCTCGTGCTGATAGCCGAGAAGCGCGCGGTCGAGGAGTTGCTGACATCGTAGCGTGGAGTTTGCTGCTTATTTTGCTCGACAAACCTTCTCTGGAGCTGGGGTGACGACGGACTGCTAGAGGAGATCCGGGGCATTCTGGAGATCTGGTTCCCCGTTCTCTATCTAGTGATCTCCGCCATCGTGATCTACACTGCCTACTACGTCGCGAAGGTATCGCTGTCCCGGCTCAGGCTCAGGGGTATAATAAGCAGGAGGTTCGAGGAGACCGTAAAGCTGGTCGTCCTAGTCCTGGCAGCCGCCATAGTTTTACCGGTGGCCATCTCGACCATAGTCCCGCACCCCCTCGTTCCGACGGTCTCCCTGGCTGTAGTCCTCACGGTAGCGGCCGTGGTCCTCTCCTCAATCATCGGGTACATATCGAACTCCCTCGCGTACCTCGTGGTAGCTCTCACGTCCATCGTGAGAGACGGGGAGTACGTCCGGGTGCTGGTCGACGGTAGGGAGTTCGAGGGGAGAGTGCTCCTGGTCGAGGGGAACCACGTGATCTTGAAGACGGAGCCTGGAGTCTCCGTGCTCATACCCTACAGCCGCTTGCTTAAGTCAGTGATAGTGAAGATATCGCGACTCCCCCTGGCGCTCAGAGTGAGGGTCGTCAAGCCGGGGGGCAGCATAGACGAGGTCATAGAAAAGGTATCCAACGCCATAAGGAAATCTAGGCTGGTGGAAAAGGGCAGCATCTCGGTAAGGCCTATAGGGGTCAGAGAGGATGAGGTGGTGCTGAGGGTAGAGGCCGAGGCGATAAACCCCAAGAACATCGACGACTGCCTCGAGGAGCTGGTCAGGCTCCTGCTCAACGAGTTACCGTACAAGATCTCGGTCGAGATAGTAAGCGGCCGACGCACGTAGACCCCGCGCTGGCTCCACCGCGCCGAGAGCGCGGAGGAGTCCCAGCACTATACCCTCTCGAGAGCGTCCAGCCCCAGCAATCTGAAGGAGTTCTCGATAACCGTCTTGGTTCCGTAGACCAGCATCAGCTTGAGGTTCCTCAGGGACTCGTCGGGCTCCGCCAGGACGGGGTCCGAGTCGTACCACGGGTTGAACACCTCGGCCAGCCTGTTCAAGTAGGAGACCATGTCCTCCGGGGTCAGCTCCGTCGCGACCCTCCTGAAGACTTCCGGGAACCTAGCTATCAGCAACGCTAGCTCCCTCCTCTTACCGGAGAGTCCGTCGGCCCCGACCCTGGAGAACTCTATCTCCCTCCCGTACTTGCTCAAAATGCTCCTAGCCCTAGCGAGCGTGTACTGGAGGTAGGTCGCGGTGCCCGCCTTGACTCCCACGGCCTGGTCCAGGTCGAACACAAGGGTCTTCCTCGGAGAGACCGAGAGCATGACGTACCTGAGCGCGGACCTCGCTATCTTCAGAGCAGCTTCGTCCGATATCTCGACCCCGCGCTCCCTCGCCAGGCTGCGCGCTCTGGCGACCAGGGCGTCCAGCACCTCGTCTACGGTCACGTACCTAGCCCTCCTCCCGCTCATCGCTAGGCCCTTGACGTTGACCATCTCGTACGCGTAGTGGACTAGGGACCTGGCCTCCCGCTCGTAGCCCAGCGCGTAGAGGGCCAGCCTGAGCTGGGCCTGGGGCAGGGTCTGCTCAACGGCCACCACGTTGTAGACCAGGTCGGCCCCAGACTCCGAGAACTTCTTGAGAGTGTACGCCAGGTCTCTGGTCGTGTAGAGCGTGGTCCCGTCGGACCTCGCGAGGACCAGGGGCGGGATCTCCATGGACTTGGACACAGCGAGAGCTTCCCTAATCTCCGGCCTCTCGGCGAGCCTGCCCACGTCCAGAGCCGGAGCGCCCTTGTGGTATGTGAAGAACTCCGACTTGCGCGCTCTAGCCAACAGCTCGTCGACGAGCCCGGACCTCACCAGCTCGCTCTCGTAGTCCCATCTGTCGAACGATATGCCCAGCCTCTCGAGGGTCGCGCGTATACCCGAGACGACCCTGCCGATAACCTCCCCGTGCAGCTCAGCCAGGGAGGGGTCCCCGAGCTCGAGGGCCCGGCTCAGCTCCCTCACCTCGCGCTCTACGTCCTCAGAGGCGGCCTCAGCGGCCCTGAGCAGCTCATCGACCAGGCCCGGGACCCTCTCCCTGATTCTCAGGAGGTCCGCAACCAGGGAGTCCAGCTCCCTCCTGAGCTCCCGCGCCTCGGCCTCGCTCGCGGACTCCATCCTCTTCTTCAGCCTCGATATGTCTGCTACGGTGTAGGCCGCCGCGTAGATCAGTCCCAGGAGGTGGTCGTCCTTCATCTGCGGGGGGCACTTCGGTCTCCCGAGCTTGGCGTAGCCGTAGACTAGGTAGGCGACCTGGAGCCCCAGGTCGTTCACGTAGTACCTCCTCTCAACCACGTCTCCTAAGAGCTCGTGGGCCCTCGCTACGAAGTCCCCGAGCGCCGCGTTCCTCCCCGAGCCTATGTGGAGGGGGTGGATGGGGTTCGCGGACACGAACTCCACCAGCACTCTCAACGGTTTGTCCCTCCTGGCTATGCCGTACGAGCTCCCGCACTTGGAGAGGGCCTCCGCCAGCCTCCCGACCAGGTAGCCGCTCCTGAGCCTGATGTTCATGTAGCCGCCGACGCACTCGACCCTCTCTACGCATTCTCCCCCGATGTCCTCGGCGAGCGGTGCTAGCTCGGCGCACCTCTCCACCAGCTGCCTAGAGACCCTGGGGAGAGGTAGAGCGAGGTCTCCGAACTCCGGTTTTGGTGGCTCCTGGAGCAGGCTCCCGACGGTCCTCGGGTCTACCCCGAGCCCCAGCTCCTCGGCCGCCCTAGCGACCGCCTTCACGACACACTCCCTGATCTCAGCGTAGGGGTCGCACACGCTCGAGGACCTCAAGCTCTACCGGCTATGATGGTTATAAAAGCCGAGCGGTTCCGCTCGTCAGACCCGGTATCCCGATTTTCGTTGGGTGGTGAGTCGTCCTCCAGTGCCGAAGCTGCTGTGGTCCCAGCTCTCGAGAGGACGGGGTCGGCGCTGCGCCTCGTGTTCGCCGGCTGGATCCTCCTGGACGTCGGGCTCACCCTATCACCGACCTTGTTCCCTTTCCTTCCCGGCTTAGCCGACACCGCGTTGCTGGCAGCCGCTCTCGCGGACACCGTGCCGCTGAACGGCGTTCTACCGGCCCCGGTGGGCTTCTACGCCAGGTTCGTTCCGACACGGGAGGTCTAGCGCGTCCGGGGCTCGCACAGCGTCGAAGCTTATCGAGGTAGGCTGCCCGAGCGGGCCCATCGCGATCTCCGGCCGCATGCCGGTTCCGCTCGTCATCATCGGCTACGTATCGCTCCTGCCGGGGCTCGCGGGTACGGCGATCCTGCGCCTCGAGCCGAACGACGAGTGCGAGAACCTCCTCTACGTGGTAGCTGGGGTCTTGCTGATAATATCCGTGCCCCCCACGGTACTGGAGCCCGCCGCGTGGATAGTCCTCTACGTGGCCCCGGACGACGCTATCAGGAAACCGAGGGTCCCGTTGACGTTCTGAGGAGACCGCTTTAGAGACTATTCCCTCATTTTCGTTTATAGCTCTGCGGGGCGTTTAAAAGTCCTCCTTCCAGCTCAAGGAGGGGGTAGAAATGGGGGACGCCGTCTCGCACCTGGAGCTCTTCCTGACCTTCCTGAAGATGGGGTTCATGATGTTTGGTGGCGCCTACGGCGGTGTGGGTCTGTACTTCAAGGTCCTGGTGGAGGAGAAGGGGTGGATCGGTGAGGAGGAGTTCACGAGCATCGTCGGCGTAGCCCAGAGCGTTCCGGGCCCCGTTGTGGTCAACACGGCCCTGCAGGTCGGCTACGCGCTAGGCGGCGTCCTGGGCTCGGCGCTGGCGGTCCTCGGCCTGCTATTCCCACCACTTACCCTGGTGCTGGGAGTCACGGTGCTCCTGAGGACATACATGGACCACTGGGCGGTCAGGGCCCTGCTCCGCGGCGTGAACGCGGCCGTCCTGGCCCTCATACTCTACACTCTGCTAAGGCTCGGCGGGAGTATCCTGCTCAGGGGCGGAGCGCCGGACTACGTGTCGCTCGCTCTCTTCGCCGTCCTCTCAATTCTCCTGGTAGTGGCGAGGGTCGAGGCCGTGATAGCCATAGCTCTAGCGGCGGCGGCTAGCCTACTCGCTAGAGCCGTCTTAGGGCTCTAACGACGCTGTTGCCGCTCTGCTCGGAGCGTCGCCCGCTCGGCTCGACAGAGCACAGCTTGCCTTCTGGCCGAGACTCTACTAGAAAGAGATAGGAGTAGAGAGGCTGAGACTGAAAAGATAGCCGGGGTTAGCCTAGTATTCCTCTCCAGTACTTGACGTCGTCCTCCGTCAATGGCAGCGGTACTTGTACCTCGCCCTCCCTTATCAGCCTCTCGAGCTCTGCTACGGCGGCCCATATCCACGAGGGCACCGAGTCTCTCATCTCCTTGACCCTCCTCTTTATCTCCGCCGGAGGCATCGGCAGCACGGGCTTGCCCAGGAGCTTCTCTGCTGTTACGCCCATCTCTATGAACTCGTCCAAATCAGCCAGCGTGCTAACGGATATCCCCTCCATGAGCACTCCTTCGATCTCGGTGCCTATCCCGAGCAGGAGCACTCCCTTGTACTTCCTTACTACCTCTTCGAACTTGCCGATTAGTACCAGGTAAGTGGCGTAGTAGACGCCCTTGTCGACTCTCTTCATCATGGAGGCCACGACGAAGCCGGGGTTGATCCAGTCCTGGTTAGCGTCGACCCCTATCCAGAAGGGTGGACCCATCGTGAGGCCCAGAGGCTTCACTATCTCCTCCACGGCCTGGTTTATGCCTAGCCCCAGGGGTCCAGCTATGTTGTACACGGCCACAGCTCTCTTGGCGTACATTTCTTTGGCCGCCAGGTAGCCCTTGGTTATGTCGCTGAAGGTCCCGGTGTAGGTCCAGAGGACCCTGGACTTCGGGTCAGTAGCCAGCAAGTTCCCGGCGATCCTCGACTTTGCTTCATACTCCGCCGGGAAGTTCTTCCTGAACCACTCCACCGCCCAGTTACAACCCCACTTGTACCCTATCTCAAACTTCCAGAGGACAGGTATCTCGATTCCCAGGACGGCGCCTATGTGCGGGTAGTTGTAGTGTATAGCGAGGAGGCAGCCAAGGGCTCCGACCAGAGCACTGCCCTTGTGCTCCTCGTACTTTATGTCTAGGAGGTTGGGCAGCGGGTACTTGTCCGGGTACTTGGTTTTCACTATCTTCTCCTGGCAGTCCGTATCTATCCCGGCGAAATACTTATTCGGGAACTCGAGGGCCACCTCGACCAGGGCTTCGCTGAGCAGGAAGCCGACGCCAACTATCAGCTTGATGTTGGGATCCAAGGCAGCCGTCCTGAGGTTGGGGATGTAGTCAGCCTCGGTCTTGCTTATGAACTCCAGGACCTCTAAGCCGAAGTCCCGAGCAGCCTCGTCTGCCCCCTTGAAGGCCATGTCGTTGAAGCTCAGGTCGCCCCTACCGCCTATGTCGGAGACCACAGCGATCTTGAACTTAGCGACCGGCGGTGGGGTCGTCGGCGCGGGAGTGGCGGTCACGGTTACTGTACTTACGACGGTCGTGGTGACGGTCGCGAGCGGCGCGGTCACGGTTACTGTGGCTGCGGGCGCGGCGGTCTGGCCAACGAAGTAGCCGGCGATCCCCGCTACCACGATGAGGACTATAGCTATGGCTAGGATGGTCGATGTAGGTGCCTTAGACATGACACACCCTCGCTATAGCTGATACAGTGGGGGTTTAAAAGTTCAGTCCTTGACGTAGGGCTGTCCCAAGGCTCTCGGGAACCTCCTTCTACCCACGAACACGGCCACTATGGCCAGGGTGACCACGTAAGGAATGGAGAGTACCAGGTGGTAGGGAACTACCTCCTTGACCCCCGGCGTCACGGCTACAGCGTAGGCCAGCGCCTCGGAGAAGCCGAAGAGGAACGCGAAGCCCAGCGAGAGCAGGGGCTCTAGGCCGCTCGCGACTACGCAGGCGAGGGCTATGAATCCTCTACCGGCGGAGATCTCCTTGACCACACCACCGAACCAGGCGAGGGACATGAAGGCCCCGCCGAGTCCCGCTAGGGCTCCTCCGAGGGTGGACAGAGCGATCCTGATTCCGTAGACGCTGACGCCAGCGACGTCAGCCGCCTCCGGGCTCTCGCCGCAGGCCCTGATCCTCAGCCCCACGGGAGTCCCGTAGAGGAGGAGGTGCAGAAGGGGGGCCAGGAGCACCGCGAGCACGGAGAACTCGCTTATCCTGACCGAGACTTCTCCTACCGTCACCACGCGTATGGGGACGAGGACCCAGCTCGGCGGAACTCTTATCCCCGGGAAGCCCCAGGCCGCCATCAGGAAGTAGGGAACGAACCCGTAGGCGAATATGTTCATCCCTATACCGGCCACTATCTGGTTCGCTCTAGCGTAGGTGCTCAGGACCCCGTGCACGAAGCCCAGGAAGGCACCGACACAAGCTCCGACCAGCATCCCCGCGTAGCCGCTGCCGAACTCCTCGGCGCCGAAGACGGCGACCGTGGCCGTGATGAGGAATATCCCGTCTATGCCTATGTTCACTACACCGCCCTTCTGGTTGAGAGACTCACCGACCGCGGCCAGGGCGAGCGGGGTCATGGCTAGCAGGGCCGCCTCCATCAGGCTCTTCGGGCTCAGCCCCACTAGGCTTAATACCGCCAGGAGCGCCGCGAAGGCTGTGATCGCTATCGAGAACCTCAGTAGCCCCCTCACGAGCTCCACCTCCCGAGCCCTCTCCTCAGCACCCCGAATGTCCTTAGAACGAAGGCGGAGAGCGCTGCGACCGTCAACTCGAGGACAGTCCTCCTCCTCAGCATCCTCAAGACCCCCGGAACGGAGAGCGCTAAAACTATCAGCCCGATAACGGCCCTGCTGAGCTCCGAGCAGACGCCAGCGTAAGGCTCCATGAACCTGCTTCCGTTCCAGAGCCCGCCTATCAGTATGCTGCTGAGCACTACCGCGGCTGGGTTGTTCGCGGCTATCATGGAGACCCCTATCCCGTCGAAGCCTACGTTGACAACGTTTCCGAGAGTCCCGTATATGGACCAGACGGGCGGTCTGCCGACTACTATCAAACCCCCGCCGAGGCCCGCGATGGCTCCCGATAGGAGGTAAGCGACGAGCGTGGTTCTGGAGACGCTCACGCCTGCGTACCTAGCCGCGTCCGGGTTAGACCCCACGAGCCTCATCTCGAAGCCCAGCCTCGTCATCCTGAGGACCAGGTACGCGAGTATCGAGATCGCTACCGCCACGTATATGGAGTTGGTCAGGATGCTCCCCCTGAAGAGCACCGGGAACCTCGCCTGGGGCACCACCGAGATCGACATCTCCGGTCTGGCCGGGTTCATCAGGGGGCCTCTGACCAAGTACATGGCTGTGTAGAACGCCATCCAGTTGAACATTATGGAAGAGATGACCTCGTGAACGCCCCTGAGGACCTTAAGCACCGCTGGTCCGAGAGCCCACAGCGCTCCGAGGCCGGCAGAGCCAGCGAGAGCGAGCGGTAGGGCTGCGGGAGCGAGCTCCGGTAGCTGGCTCGCCAGCAGACCCCCGAGCGCCACCGCACCGATCGCGCCCATGTACGCCTGGCCCTCGACTCCTATGTTGAACATCCCAGTCGAGGCGCAGACAGCGAAGGCCGCGCCGGTGAGCATGAGCGGGGTCGCGTATGCTAGAGTGTCGAACAGGAGGCTCCAGGTCCCGAAGCCCCCGTAGAAGAGCCAGTAGAAGGCCCTAGCCGGGTCGTAGCCGTAGACGGCTATCAGGACGGCCGATATGGCTAGCCCGATGGCTAACGCTAGAGACGCTTCGACGAGCCTCGTTAGCACGCCAACAACGGAGCTCTTCAGCGGCCTCAAGGAGAGTCCCAGAAGGCTCCACGGCTCAGATTAATATACCCTTCTGCCTCGAGTTCGTGGGAACACCATTGCAGGCCAGCATGATCAACATACACAAGGTGTACTCCGACGGCACCGTGGCTCTGAGAGGAGTTAGCGTAGAGGTGGGAGAGAGGGAGATCCTCGGGCTCCTGGGCGAGAACGGTGCCGGCAAGACGACGCTCATGAAGATACTCTCCGGCTTCATCAAGCCGACCAGGGGGCGTATATACATTGACGACGTCCCAGCGAGATTCGGCTCGCCGAGGGACGCCTTGAAGCGCGGGATAGCCATGGTTCACCAGATCTTCACACTGGTGCCTAACCTCACGGCGCTGGAGAATATCGTGCTCGGGTACGAGAGCGGTCAGAGTCCCGCCTCCCTCCTAAAGCCCATAGACTACGAAGAGCACGCCCGAAGAGTCGAGGAGCTGTGCTCCAAGCTGGGGCTCAGAGTGCCGCTAAACGTGCCAGTCGAGAAGCTCTCCCTGGGTCTTAGGCAGAGAGTGGAGATACTCAAGGCCCTCTACAAGGGGGCCAGGCTCCTGATCCTGGACGAGCCGACGACTTTCCTCACCCCGATAGAGGTGGACGAGCTACTGAGGTTCGTAGAGAGCTTCAGGGAGAGCGGCGGGTCCGTGGTCTTCATAACGCATAAGATCAAAGAGGCGCTTAGGGTAGCCGACAGGATCGTCGTCCTCAGGAGAGGCCTCGTGGCAGGCAATGTGTTGGCCTCCGAGGCGACTCCCGAGCTCCTGGCCGAGCTCATGGTCGGTCGGGAGATCAGGCTTGACACCACCTTCGAGAAGCTCAGGGAGGTCCGCGGGGGGAGCCCGGTACTGAAGGTAAAGGACCTCTGGGTCTACGGAGACTTAGGCGCTCCGGCCGTCCGGGGGGTCTCCTTCGAGGTCTACCCCGGTGAGATATTCGGGATAGCGGGAGTGGAGGGGAACGGGCAGGACGAGCTAGTTGAGGCCATAACGGGGCTCAGGAGACCGGCCTCGGGTAGTGTAGAGGTAAACGGCACCGACATTGGCGGAGGCAGCTCGCTGCAGTTCTACAGGGCCGGAGTGTCCCACATCCCCGGGGACAGGGAGAGGTTCGGCGTGGTGCTCGAGTTCTCGGTCTCGGAGAACTCGATAATAGGGAGGCAGTGGGAGCGGAACTTCTCGGACGGGCTCAGGATCAGGTGGGGTAGCGTGAGGCGGTACGCGGAGGAGATAATAAGAAGGTTCAGCGTGGTGGTACCCAGCGCGGCCGCCCCCGCGAGGGCCCTGAGCGGCGGCAACAGGCAGAGGCTACTGGTCGGGCGGGAGCTCACCCGGAGCTCAAAGCTCATCGTCGCGGTCCACCCGACGAAGGGTCTAGACGTGGCCTCGACCATATACGTTAGGGAGCTGCTGGTTAAAGCGAGGAACGAGGGGAGAGCGGTTCTATTAGTCTCGGCAGACCTCGAGGAGGTGCTGCAGCTGAGCGACAGGATAGCAGTGATGTACGAGGGCAGGTTCCTGGCCACCGGAAGGCCGGACGAATTCAAGCTCGAAGAGATAGGAATGCTCATGGGCGGAGTGGTCCCGGAGAGACTTGGGGTGCGGGGCTCCACCGAAGGCTGAAGAGCCTACTCCCGAAGGTCGTCGGTGCCCCTGTCCGCCTTCGCTGCTCCCCGGCTCCTCGAGTTACCGCCCAGAGGGCTCTACCATCACGGATATCCCACTTCGGGATCTCATCGAGGCGTGGAGTCGGCCGCCTCCCCGGAGCATCCCTCCATCGCGCGGATTTTAAGGTCGGTGGGGATCTGGAGCCCGGTGGTCTTGCTGGCCGGAGCGCGGGAGCTGGCGGAGAGAGCGGCCGCTCTAGCGGAGGAGCTCCACAGGACCTACGGAGGCTGCGCTCAGATGACTCTCAGGGCCCTCCAGGAGGTCCTCGGCATCGCAGACCAGGGCTCGTTCAGGGCCGCTTCACCCCTCTCGGGGGGCGTTGCTCTGGCCGGCGAGGTCTGCGGAGCCCTCCTGGGAGCTCTCATGGCTATCGGCCTGATTCTAGGACGGGGGAGGCTCGAGCCGACCTCGCAGTCGGCAGACTACGCTAGGGCTATGGAAGTCGCCAGAAGAGTGTTCGACGCGTTCGGCGAGGAGCTCGGGACCGTAAGGTGCCGGGACCTCCACGTGAAGCTCTTCGGGAGGGTCTACAACTTGAGGAACCCCGAAGAGTGGAGAGAGTTCGTGGAGAGCGGTGCCAGGCTCAAGTGCAGC
>CALKCU010000039.1 GCA_938083005.1 uncultured Sulfolobales archaeon | reverse complement strand
CGAGCTCGACCCTAGGCCTCGGCGCGATCGGCTCGGCCTCGAGCGGCGTAACGTTTATCCACAGCTGGTTCCACAGACCCCTGTACCTGAAGCTCCCGGACTCCTCGTCGTAGGCCCAGAGCTCGAAGACCAGCCTAGCGTTGGTAGCGGGCTCGCTGAGCACTATCTCGACCGGCACTGTCTTCGAGGACCCGTGAGCGAGCACCGCTCTCACCTCGACCAGGGGCTCGGCGTCGAGGGGGACGGTCGAGTTCACTACGGAGTCCCGAGTGCCGAGCTTGGCGAGGACCCTGTAGTACATGGCCTTCCCCTCGCGGTTCCCGACGTAGACGTGGAGCCTCACCGGAGTCCCCGCGGGCACCCTCCTCGGGTAGTCCCCTATCCTGCCCCCGGGTCCGAGGAGACCGAGCTCCGAGAAGGGCTCGACCACCCTCTCCCCCAGGATGAGCTGGACCCCGGCGAAGACCGACGAGACGACCACTATCGCGGCGAGCACCGCCAGGACCTCGCTGTCGAGCACCCAGCTCATCGCCTACCCCACCCTCCTCCTGAGCTCCTCGAGCATCTCCACGACCCTATACTCTATCCTCTTCAGGAAGAGGGCCATGACGGCCAGCAGCAGGGAGACCACCCCCGCGCTCCCCAGGCTGACCCCTACCAGGGCCCAGACGTGGTGCTTGACTCCGAGGAAGAGGAGCTCGTAGGCCACCCAGGTTAGGATCGAGGCGGCGGGAGCGAGAGCCGAAGCCCCGACCGCGAATATGAAGAAGGCGGGGTTGTACCTCCACGCGAGCCTGACCGCGTCCACAGCTATGGAGATCCCGTGCCAGGCCCTCAGCTTCGCTCTGCCGATCCTGGGCCTGTACCCGACCCCCACATCGGTTATCCTCCTGGTCGTCGAGGCTACGTGGGCGGCTAGCTCCACCTCGACGCTGAACCCCCTGCTCTCGAACCAGACCCTCCTCGCTACGTCGGTCCTAACGAGGTACATCCCGGAGCAGACGTCCCTGAGCTTCGTACCGAAGAGGAGGTTGAAGATCGTCGTGAGGACCCTGTTCCCGAGCCTGTTGAGGAGCGGTATGTTCTCCCTCCCCTCGACCCTAGCCCCTATGACCTCGTCGTAGTCGCGGGCTAGCTCGAGCATCTTGAGAGCGTCGGACGGGTCGTAGGTGTGGTCCCCGTCCATCACCAGCACGTAGGGAGTGTCCACGTAGTCGAGGGCCGTCCTCACGGCGTCCGCCTTCCCCCTTCCGCGCTGGAAGACCACTCTAGCCCCCCTCGAGGATGCTATCTCCGGGGTCCCGTCGGTAGAGCGACCGTCGACTACGAGTATCCTGCTGAACCCGCAGGCTCTGAGCTCGTCTACCACGAGCCCTATCGCCTCCGCCTCGTTGAGGGTCGGTACGACCACCGTCACCTCGTCCGGGCCGACCGGGTCCCTGGGGTTGCGCTCCGGGGCTAGCTCCACGGGACTACCCTGACCCCTAGGCTTCCGAGCTTCTCCAGGGACCTGGCGTGGCTCACGTAGATCCTGTAGGCGAGCTCCAGGTCGTTAGCGTCGAGCCACGGCCTCGACGGGGTCACCAGGACGGCCTCTCCTCCCCTGCTCCTGACGGCCTCCACCAGGTCGAGGACCCCGCCGAGCTCGTGGACCAGGGCCGAGACGACCACGACCCCTCCCCACTCCGAGAGCCTCCAGCTCCGGCCCGGGATCTCGCGCGCTGGGGCCCCCAGCTTCGCCAGCGCGGCCCTAATCTCCCGCAGGGTCGGAGGGTCGATGTGCTCGTAGAGGTCGAGCTCCTCAACTATCCGGGGCTCCAGGACCTCGCTCAGGACGAAGGAGAGGAGGACCTCGGGGCTCGAGCTCAGGACCAGCCTGTCGCGGGCCGTGTCGTAGACTCCGCCCAGCGTCCAGAGCCCCCTGGCCGAGGCCACCGCGGCGGAGAGGGCCGCCGAGGCCACCGCGTCGCATGTGTACCTGCCCGCGCACCTCAGGTCCAGGCAGAGGAGGGTCGAGCCCTCGACGGGCTCCCTCATCTCCTTGACGTGGAGCTCGCCGGTCCTAGCCGTAGCCTTCCAGTCCACCCTCCTGAGGGAGTCCCCGGGAGCGTACTCCCTGGTGGAGTGGTAGACCCCTCCCTCGCTCCTCAGGGGGCTCAGCCCGGCCCCGAGCTCTGAGGGATCGCGCCCGAGGGAGCCGGGGCCCCTGCCGAGGCCGAGAGCTCCGAGGGCCTCCAGCACCCAGTAGAGCGTCCTGGGCAGGACCCTGAAGGTAGCTCTCGCCGCGACCCTCGAGACCTCCGACAGCATCCCCAGGGGGCTTCGCCTGACGACCTCCACCTCCCTCAGCTCGTACCTGCCCGAGTACCTGAAGCCCGCCCTGAGCTTCAGCTCTAGACCCCGGGGTCTCACCGAGGTCCCGACGACCCTGAGCCACTCCGGGAGCCCGCGGACCTCCGCGGCGCCGGGGCAGTCGAGCTCCAGCCTGAACTCCCTAGACTCCCAGACCCAGAGGCTCTCGGAGACCTCCGCTCCGCAGGAGCACTCCCCCCTGCTAGTCGAGTAGAGCGCCAGGTCGGCAGCGAAGGCCGCCGCCAGGGCCAGGGCCGCGGCGCCTAGAGCGGCATCGGAGAGGGCGGCGGAGAGGGAGGCCGCTAGCGCCGCCGAGGCTAGAGCCCACAGACCCCTGGCGCTGGGCCTCATCAGACCTTCGGGACCTCTACGCTCCTGAGGGCCCTCTCCAGGAGGGTCTCGGGCTCCACACCGTCAGCCCTCAGCTCGGGCCTCACCGCGAGCCTGTGGGGTATCACGAACCTGGAGACGTACTTGACGTGGTCGGGAACCACGTAGCTCGCTCCCTCCAGCAGGGCCAGAGCCCTGGCCCCCCTGTAGATCCATATGCTGGCCCTCGGCGACGGCCCGGCCAGGACCTCCTCGTACGACCTGAGAGTGTTCACCAGGTCGACCACGTACCCGACCACTCTGTCCGACACGTAGACGCTCCCCGCGAGCTTCCTTAGCTCTAGGACCTCCCCGGGGCTGAGTATAGGGTCGACATCGACCGATGCTAGGACCTCGTCTATCTCGTCAGCCCTCCTGACTATCTCG
>CALKCU010000038.1 GCA_938083005.1 uncultured Sulfolobales archaeon | reverse complement strand
TGACTACTAGCTTAGAGCCGCACATTGGGCAGCGTATGAAGGCGTAGCCCTCCCTGAGAGCCCTCTCGCTGAAGGGCTCGAGCTCTTGCTTTCTGAAGAACTTACCACACGACCAGCACCTGTAGTAGACCTCGCCCTGGCAGTCTGACGACACCTCCACCCCACTCCTGCTGTCGTTTCGCTACGGCGTGTAAAAAGCTCTGATTCCGGGAAGAGATCTTCACTGGGGTAAGTCGTTGGTCTTCGGACGCTCGTCGGTGCGCCGGGGAGTTCTACCCCACCCGCCGCTCCCCCGCGTATTCGCGGGCGGGAGGTAGGGTTCGACAGCGAGCCCGCGAATCTTTCCCTAGATATAGAGGAATAGCCCTACGCGCAACTGCCGAACCTCCTTAGCTCCGAGGAGACCCTCTCTGCGAGCTCCTCGATCTTCTTTCTGTCTTCCGGGCTGAGCATGGACTTCGTAGTCACTACCGGCTCGACCACCTGGAAGCCGGCTCGGCTCAGTACGTCCACGGCCTCCCTAGCTGAGGGTCCCCATGAGAAGGTGTTCAGGATCGCCGCCAATCTACCTCTTCCGGCTTGCTTGACGTAGAGGTAGTTCATGACCTCGCGCACCGGCGGGAATACCGAGGCGTCGTAGGTGGGGAACACGAATACCACCGCAGCGGACTCGACGATGAGGCGTAGGGAGTAGGACGGATGCGTTCTGGCAGCGTCTACAAGGTTGACCGAGGCTCCGCTCCTCTCTAGGGTCTCCGCTACCGCTCGGGCTACCTCCTCGGTCCTCCCATACATAGACCCGTAGACCACGGTCGCCCTAGCGCACAGCTTAGGCTGGGAGAGATCCCTATACAGACTGACTACCTTGTCGACGTGCTTCCTGTAGACGGGCCCGTGGGACGGGGCGAGCACCCTGATCTCCAGGCCGAGCTTCTCTATCTTGTCGATAGCCTCCAAGACGTTCCTCGAGTACTTGAGCACGATGTTGGAGAAGTACCTCTTGGCCTCCTCCAGGTAATACTCGAGGTCGACCTCGTCGTCGAAGATCCCGCGGACTAAGGCCCCGAAGGATCCGAAGGCGTCGCAGCTGAACAGCACTCCCTCCTCCTCCACGTAGGTCATCATGGTCTCCGGCCAGTGGAGCCACGGTGTGTACACGAACCTGAGAGTCCTGCCTCCTAGGTCCACTCTCTCCCCGTCCTTGACCTCCACGATCCTGTCCTCGGGGACTCGGTAGAGGGACCCGATGATCTTGGCTCCAACCGAGGAAACAAGCACGGACGCGTTCCTCGCCAGGTCGAGGAGTCTCGGAGTCGAGGCATGGTGGTCGGGCTCTAGATGGTTTACCACCAGGTACTTCACTCTCCCCAGGTCTCCCACAATCTCCCTAACCTTCTCGACATACTCGTAGGCCAGGTGCTCGTCCACTCCATCTATAACTGCCGCGCCCTCGGACCCCACCACTACGTAGGCATTGTAAGAGACTCCGTCTGGTATTGGCCACAACGATTCGAAGAGGTCCTTGACGCAGTCGTTGACTCCGGCCCAGAATACCCCGGAGGCTATCTGCCTAGGCCCCGGGGACAAACCCCTGAGGTCGGAGCAGTTCACGAGCCCTCCCACTGTGATAGCCCGGTCACCAATTTAATACTACACGGCCCCACGCTCTAGAACCTGGGAGCGCTAAGCAGTGCTGCGGGCACGCACCCGAGCGAAGTCCGCAGTTAATGGACGGAATGCTAAGCCTCGATAGCTTTTATGAGCACAGACCGGTTAACGTGTTGGAGCGGGAGACCGTGAGAGATGCTATAGTTGCTGAGAAGCTGGTCAAGAGGTATATAACTAAGAAGCGCGCGGGGCTCTTCCGGAGCCGCACGGAAGTGGTCGATGCCCTAAAGGGGATCTCGTTCAGGATCAGGGCCGGAGAGGTCGTCGGGCTTCTAGGTCCCAACGGCGCTGGCAAGACCACCACCATCAAGATACTCTCGACGCTCCTCCTGCCGGACTCGGGTCGCGCCTCGGTGTGGGGCTACGACGTAGTCCGCGAGGCCCAGAAGGTCCGCAGGGTCATCGGGATAATGCTGTCCGTCGAGAAGGGGTTCTACGGGAGGCTCACCGGGAGGGAGAACCTGATCTACTTCGGCTCCCTCTACGGGATGGAAGCGGGGGAGCTGAAGAGAAGGGTAGACTACCTCCTAGACCTCGTGGGACTCGAGGAGCTTGGGGGGAGCGACAGGCTATACGAGGAGTACAGCCTCGGCATGAAGGCCAGGCTGGCGCTAGCCAGGGCTCTACTCAGGGATCCACCGGTGCTGCTCCTAGACGAGCCTACCCTGGGCCTCGACCCGCCGTCCGCCAGGAGGATCAGGGGCTTGGTCAGGGAGCTCGCGACCAGGGACGGCAAGGCCGTAGTATACACCTCGCACAACATGTTCGAGGTGGAGCTAGTCTGCGATAGGATCATTTTGATAAACAAGGGAGAGGTCGTGGCCGAGGGGACCCCGGAGGAGCTCAAGAGCACGCTCCCCAAGGTGCGCACTCTGGAGCTGCACCTGGAGCGAATTCCAGAGGGTCTTATCGATGAGATAAGGAGCTACGGCCTCGAGGTCAGGGAGCCGACACAGGCTCCGGACGGTCTCTTCGTGCTCAGAGTGCTCGCGAGAAGACCGGAAGAGATCCTCGATGACGTTGTAAGGGCCGCTACCTCGAGGGGGGTCGACGTCGCGCGCCTCAGGATCGAGGAGCCCACGCTCGAGGACGTCTTCGTGTACTTCACCGAGAGGGGCACTAGAGATGGGGGGTCTGGTTAACCTTATCAGAGCCGAGATGATGCTGGTTTACGCGGATCTCTTTAGAAGGAAGAGCGTCATCGCAGTGTACCTAGTCTGGCCCTACATAACGACAGCGCTCGTACTGATGATGGGGTACGCCGTCGGCTCGCCTCAGGCCTTCGCCGAGAGGGTCGGTGTCGAGGCCCCGCTTTTCGTGGTAGTCGGCAGCTACCTCCTCTTCTCGACCATGGCGGTGGTGGACGATATAATGTGGAGACCTATCTACGATGAGAGCTCCGGGACCCTGCCCTACGTGGTGTCCAGCCCGACGAGAACGGTGGTGCACTACATTTCCATCCCGGTGCCCAGGTTCCTCTTCACCTTACTTCTGGGAGCGACCGCGCTCCTTCCGCTGCTGCTAATATACAGGGGTCTCGAGGGGGTCCTCGTAGGGACGGTAGTAGTGCTCCTGTCCGTAGTGTCCGCGTCAGCGTTCGTGCCCCTGGCTATGGCCCTCGGGCTCGGGCTCTACGTCGCCGGCGGCGAGAGCTGGAGGGCCATAGGCTTCCTGAGGCCCCTGCTCCTCATGTTCATGGGCGTCTACTACCCGAGGTGGTTGATGAGTCTCCCGCTCTACGTGATCTCGTCCCTACTTCCTCCAGCCCACTGCGTCGAGGTAGTTCAGAGGATCGTGGTAGGACTGGCGGAGGCCAGGACGGTTACGGTGTCGCTATCCATAGCCCTAGCGCTCACCGTAGTTTACAGTCCGGGGATGCTGCGAGCCGCGAGAGCGTGGGAGCTGAAGAAGCTCAGGGAGGGGGTCAAGACGTGAGAGACCTTCTGCGGGGGGCCAAAGCGGTCTTCGTGGCGTACTTCATCGGGGAGCTGGTCAGGAGCAAGGGGCTCACCTACGGACTGCTCTCGCTAGCTGTGTGGCTCTCCCTGTTCACGAGCCCGGCGCTCCTCTTCGCTAGAGGCGAGGCAGTAGGTCCCCTAGCGACCAGGATCCTGGTCGGCATGGCCGTTTTCCTGGCCTATAGCACGGCGACCTGGGACTGGGCCATGCTGTTGAGGTGGCTAGTGCAGCTGGGAGTTCTCGAGTACGTGATAGCCTCCGGCAGCCCCCTTCTCTCCCACTACCTGGGGACGGTACCCGTATCCGTCGTGTGGTACCTCGTAGCTCTCGGCATAGCCTACGCCGTGGTCAGCACGTTCGTGGGACCTCCCGAGATAGTCCTAGCGGATCTCCCGGCCCTAGCGCTCGGCGTGTGCTCCCTCCTGCTGGTCCTCATGGCGTACTCGTTCCTGCTCGGTGGAACGATGCTGGCCGCCGGCACCGTGGGACCCATCGCGGAGTTCATCGGGTGGGTACTCCCCATAGCCACCGGCGGTCTCGTCCCGCTAGCCGCCATGCCGCGACCCCTCCAGTTGGTGGCCCACCTGACCCCGTTCAGCTACCCCGCCGAGCTCCTCCGGTACTCGCTCGGCGTGTCTGCTCCCGTACTGGACCCGGGAGCGACCGCGGTTATAGGGATAACGTACTCCGCGGTCTTCTTCGCGATCTCGTACGTTTACCTCTCCTACCAGGTTAAGAGGATGCTGAAGGAGGGAGTGCGCACGGCGGCCCTATTCTGAGGTCTCCTGAAGGTCTCTGAAGCCAAGGTACGCGGATCGCTCTCGCTGAGGTATTTCGCTCAGCCGAGACCCGGCTCTCCGCAAGGACTGCCTCCGGATGCTGGGCGCTCAAGGGTCTAGACGCGGGGTGCCCGAGTTATTTAAGCATTCTACGGAGTTGCTTCAGGAGTTGGGGGAGCGCGGATGCCCGAGAGTACCCTCTTCGAGGACAAGTACGATAAGATCGTCGACCTAGCTAGGAGAAGGGGGTTCTTCTGGCCCTCGTACGAGATCTACGGGGGCGTGGCGGGCTTCTACGACCTGGGACCCCTAGGAACGATGCTCAAGGTCAACATAGTGAACCTCTGGAGGGAGTACTTCGTTCTGAAGCACCAGGACTTCGTGACGGAGATCGAGACCCCGGTGATAGCTCCTGAGGTGCTCTTCAGGGCGAGCGGCCACCTAGACCACTTCACCGATCCCATAGTCGAGTGCCTTGAGTGCGGGCGTAAGTATAGAGCGGACCACCTGGTGGAGGAGCTCGCGGGGCTGAAGGCCGAGGGGAGCGATGTCGAGGAGCTGGACAGCATAATCAGGGAGAGGGGGCTTAGGTGTCCCCAGTGCGGTGGAGACCTCAGCGAGGTGAGGACTTTCAACCTCCTCTTCAGGACGACCATAGGGCCCTACTCCTCCGACGTCGGGTACCTGAGGCCCGAGGCGGCTCAGGGGATGTTCTCCGCGTTCAAGAGGGCTTTCGTAGCTATGAGAGAGAGGCTTCCACTCGGCATAGCCCAGATAGGGAGAGTGGCCAGGAACGAGATATCCCCCAGGCAGGGGATGGTGAGGCTGAGGGAGTTCACTATAATGGAGGTGGAGTTCTTTCACGACCCCGAGGGCGAGGACCCGCCGTGGGACAGGTTCTCTGGGAAGCTGAGGCTGCTGCCAGCAGAAGCGAGGCTGAGGGGTGAGGAGAAGCCCGTCGAGATAGGCGTAGTCGAGGCTATCGATGAGGGTATCATCAAGAACAAGTGGCTAGGCTACTGGATGTGCGTCTCTAGGGAGTTCGTCAGGGAGCTGGGGATAGAGTACGGCGAGACATACTTCGAGGAGAAGCTACCCCACGAGAGAGCTCACTACTCGGCCCAGACTTTCGACCAGGTGGTCAGGATAAGCCGCTGGGGCTGGATCGAGGTGTCGGGTCACGCCTACAGGACTGACTACGACCTGAGGAGACACATGGAGCTCTCCGGGCAGGACATGACGGTATTCAAGCCCTTCAAGGAGCCGAGGATCGTGGAGGTGGAGAGAGTGGTCGCGGACAAGTCGGTTCTCGGCAGGGTACTCGGCCCATCGATGGCTCCCTTCCTTGAGGCTCTCAAGAGAATGAGCCCTGACGAGGTGAAGAGAGCCCTCGAGGGTCCTGGGGAGACCGTGACCATAGCTGGGTTTGAGGTGCCGAAGAGCGCCGTCAGGGTGGTCAAGGAGAGGGAAAAGGTATCCGGGACCAGGTTCGTACCTCACGTGGCGGAGCCCTCGTTCGGTGCTGAGAGGCTAGTACTGGCAGTCCTTGATAAGGCCTATACCGAGGATGAGGGTAGGGTCGTCCTGAGGATACCGAGGAGGGTGGCCCCGGTGAAGGTGGCAGTCTTCCCACTGTTGGAGAAGGAAGAGCTGGTTAGGGTAGCTAGGGAGGTGTACATGAAACTAATGTCGCTGGGGCTCACGGTAGTATACGATGAGAGCGGTAGCATAGGGAGGAGGTACGCTAGGGCAGACGAGATAGGGGTTCCCTACGCCGTAACCGTGGACTTTCAGACCCTGAGCGACAACACGGTGACCATCAGAGACCGCGACACGAAGCAGCAGATACGCGTGAGCCTGGGGGAGCTCCACCGCAGGCTGCTAGAGCTGTTGGGCTTAGCTGCAGCGACCGCTCTAAGTCCCTAAAACGGAGCTCGCTCACGCGTTATGCTAGAACTTGAGCGCGTCAGGCCTCCGAGCGTTGACCTTCTCCCTTATGGCGTTTAGTAGCTTCTCCCTCTTCTCGGGGTTCAGTAGCGCCTCCGCTAGGTCCCTCGGTATCTTGGTGAAGACCACTCTGGGCTCCGCGATTCTGTGCTCTTTCCTGACGAGCTCGAGAGGTCGGTCTCCCACCACCGGGTTTTCGCTATTCTCAACGCCCATGACCTCGAGGAGAGCCGCGGAACTCTTGGGCATTATGGGATAGAGCATCACCGCTGTGTACAGGCTCAGCTTGAAGCACACGTTAAGAGTCGTCTTGACATCTCCGGGGTCCTCCCTTATCTTGAACCACGGGGCCTTCTTGGTTATGTACTGGTTCCCGAGCCGAGCGAGCTCTGCGATTACTTCGGTAGCGGGTCTTATCTCGGCCCTATCCATGCGCTCTACGTAGAGAGACCACCCCTTCTCCAGTTCCTCTAGGATCCTGAGGTCTTCGTCTGTAATCTTCTCGGCCTCGGGGACGACGCCGCCGAAGTGCCTCCATATGAGCGTCAGCGTCCTGTGTATGAAGTTCCCTATATCGTCATTTAGCTCGCTGTTCACTATCCTGACGAATTCGCTCCACTTGAAGCTCGTGTCCTTGTCCTCCGGCCTCATCCTCATCAACGCGTACCTCCAGCAGTCTACGTCGCTGAAGACTTCTACAGCCTCGTCGGCCCACACGCCCACTCTCCTGCTCTTGCTGAACTTCTCGCCTTCGTAGAGCAGGTACTCGGTAGCGGAGATAATGTCTGGAAGCTTATACCCTCTACCCGAAGCCAGTATGAGTGCCGGGAATATGATAGCGTGGAATGGTATGTTGTCCTTGCCTATGAAATAGGCCGTCATCGTCTCTGAGTTCGACCATAGCTTGAGCCCCTCGCTAGACCTCCCGGAGTTCAGGAAGAACTCCTCGGTAGCCGATATGTACCCCAGGAGAGCGTCGAACCATACGTAGACGGTCTTGCCTTCGGCGCCCCTAAAGGGCGCTGGTATGCCCCACTCGACATCCCTAGTGATGGCTCTAGCCTCCAGCCCGGACTTTATCCAGGAGATCGAGTAGCTCTTTGCCTTCTCGCCCAGCAGGCTGTGGCTCCTCAACCACTCGTAGACTTTGTCGCTCAGCTTGTCGAGCCTGAAGAACCAGTGCCTCCTGGTGGAGAACGCAGGCCTGCTGCCGCAAAAGACGCATCTGGGGTCGACCAGGAGCTCGGGGTCCAGCACCCTACCGCACCTGTCGCACTGATCTCCATGAGCATCGGGGTACCCGCAGTAGGGGCATGTCCCGGCTATGAACCTATCGGGCAGGTGCTGCTCGTCCCTGGGGCACCACGCAACGAGCTGCTCTCGGACGTCCACGTACCCGTTCCTCTCGACGTCCAAGAGGAAATATCGGACGAACTCCTTATGGATCTCGGACTCGGTCCGCGTGTAGTTGCTGAACGATATGTTCCACAGGTCCCAGATCTGGGTTATGTACTCGTGCGCCTGGTCCGTGAAGGCCCTGGGCTCGACGCCCTTCCTCCTCGCCTCGACCTCGATGACAGTGCCGTGCTCGTCGCTCCCGCTTACGAAGACGACCCTGTGGCCCCTCATCCTCAAGTACCTCGCGAAGACGTCTGCGGAAAGCGCGCTGCCCACTAGCGTGCCCAGGTGGGGGACCCCGTTGATGTACGGCCACGCGGACGTCACTATCCAGGTCTTCATGGCTCATACCTAAGGTGGTTCTGCTTTCGGGCTTTTTAGCGTGAGCATACTTATAAACAGACCCGAGACAGAGTGTGAGGCGGAGTAGGACTATTGGGAGGCTCTGCTTACTCTAAATACCCGGTCCTGGCGGACCTAGAGAGCTTACCTAGGATCCTAATCGGGCGGGAGTCCAGCGCCTCCGAGCTAGTCGAGTATATGAAGAGCTTTGCCGAGAGGGCGATGCGCAGGATAGAGTGCGCCGTAAGGAGGTCTAAGTACACACCGACCAGCGACCCTCTGCTGGAGCTCTCCAGCTTCTACCTGGCCGTGGCACTGGCCCAACACGCGCACGGATGGTTGCTGAGGAGGCTAGCCGACCACGAGGCCAAGAGGGTCGCGCTCGAGATATTGAAGGAGGGAGAAAGAGAGGTGGCCGCGCTGCTGAGCGCCCTGGGTATAAAGATCGAGTACATAGGTGAGGAGGACGGATGCGGTCACAGAGTGACGCTGGGTAGGCGGGGGTCGAAGGAGGAGATAGCGTGCTATCCGTACAGGATGAGAATCCCCGCGTACCTCAAGTGCGCCGGAAAGCTCCTCGCGGAGCCCGACTGGAAGCTCGTCAACAGGCTTGTGCTCGAGGGGCACGTATTCTTGAGCAAGAGGGATGCGGCTAGGCTTGCTGAGGAAGAGGTGAAGAGGAGAGTGCTCGAGTATGGCAGAGCGCTCTCGGCCGAGTTCGTCGGTGAGATGCTAAAGGACTACTTGAGCGCGGTGATGTCTCTCGTGCCGAAGGAGATAGTCGAGAGGGAGAGGAGATCCGCGCCGGAGAGGGTCGAGAGGGCCTTCCCCCCATGCGTGGCCAGGCTCAGGGAGCTACTATCTAGAGGAGAGCACCTGAGTCACCACCAGCGCTTCGCGCTGGCGACGTTCATGCTCTCGGTGGGCTACAGCGTCGACGAAGTTGTCGATGCCTTCAGGACCTCCCCCGACTTCGACGAGAAGGTAGCCAGGTACCAGATCGAGCACCTAGCTGGCTTGCGGGGGAGCAAGAAGAGGTACAGGGTCTACAGCTGTTCTAAGATGAAGCCCCTGGGGCTTTGCGTAGCTGAGTGCGGCACCAAGACCCCGCTACAGTACTACAGGAGGGCGGCTACGGGGCCAGGAACTCTATGAGCTCGTAACCCGGGACCTCGGAGCCCTTCTTTAAATCGAGAACCACTATTCTGTCGTCCACGAGGTTGTAGGGGAATCCGAGCTCTGCCCTAAGAACCTTAAAGCCCTCGGGGAAGACCCACACAACCCTGTAGTCGTATTCCACTCTCTCCCTCTCGTAATAGTTCTCGTACCTGTTGACCCCCCTCATGAAGCTCCCCCTAAAGGTTATGAGGAACTCCACGTAAGGCCTCTTAACCGACGAGAGGAAACCTATATCGGCGTAGACTACTTTCGCCCTGACTTCCCCTCCGTTAATCAGGATCCTCTCCGAGTCCAGGAAGCTCTGCATGTTGTTCTTCATGGCCTCGAGCTCAAGCTTTCTCCCCGAGGGGTTCGAGACGGAGCGGTAGAGCTCTTCGTCGGGGTCCCAGTAGAAGAATAGAATCTTCTGCCTGAACTCCCCGGTGAGGTCGATGCTGAAGAAGCCGTAACCGTACCTAGGCTTCAAGGGAGCACCTTGCTGTCCTCCTTAATTGTTCTCAGCACGACTAGCGTCGACGTGTTTACCACTCCGTCTATCGTCCCCATAAGGTCCAGCACCCGAGATAGCTCTGCGTGGTCTCTGACGAGCACGGAGCAGACCAGGCTCCACTCGCCAGTCACGTCGTGGATGCTCCGGACCTGAGGTACGGAGCTCAACGCTTCAACTACCTTGCTGAACTTCCTCACGTCTATCCTCATGAACACCAAGGCTCTGAGCCTGTAGCCTAGCTGCTCGGGGTCCACTAGAGCCACTATCTTCCGTATGTACCCCCGCTCCTTGAGCCTCTTTATTCTCATATAGACCGTCGAAGGGCTAACCCCGACCGCTTTAGCTATCTCCGCATAGGTGAGGTCCGCGTTCTCCTGCAGTATCTCCAGCAGCTTCACGTCGATTTCGTCCAAGCCCCTACTAGCCATACTTGGAGCCCGAAACCAACTCGCCGAATCGTATAAAAGCCTGCGCTACGCTTGGGGAGCCAGTATATACCTTACCAACACGTCTCCGGGAAGCCTGAAGACCATGCTGAGGGGGCTTGAGGTGCTCAGAGAGAGTTCTAGGTTATCGGTCAGGCCAAGTAGCGGAGACACCTTGCCCAGGTAGCTCTCCTCGTATGCGGACTTGACGCTTTCCTCGAACTCTATATCGAGTACGGAGCCGGCCACTCTAGAGAGCTTTACGGTCGACCCCCCTCCCTTCAGTATCACGTGGTCGGCCGACGGCACCTCTATCTCTATTACGCCGGAGCCCTCGAGAGTCGCTAGAGCTTCCTTGAAGGCCTTCGAGAGCACCACCGCTCTCACCTTGAACTCGAGGCTCAGCTCGGGGATCTCCTCGACCGGAACCTCTATCGACCTGAACTTGAAGGACTCTGGTACAGTCCCCTCGATGGTTATCTTGTAGAACATCTCATCCGCTGAGAACCTCATTACGTCGCTCCTCCTAGGCTTAGGGAGCATCTTGAGAAGGGGAGAGATGTTCACTCCCACGCTGAAGTCCCGCTGCTTTATCTCGTAGATAGTGAACGCGGTTGAGGGGATCTCAAGCTCTATGAGGGACAGCCTTGCCGGGTCGAGAGCTCTCACCCGCATGCCTTCGGCTGTGAACCTTGCGAGGACCTCATCTGCGACCTCGCCGATAGCCTCGAGCAGCGTGACGAAGGTCTTGGCCGACGGATACTCAAAGCTGACTACGTACTCCTCGGGCATGCCGAGCGCTCCGAGCTATATAAGTGTGGGCAAGCAATATAAGGTGGCAGGCGTGATGTGGTTCTTCGGAGCTGACCCGCGTGACGAACCGTGTGAGGGCTGACCTGTGGGTTCCTCGGGGAGCGCTGAAGAGCTTTGGCGCGTTGCTTGGGCTCGAGAGGTTCGTCCTCCCGCTTAACAGTCCTGTCAAGTCCACGCTTGGAGCTACCTTCCTAGCCTTTCAAGGGAAGGTTTACGGGCTCCGCGAACCTCGCCCCCAAAGCCTCGGCGGTGGGAGCAGCGCTCCGAGCCGCTCCCCGAGCGGGAATTCGTTTCGTTGAGCCCTGCGCGCTCACGAACACGCGTGCTGTAAGCAGGGCGAGGGCCACCGGTTCAACGAGCATTCGGAGACGAAAATACCTCGTATCCCGCACCGCCCGGCTCTGGGGCCCTACTTAAAAGCACGCTGGGATCCATGGTTGTCGGGTGCCAGCTTGGGCAACGAGGCCGAGCTCTTCATAGCCAGGTCCCCCTACGTGTTCGGCGGCGTTAGCGGTAGGAGGGAGAGAACGCCCTTCAGCATCCTCGGCATTCCCCTGGATATGACGTCCTCCTTCAGGTCCGGGTATAGAGAGGCCCCGCTCAGCATCAGAGTCGCCGCGCAGAGCCTGGAGTACTTCTCAATGAGGTTCAACATCAGCATAGAGGACTTCCTATACGTCGATGAGGGGGACGTCTTGCTACCGCAGGACGGAGTCCCGAGGGCTCTCGACGTCGTGAGAGAGGTCGCGGGTTACCTGCTGGGGAGTGGCAGGATACCCGTGTTCCTCGGAGGAGAGCACACTCTGACCGCCGGGACTCTCCGAGCGGTCGTAGACTCCTTCGGCAGGAGCACGTGCGCTCTAGTGCTCGACGCTCACGCCGATCTCAGGGCGGAGTACTCCGGGACGAGGTACAGCCACGCATGCGTCGTCAGCAGGCTTCTCGACTTCATGGACAAGGACTGCATCTACATCGTTGGCGTCAGGGCGTTGAGTAGGGAAGAGTACGAGAAGCTGAAGAGCACCGGGATACGCTACGCGACTGCCAGGTCGGTCAAGAGGGTGGGCATCAGACACCTGGCGAGCTCCCTTCAGGACTTCATCAACAGCTGCGGCAGAGTATACCTCTCGGTCGACGTAGACGTCTTCGACCCAGCGTACGCTCCCGGGGTGGCGACCCCGGAGCCGGACGGGCTCTCCCCCTCGGACTTCTTCGACCTACTTTACGAGGTAGTGAGCGGGAAGTTCGTGGCCCTCGATGTAACCGAGGTAACACCACCTTACGATCCCTCGATGATAACTTCCATTCTTGCCGCAAAGATAGTGATAGAGTTCATGGCCGGCCTCTACCCGCACGTGCTACCCGGTCGGGCATAGCCCTAGGGGTGGACTCTCCAGGAGCCTCCGAGAACCTCCACCATTCCGTGGCTCTTTTAAACTTGAGCCTACTGCACTCCTCGGTGGTGTGGTGCCTCACCCATGGATGCCCAACTCTTACATTAAAGAGAAGCTAATGAAGGAGCTGGGGGTCTCTTCGCTTCTCGAGCTCTTCAACGACGTGCCCGAGGAGCTCTTACTCTCCAGGAACCTGAGGGTCGGGTACGGTAGACCGCTCACCGAGTACCAGCTAACCCGCCTCTTCAACGAGCTCATGGAGAAGAACGCTTACGCTTACAAGCTGCCTCCGTTCCTCGGGGGCGGTGTATGTCTCCACCATGTCCCGGCCACGGTAAAGCACGTCGCTGGCAGATCCGAGTTCTACACAGCCTACACGCCCTACCAGCCGGAAGTCGCTCAAGGACTGACCCAGGCTCTCTTCGAGTACCAGAGCCTGGTAGCCGACCTCTACGGGGTCGACGTAGTCAACGCCTCGATGTACAACGGATCCGCAGCCGCGGCGGAGGCCGTAAGGCTTGCCGTGAGGGTCACCAGGAGGAGTCCCGTCGTCCTCTCCAGGAGCACGCACCCAGAGATAGCTGATGTGGTAAGGACCTGGTCCGAGCCCGTGGGCATAACAGTAAACGTGGTGGGCTACGACGGAGAGACGGGGAGGATCGACCTGGGCGAGCTCGAGGACCGCGTGAGGAAGCTCCAGCCCGCCGCGGTCTTGGTCCAGACCCCCAACTTCTTCGGCGTTATCGAGCAGGACCTAGCTGAGATCTCGCGGATAGCCCACGATAGCGGGTCCCTGCTGATAGTGTACGAGGACCCTATCTTCGCTGGAATCCTCGAGGCTCCGGGGAGTCTTGGAGCCGACGTGGTGGTCGGGGACACTTCTTCGGTAGGGAGCGGCATCAATTTCGGAGGCCCGACGGCCGGGATCCTGGGGATAAGGGATCCCGAGGGGAGGCTCCTGAGGCAGCTACCGGGGAGGCTGATAGGATACACGAAGACCGTTGACGGCGAGGAGGGGGGTTACATCATGATACTGCAAACCAGGGAGCAGCACATCAGGAGGGAGAGGGCCACATCCAACATAACGACGAACTCCTCCCTCGAGGCTGTAAGAGCTGCCGTATACCTGAGCCTACTGGGCTCCGAGGGCCTGAGGAAAATAGGCGAGGCCCTAGCTGGCAGGACAGAGTTCTTGATAGAGAGGTTGGTAAGTGCGGGGCTCGAGCTTGCTTTCGAGAAGGGAGTACATCTTCGCGAAGTCCTCTTCAGGCACCCCAGGATAGGAGAACTGCGCGGCTTCCTGAAGACTCGTGGAGTATACATCGGACCCCTCGTGGGCAGGTTCTATCCAGAGCTCCGGGACTGCGGGCTAGTCTGCGTTACCGAGGTTCACTCTAGGGAAGACATCGAGACCCTCTCCAGCCTAGTGAGAGAGTTCCTGGGGGTGAGCACCTCGTGAAGGGGTTTAGGCAGGCCAGGTGGGAGGAGCCGCTGATCTACGAGGTTAGCCCCGATACCAAGGAGGGGACATTGATAGACTACGAGGAGTTCGAGGACTACGCTAAGAGGCTCCTCCTCAAGCTGCCCGACAACGTTAGGAGGAGATCCCTCGATATCCCATCGCTAAGCGAGGTCGAGGTCGTGAGGCACTACACGAAGCTTTCCCAGATGTCTTACGGTGTAGACCTCGGTCCTGTCCCCCTCGGCTCCTGCACCATGAAGTACAACCCGAAGATCTGCGAAGAGCTGGCCAGCGATAGAAGAATAGCTGAGGCCCACCCATACCTAGACGAGGACGACGTCCAGGGGTTGTTGGAGATCATCTACACGCTCCAGAAGTGGCTCTCCGAGATCGTCGGGATGGACGCCTGCTCTATACAGACCCCCGCGGGAGCTGCTGGAGAGTTCGCCGGGGCACTCATGATCAAGAAGTTCCACGCGGACTCCGGAGAGGGCTATAGGGACGAGATGATAATCCCGGATAGCGCCCACGGAAGCAACCCGGCGAGCGCCGCCATGGCCGGCTTCAAGGTGGTCAAGGTGCCCGCGGACCCCAGGGGGAACACCGACCTAGAGGCCCTCAGGGCCGCTCTGGGAAGGAGGACCGCCGGCATAATGCTTACGAACCCCAACACTCTAGGACTCTTCGAGGAGCAAATCCTGGACATAGCTAAGGAGGTACGCGGGGTCGGAGGACTCCTCTATTACGACGGCGCCAACCTGAACGGAATAATCGGCTACGTCAGGCCCGGCGACATGGGCTTCGACGTGGCCCACCTGAACCTGCACAAGACTTTCACGGCACCGCACGGGGGCGGCGGTCCGGGCGCTGGTGCGATATGCGCTAAGGGCGCTCTTGTCGACTACATGCCGATTCCGATAGTAGACTACGACGGGCGGAAGTACTACCTGAAGTACGACGTACCCAAATCCATAGGCAGGATAAGCTGGTTCTACGGAAACGTCGTCCCGGCCGTAAAATCGTTCCTGTACATAGCCGCCCTCGGGTCCTCGATCAAGGAGGTGGCCGAGGTGGCCGTCTTGAACACCAACTACGTGCTCAAGAAGGTTTCGCCTCTACCGGGTGTGGACCTGGTCTACGGCCACGGTAGGTGGAGGAAGCATGAGTTCGTCGTAAGCTTCGAGAAGCTATACAAGGAGACCGGAATCGGGGCTGAGGACGTCGCGAAGGCCCTGCTCGACAGGGGGATCCACGCCCCGACGATACTCTTCCCGCTCATAGTCCCCGAGGCGCACATGGTTGAGGTTACCGAGACCGAGTCTAAGGAAAACCTGGACCGCCTGGTGGATGCCTACAGAGAGATCGTCAACCTGGCTTACGCGAACCCGGAGGAAGTCAAGAAGTCTCCCAGGAACACGTCAGTCGGAAGGCTTGACACGGTCTACGGGAACCTCCCCAAGAACGTGGCACCCGCGTACAGATTCCTCAAGGAGAAGAGGACCGGAGCGTGACTGTTTCACTCTAGCGATCTCATCCGAGAACCCTGGCCTTGTACTCCTCCAAGAGTTCCTCGAGCCTCCGAGACCACACCGGGAGCTCCACCGGTGACCTAGGGTAGCTCTCGTAGAGCGCTCTCACCTTGCTCATGTACTCTACGACGCTCCTCAGCTTGAGCAGTAGGGATGGTCTCGTTAAGCCAGCTAGGAGTCTCACAGCCTTGTCCACCACGGACAGCTCGAGATCTCCCCTGAGGGACAAGACGTTGAGGTCCTCCTCCCTGATTATCCTCTTCCTCATCCCGAACTCTATATCGTCATCGGACAGCTCCTGGAGGAACAGCCTGAATACGTCGAGTACCGCTTGCTTCGCCCCGTAGCTGCTCATATAGCACGCGTTGGCGCTCCACAGCCCCCCGGCGTCCGTCCTCCCGGTCTCGAGAGCCTCAATCACGGCGCTTGCCACGCAGTTAGCCGAGAGCATGGAAGAGCCCTTCCCGCCACCGTGGACCGGGTTCACCGCGTAGGCGGCGTCGCCCACTACCGCGATCCCGTTCCAAACGAGGCTCTCGAGAGGCCTCCTGGTCGGGACGACCGCTCCCCCGGCCTCTACCACTCTGCTACCCTCAAAGACCTCCCTGCTCAGCACGTAGCGATAAAGCAAGTCCCTGGGGTGCGGGTAGCCCCGACCTCCCTGGACTCCCAGCCCCACGTTTACTCGCGTGCCAGTCTTCGAGTATGGGAAGAGCCACCAGTAGCCTCCCGGGGCCACACTCTTGCTCACGTAAATCCTGAGTATCTCAGGCTCCTCGATCTCTCGCCGAAGCTCCCGGACCTCTCTGTAGGCTACGTTGCTGTCCTCCGCCTTCAGGTCCTCGCTCACCGGCCACTCCCTCGGCAGCCTCCTCGCTATCGCCCTGGCGTTTCCCGACGCGTCGATGACTACCCTGGCTCCGACCTCCACAGAACCGGTCCCCCTCTTGAGGACGACCCCCTGGACAGACCCATCCTTGACTACGGGGCCCAGGGCCGGCGTCTCCGTCTCGAGCTCCAGTCCTCGGTCCAGAGCGCGCTCGACCAGGTATCTGACTAGCCCGATCCTGTCGATCTCGTACCCCTCTCCCAGGACCCTGAACCTGAACCTCTCGCTGGGCGAGTATATGTCGATCCCTCTGACGCGACCCTCTATGACGTCCTGGGGAAGATCCGTCAGACCCAAGCGCTCCAGGTGGTGTCCACCCACGGCGTCGCCGCAGGGCTTGTCGCCGAGCCTCTCGTAGGGCTTCACGTCCACCGCAAGGGTCCTCAGACCGGCCTTGGCCAGCCTATACGCTGCGTACGCCCCCGCCACACCCAGTCCCACTACAACTACATCGTAAACCCCGCCCATCTAATGCGATCCCTACTCACCTCGGCAGCGAGCAAAAAACTCTCGGATCCCAAGGACGCGGAGATCCGGTCGAGCATAAACATATATAGAGCTCCTCGCGCTTGCACGCGGTGAGCGCGTGGGAGGGATAACCTATAGAGACCAGCTCATCACCGTGGTAGGATACAGGCCGACCCCGGACAGGCCTATGAAGATGGTGGTCAGGTCCGGAGCGCACGAGATAAACATCGATAAGCTAGGAGGGGAGGCTCCCTCGCCTATAGAGTACCTGCTGGCCTCCCTCGCGGGCTGCGTAAACATAGTCGGGGAGATAATCGCCAGGGAGATGGGCATCAAGGTAGACGACATGAGGATAGAGGTGACCGGGGTGTTCAACGCTGCCAAGCTGATGACGGGTGCGGGCGAGAGGGCCGGCTACAAAGAGATAGACGTGAAGGTTTATGTCAAGTCCGAAGCGAATCCGGAGACCCTGAGAGAGTGGCTCAGAAGAATCGAGGAGAGATGTCCCGTGAGCGACAACCTCACGACACCCACGCCAACAAAGGTCAGCGTTGAGAGGCTCTAGGGAGCGCGCTCTCGGGGGGCCCTCCTCTAGTTCCAGGCTAACCTTTTGCTGTCTTCTCCTCCGCTCTTTTCCCGAGCTTCAGTGACACGATCTCTTCGAACCTGGAGATAGCCCTATCGATCTCCCTATCCACCTCCGAGAGCATCTCCGGGGTCAAGGGAGCGGAGCTCGTGAGGAACACCTCGACGGAGAGGTCGAGAGTATCGCTTACCTCCATCTCAACGGACACCTGGTAGTCCACGCTGGGCGCTAGCACTCTGCCCAGGCGCTCCACCAGGAGCTCTCCCAGCAGCCGGGAGAGCTCCTCGAGGGCTGTCGGATCCACAGCGCTTAGGTCCAGGTCCAGGTTTACCACGTTCTTTAAGGACTTCCTCATCTCGCGTCACTTACGAGCTCTGCTACCGGGGACGAGCGCCGACGCAGTGATGATTTAGGGACTTCCAGAAGACCACACCCTTTCGCGCATAGTCTTCGAGAGCTCTCTAAGCCTCGCCTCTACATACCTCAAGACCTCGGAGAGGACCTCAGCGTTGTCATAGGTTTTGAGGACGCTCTTCAGAGAGTCCTCAGGCTCGGTCTTCATGGCCTCCGCGAGCTCTGCGAGCTTCGGCACGGCCCTGACAACGTTATCGACTACGGTTATGCTAGCGGCTAGCGAGGTCCTGGAAAGGGGGTTCAGGTCTATAGCTATGACGGTCTTGCCCATTCTCCTCAGAGCCTCGGTCCTATCCCCGTCCTCCAATGCCACGAGGACCACGTCGGCTACGTATATCCCCCTCGGGCTGACCCTCCTCCTCTCGCTGAAGAGCTCGGGTATGGTGGCCGTAGCGTCGTCGACCCCGAGGACCTCCTCCGCACCGTGGGCCTTGAGCACCTCAGCAATCCTCCTCGCTCTCTCCTCAGACCTGTAGAACAGGTTCACCTCTATCTTAGCGTTCACGGCCTTAGCCAACCTGACGACATCTCCAGGCACCAGAGCGGCTACGTTTCCGTTCACCGATATGACCGGGTGTTTAGCCAGTAGGAGAGCCGCGGCCGCGGCTCTCATGGCCTTAAGAGCGGGCTCTATGGTTCTCTCTCCTATTAGGTAATCGAAGCACTCGCCCCTGCCGTGGGCTATGAGACCCTGCGGGACGACTATGCCTTCCACGAAGCCCTCTACGAGCCTCTCCCTGATTACTAGGGACTCGTACCTCGGGTGCGACCTGGGTATCTCTACTCTTGCTACCCCCACGGCGCCACCGTGAATCCCTGCTTGGCTAGCTTAAATGAAGGTAGGGAGTAGGAGCATACCCTCTCGATAGCCCTCCTCACGGCGAGGCCCGCCCCCGGTCTGTGGACCACGACTAGGAGGGACTTCTTCGCAAAGTAGCCGATCACCTCACCCTGGAGGTCCCTGAGAGAGGCTTCGAGCCTCTCCAGCATCTCTTGCCGCATGAAGCCCACAGCTATCGAGAACTCCCTAGAGAGCCTGAGGAAGTTCCTCAGGTCCGGCTTAGCGAGGAACTCCCCGTACACCCTCGGGCCTACGTCTGCGAACTTCTCGGCATACCTCTGCAGCATCTCCCTGGTCGTGATCCTGTTCTCGAGCACGCCCAGCGTGACCTCGACATCCTCGGTCGGCAGGGGGATGGCCTCGCCCACTCCCGGGGGTCCGGGCTTCCTCCTCAGGAGGAGCCCGCCCCCGAGCACCTGGCATATGATGTCCCCCAGCCCGCCGCCCGTCTCTATCTCTATCCTGTGAGCGAGCACTCCCACTCTGGTAGCGTCCGCCTCTCCTCCCTCCTTCGTGTACAGATAGGCGTAGGCTAGCGCTATAGCGAGAGCCCCACTGACAGCGGATCCGACGCCCAGGGGGACGGGCGAGGTCCCGCATACCGAGAGCCCCGCGAGAGCGAGCTCCCGGGCTATGGAGTGGTAGTCCTCGATGCACGTTCCGTTTATGAGGACGGGGCAAGAGCCCCTAGTGACCCTGAAGACCGCCGGGGGCTCGATTGTCAGGCTGGCCCCCAGAGAGCCTGTAGTCTCCCACGTCTCCCCTCTTTGAGGGATCCAAAAGCCGCTCACGTTCAGGGGCACCTGAATCGCGACCAAAACTACCTCCCTTGAGTTCTCAGGTACCTCAACACTTGGTCCAGGATCGCCCTGGCCACTTCGACCTTGCGAGTCTTGCCAACCACGAGGCTCTCGCCCCGGTCTGTCAAGATCGCGACCTCGTTGTAGTCCGACGCGAAGCCTATGTCGGCCCTGCTGATGTCGTTGGCTATCACTATGTTGAAGCCTCTCCTGACCAGCTTCTCCCTAGCCTTGGAGACGAGCTCTTCGAGCTTCCCCTCGGCGAACTCGGCGGCGAACCCCACGACCAGTCCCTCGTAGACCTTCCTCAGCTCCAGCGATATCTTGGGCGTTGGGACCATGGTTACGTTCAAGTGCTCGAGATCGCTGCTGATCTTCCCCTCGACCGTGGAGGCAAACCCGAAGTCCACCGGGGCCGCAGCTAGGATCGCGGCATCGTAGGTCCTGGAGGTCAGCTCCGCGATCACCGCATCGAGCATCTCCCGGGTAGTCGTCACGCCTATCGACCTCACGTAATGTGGGACCTCTATGCTCAGCGGACCATGGACGAGGGTCACCTCGGCGCCCCTGAAGTAGGCCTCCCTAGCTATCGCCACTCCCATCTTGCCCGAGCTCGCGTTCGTCAGGAACCTGACTCTGTCCAGGAACTCCCTCGTCGGGCCTGCCGTGACCAACAGCCTGAGGCCCTTGAGGTCCCTCCCCCGCAGCACGGAGGTCTCCACGGCCGCGACTATGTCCTCCAGGGGCGGGTACTTGGCCCTCCTCTCCTCGATGACCGGCGGGACTATGGCGGCGCCCAGCTCCTCGAGCCTCCGAATGGCCTCGGAAACCGGGGGAGAGGTCAGGAGGCTGTAGTGCGCCGCGGGGACTACCACCAGGGGCTTCCCCATACCCAGGAACGACTGCGCGAGGACGGTTACCGAGGTGTCCGCGATACCCCGAGCCACCTTGGCTATGGTATTTGCAGTCGCCGGCGCGATGGCATACACGTCGCACACCTCGGCCAGGGCTATGTGGCCTACCTCACCGGCGAACTCCACAAACACGTCGCTCCCCGTAGCCCATTCGAAGAGCCGCGGTGTCACGTACTTGGCGGCCTCGGGGCTCATGACTACGCGCACGTCCGCTCCCAGCCTGATTAGCTCACGCGCCAAGTCGACGCTCCTATATAGAGACACCGACGAAGTGATCCCGAGCGCTACAGACTTATCAAGGAGGACTCTACTCAGCTTACCCTTGATCTCGTGTGCCGGGTGCCACCCTAGCTTCCTCATATCTTCGTGCCCGGCGCGGAGATCGTGGAGGGAGTAATAAACTACCTCTCACTGCTTCCCGCGGATCGGCTCGAGGGGCCGTTTCTTAAGCCGGGGGAACCCGGATGGGAGTCCCATGTGGTTGAGATCAACGACTACTCGCGACCTCTAGCGACACCGCTATCGCTACGAAAGAAAAGGGACAGCCGGTCTCGCGCGGTGGGGACTCCATAATACCGATTAGGGGCTACGACAACGCACTCCTTCTCCGGTCTGAACTAATGAGTGCTACCGGTTCCCACGCCGGCCAGCTCCTTATTTTGTCACCAGCGACCAGACCTCGGTGATAGGTTCGTGGTTGTCAGAAGCCTAGCGGAGACTGCTAGGATCGTCGAGACCCTGGTCTATCTCCCGAGGTACGCGATCATCGGCTTCGCTGGCAGGCACCTAGTCTACGGCTCCACGGAGGGAGGGGTCTACAGCGTCTACGCCGTAGACCCGGAGACCGGGACCAGGAAGCTAGTAGCGCCGGAGGTCCACATGCTCGCTGAGGCCCGCGAGTCCTCGACCAAGGTGGTGTTCCTGAGAGACGTCAGCAGGGGGTTCGAGCTTTCGAGAGTGTTCGCTCGGGACGTCGAGACCGGCGAGGAGACCGTGGTGTCGGGGGATGTCGAGCCCCAGAG
>CALKCU010000037.1 GCA_938083005.1 uncultured Sulfolobales archaeon | reverse complement strand
CGAGGCGATGATGTACCGCAGTAGCCTCGCGGACCCGAAGGACACGCTCACCTACCAACACCAGAGCTGTCTGACCTAATGGACTAATAAAAACACCACGCCCGAACCCCGCGATGGGAGCCCAATCCGTTCCCGGGCAGGACTCTCTCCCCCCAGATCTGCAGAGCGCTGCCCAGCCCCTGGTCGGAGCCGGCAGAACGGAGCTCCGGACCCGATATTTGCGCGAGGCTCTGGAACCCAGCTCCGCGAGGATGCCGGATTCGAGGTAGGGCCAACGACCCCCCGGGCCTTCACTCGAAAAGCCCGAACGCGCTCTTGGGGATACCGCAGCACGCGCGGATCACGCGCATGTTGAACTTCTTAACGATATCGTTGCCCGGGTTGGTCACTCTATCCAGGTACCCCCGGTCGACTAGTTCCCCTACAAGCGCCGCGGTCCGGCTTCTTGGCCTCATGCACCCCAGAGATACTTCGCTGAAGAGCCTTCTGGAAAGCCGGGCCGCGCTGAGCACTCTAGGCTCTTCGAGGACCTCCCCGCCTACGTAGAGGAGCAGGGTCAGGATCCTCCTGTGGATAAGACCGATTCTGCTCACCACCTCCAGCTCCTGCTGCCCCGAAGCGAGCGGGCTGCCCAGGACCACGTGCGGGGCTATCCTGTCCTCGCCGTACTCCGAGCTCACGTACTCCAGCATCTCCAGGTAGTCCTCGAGCGACGCGTTCAGCCCCCTGCCGAACCTCACGTACTCATTGCTCGGGGGGACCTCGTAGTCCACCATGTCGAACACTCCCAAGGCCCTGTCGGTCAGGTCTCTCGGTGCTAGCCCTAGGTGAGCGGAGAGGAAGACGTCCCTGCCCCTCCTGAACTCCTCCAAGAAGTCGAGGATCTGCCCGGTTACGGGCAGGTACCCCTCCTTGGTGAAGCCTCCACTAATCAGGAAGCCCCTAGTACCCGTTCTGTAGTAATAGTGCATGAGGTCTCGGAGCTTCCCGACGGACTCTGCGGAGTCCATCGAGCTAAGGTACTTGCCTCCACAGAAGGAGCATCCGAGGCCGCACCAAGAGCCTGTGATGGAAATGCTTACGAACTTTCTCCCAGGCACGAACGCTAGTACCGCGCTCACCGGAATCCCTAAGAGGGGTCGGGGTCTAGAGCCTCCTGAGGCCCTCCCTCGCCTCCTCCTCCATCCTCGTCCTCCTCAGCTCCATTATCACCGGCGGTATCTTCCCAGCCTTCAGCATCTTTATGGCGTTGTCCCTAACCATCGCCGTGTGCTTGACGTCCAGCTCCAGCAGCTCTATGAGCAGCCTGAAGACGGAGCTCCAGACCTCCTTGAGCATCTCCCTGTCTATGTAGCTGAGGACTAGCGGGTTCTCGAGCCACTTGTCGAACTCGCGGACGGTCTTCATAATGTGGTCGAACGCCTTCCTTATCAGCAGAACCAGGGTCAGCCTATCGGCCTCCTCGACGCTACTGTTGATCTCTCTGAAGGTCTCGATGGCGGCCTTCTGCATTTCGATCCACTCGCTCAGCGAGTTCAGCTGAGCGACCAGCCTGGAGACGTCGGAGGCCATCTCCGGCACCACTCATACTACGGCACCGCGAGTTAAATAGGCTGGAGCTGCCGAGAGTGGAGGGGACGCTCGGCTACTAGCCCTTCAGGTATTCCAGCACCCTCTCGAGGAACTTTACGGCCTCCCCGAATTCCTTCGCCCCCTCCTCCGTCAGCGCGTAGACTACGTCTCCGTCGAGCCTCAACGGCTTCAGCAGCCCCTCCCTGGACATTCTGTAGACCACGCTGTAGGTAGTTATGGTCCTCGGTTTTATCCCGAAAGTCTCAGCAATCCTCTTCCTTATCTCGTAAGCCTTGAGAGGCTCCGAACCCATGAGAACCCTCGCTACGTAGAGCCAGAGCACTTCAACCGTAAGCTTCCTAACTAGGCGCTCGTAGGCTTTACCCCTCGCCACAGCGCTCACCGAGGAGCGTGCGCGAGCAGCTATTTATTCGAATTTATATTTCTGACCAAAAATATTTGGGAGCGCGAAAGTGATTAGAGTAGGGATCGTGGGCGTCGGGAACGTAGCTTCCATGTTCGTGCAGAGCGTGGAGCTCTACAGAAGGTCTCCCGGCGAACCCGTAGGGCTTATACACACCAACGTAGGCGGCTACGGAATCGGGGACATCAAGGTGGTCTACGCGATAGACGTGTCCAGGCACAAGGTCGGCAGGGACCTAAGCGAGGCCGTATTCGCGAAGCCCAACCGCGTGCCCAGGCTTATCGAGCTACCCGAGACGGGGGTCATCGTGAGGATGGGCAGGGTCCTCGACGGGGTCGCCGAGCACATGGTTGAGGACTTCGCTCCTTCGGACGAGAGACAGCCTACTCTCGAAGAGCTCGCTGACGAGCTCAGGAGCTACTCCGTCGACGTACTCGTCAATCTGTTGCCGGTGGGGAGCAGGGAGGCCACCAGGTTTTACGCCGAGGTCGCCGCGAGTGCTGGGGTGGCCTTCGTGAACGCGATCCCCGAGTTCGTGGCTAGCGATCCCCGCTACTCGAGACTGTTTGAGGAGAGCGGGAGCCTCCTACTCGGCGACGACATCAAGGGTCAGCTGGGCTCGACCGCCGTTCACAGGGCTCTCGCGAGCCTGATAGCGATGAGGGGCGGGGAGGTGGTAGAGTCCTACCAGCTCAACGTGGGGGGCAACACGGACTTCAAGAACATGCTCGACCAGCTGAGGCTCTATAGCAAGAGAGTGAGCAAGACCGTGGCGGTGGCCACTACGCAGCCCGCCCCGGAGAGGGCGGTGGACAGGATATTCGCGGGACCCAGCGGCTACGTACCGTTCCTCGGGAACACCAAGGTCTCCTACATATACATAAAGGCTTTGGGGTTCATGGGGTTGCCAGTGGTGATAGACCTGAAGCTGACCGTTGACGACAAGGCCATGGCCTCAGCGGTGCTAGTAGACGTCGTGAGGTTGGCCAAGGCGCTCGTGGAGAGGGGGGTTCGCGGAAGCCCGGGTTGGGCGTCCTCGTTCTACTTCAAGCACCCGCCGGAGCCTGCTAGGAGCGAGGAGGAGGCTCTAGCTAGCCTATACGAGAAGCTGGACGAGCTGGGAATACCGGTGGAGCCAAGGAGGCTCCCGGCGTGGATGCTGAAGAAGCCCCTCGGCGAGGACCCGAGATACGCTTTTCTCCGTAGATAAGAGCCCCCGATTCTCACGTCGGTCCTACTACGCGCTCCCTGGTCGCAAGGCTCGCAAATTTATAAACTCCAGCTAGAGATAGGGCTGGTGGCGACTTTGAATAGGTACCTGGCATGCCTAGCTCTAGCGCTAGTGGCCTTCTCTGCGCTAACTCTGCCCACCTCAGCGCAGGGACAGGTAGGAGTGATAAAGCTCGACGTGAGCAGGACCACGGTCTACAGAGGCTACCAGTGGGTCGAGGTAGTAGCCTACATATACACGGGCGTGATTGACGACTACGTGCCAGAGGTTAGAATAACGAAGGCTACGGCCACCCTCACGGCTGGAATAGTGATAGGGCTACCGATGGTCAGTGTGCGGCTCATGGCTCCCACAGTAGTCGTCGTTGACGATGTAGAGTACTTAGTCCAAGAGCTGGTGCTCGTGAGGGTCTACGTACCCGAGGCTGCCTACACGGGTAAGGGTGTGTTGAGGATAGAGATAGCCGGTGACGTGCCTGCGCTCAAGGTCTCCTTCAGCTACACGAAGGACTTAATCCTGGAGATAGCCGACCACAGACCCATCCTAACCGCTAAGACCGAAGTCCAAGCGGCCCTAGAGAGGGTGCGGGCCGTCATCACTGTTGCTTCAGCCCTGGGAATAGACGTAACGGAGTACGTTGAGGAGCTATCGACCATAGAGAGCACGATAGCCTGGGCCACGGAAAGGCTGGAGATCTACGGTGAGGTGGACGAGGCGCTCGCGCTCTACAGGGAGGCTACCTCCTCGCTGGCCTTGCTAGAGGCTAAGGTGATAAGCACTCTCGCGGCGAGGCATGGAGCGCTGGAGAGCAGGGTATCCTCCCTGGAGGCCTCTCTAGACCGGACCGTGGAGAGCGTGGAGGCTCTCTCCAAGGACCTGGCCAAGTCGGTCGGCGACCTAAGGGGAGAGGTGGAGAAGGTTGCCAAATGGTCCGCGGACGCCATCTCGACCCTAGCCAAGCAATTCGAGGACTACTCGAAGAAGGTAGACGAGAGTCTCACGAAGCTCGCGAGCTCCGTCGACAGCGCCCTGAAGTCTCTGGCGGAGGGCTACGAGAAGACCACAGAATCCGCGCTCAGGGAGCTGGCCGGCAAGGTGAAGACTCTTGACGAGAACGTTGCCAAGCTGTCTGAGTCGCAGAGGGATCTCGCCTCCAGGGTGACCGACATCTCGTTCACTCTCCAGGTGGGACTGATAGTAGTAGCTCTGATGCTACTACTAGCCGTAGCCCTCGTTAGGTTCCTCAAGTAAGCTCGAGCTGAGCCAAGGGCAAAACTCATTTTTCGAGGATTTCTCGGCTCCGCGGAGCCCGCGCCTTCTGTAAAAACAGTTTTGATAGTAAATTGCTGAGACGGCGGCTTTTTAACTGGAGCGTCTCCCTAGCGCGGGAGCGATGTTGGACGAGGCCCGCCGTATAGTAGAGGGGGCCAGATCTGAGGGGAGGAGCAAGTTACTCGAGCACGAAGCCCTACGGCTCTGCGAGCTCTACGGGCTTCCGGTTCCCAGCTACGGGCTAGCAACGAGCGAAGAGGGAGCCGTCAAGCTGGCTCAAGACATAGGGTTCCCGGTAGTCCTAAAGGTAGTCAGTCCCGATATCAGCCACAAAAGCGACGTCGGTGGAGTCGTCCTCGAGCTCAGAACACCGGAGGACGTTGGGAAGGCTTACAGGAGCATAGTGACCAACGTCTCGGCCAAGGCTCCCGGGAGCAGGATCGTCGGGGTCCTAGTTCAGGGCATGGTCGAGCGAGACCTAGAGGTGATCGTCGGCGGGATCAGGGACAAGGTCTTCGGTCCCGTGGTCATGTTCGGGCTGGGCGGGATCTTCGTCGAGGTCCTCAGAGACGTCTCCCTAAGGATAACGCCAATCACCGAGTACGATGCCGAGGAGATGCTCGAGGAGATAAAGTCCGCGAGCATACTACGTGGCTATAGGGGGATGCCCCCTAGGGACAGGAGAGCGATAGTGGATATAATACTCAAGGTCGGAAAGCTCATGGACGAAGTCCCCGAGGTCACGGATATAGACCTGAACCCGATAATGGTCTTCCCCGAGGGCAGGGGAGCCAAGATAGCAGACGCGAGAATCCTAGTCAGGAGAGTGTGATTTTTGGCTCACCCTCGATCCGAGGAGGAACTGCTTTCGAGCATCGAGAAGCTCAGAGAGAGGATAGCGGAGCTCAAGCTGGAGCGCGATAGACTTGTCGGCATCATCAGGGACCTGAAGAGCAGGATGGCCGCGGTCAGGAGCAGGATTAGGGACCTGAAGAGCGAGTACCTCGCGACCAGGGACAGTGTGAGGTCCCTGGTGGAGGAGCGCAGGAGGCTGATCGAGGAGAGGCGGAGGCTGATCGCAGAGCTCAGGGAAAAGAGGGAGAGGCTCCGCGAGCTCACCTCGAGGCTCGACGTTAGGGACGCGGACAAGCTGAGGTCGAGGTCGGACGCCATAAGGGCGCGCGTGGAGAGGCTCGAGTGGAAGATCATCACCGAGTCCCTAAGCCTCGAAGAGGAGAGCAGGCTGGTCAAGGAGATAGCAGAGCTCGAGGCGGAGCTCGGGAGGATCTACGAGAGCCTCAGGAAGTCCAGCGAGGCGAGCGAGCTCAGGGCCGAGATAACCGCGATCAGGATAAACTTGGAGGACCTCGGGAGAAAGATAGACCAGCTGACCCAGGAGATAGCGAGGCACGAGTCTAGGGCCGGGGAGCTCAGGTCGAAGATCGAGGAGCAGAAGAGGACCCTGGATCAGCTGGTGGCGGAGCTAGGCTCGTATGTGAACAGACTCCTAGAGATCAAGAGGGAGTTGCAGACTCTGGGTAACGAGCTCGGGAGAAGCATCGAGGAGCTCAAAGCGGTTAGGGAGAGCAGAGCGCGCCAGAGGGCTCTCGAGATACTCGACAGAAAGAGGAGGGAGGCTGAGGAGAAGGCGAGGAGGGGAGCCAGGCTGAGCTTCATCGACGCACAGGTATTATACGGCACATACGAAGATGCTGTTGAAGACGAGAGATGAGGAGGATCCTAGTCCTGGCGGTGGACTACGACGACGACGTTTCCAAGGCCGGAGTAGAGACCCCCGTGCTGGGGCGTTCTCGCCTGGTCGACGCGGCGCTCAAGTTCGGAGAGGTCTTCCCCGACGACTCGGATCTCAACGTCCTCTTCCACGCTCTACATCTCTACGAAGAGCTCAGAGCAAAGGAGTACGAGCCCGAAGTGGCACTCATCTCGGGTAGTAGCGAAAGCCACGTGGAGGCCGGCAGGAGGCTCATGGAGCAGCTGTCCAGAGTGATCGACGCCACGGGGGTTACCGACGTGATCCTGGTCCTCGACAGCGTCGAGGACGAGCTCGTGATCCCTATAGTGCAGGGTCGAGCGAACATAGTGGCCATCGAGAGGGTCGTGGTGGAGCAGCTCAGGGGGGTCGAGGAGACCTACGTCCTGCTGGGCAGGTACCTGAGGAAGGCCATAGAGGACCCGAAGTACTCGAAGGTGTTCTTCGGTCTCCCGGGGCTCCTCTTCATAGTCTACGCCCTGGTCAGCAGCTCGCCGTACGCCGAGTACGCGTGGACCGTGACCCTGGGCGTCCTGGGGACCTTCATGGTCATAAGAGGTTTCCACATACCCGAGCTGATAATGAGGAAGTGGTACGCGTCCTCCATCTACAGGGTCACCACGGTCATCTCGCTGGCGTCCACGCTCATCGGCGCGGCGTTCCTCGTCGGCGCGCTAGTAGCTCAGGGATTCTCGGCAGACGCGAGGTCTCTCGGCATCTACATGAAGACCTTCGTCCCGTTCCTGGCCCTATCCGTCGTGGTGCTTTACAGCGGGAGGCTCACGTCAAAGATCCTCAGGAGGAGCGTGAGAGCGTGGCGAGACGTCGTCGCGGTAGTCTTCACGATACTGATAGCGGTGTACGTAAACAGGGTCGCTGACCTGGTAGCCAGCTACCCCGGGTTAGACATCATCACGATACTCTACGACCTGGGAGTGGTCAACACGTTCGTGGTGATCTCTCTGTCCCTAGTAACGGTCTACGTCATACTGAGCTACGCTGAAAGGTACGCTCTGGGCCCGCCGAGGAGAACCTAACGTGAGAGACGAGGTCCCTTCCGGCCTGACCCTCGATCTCTCTCCTCAGAGTCTCGAGGAACGAGGCCTCGGATGCTGTCACCTCTAGAGCGGCACCGAGCTCCCTGGCCAGCCTCAGAGCGTTCAGCACCTTCGTTTTAACGTACTTAAGGGACCGAGTCCTCTCGGAGTCGACGTAAAATTTGAGGGCTTTGTGGCCTTCGAAGGGCGCTTCCCTAACGACAAAGTCTACCGTGGTCTTGCTTAGGCTGTAGACTAGGGGCTCGCCCGTCATCTCCCTAACGAAGCTAGGCTGCGCTCTCTCCTTCCTCCTAAAGACCTCTCTGAGGACTCTATAGCCTACGGGCAGTACCACGCTGGCGTCGTACTCCGCGACCAGCCTCTCAGCCTTCTCTACGCTTATCAGTCCCGGACCCCTCAGGTAGCTCTCCACGCTCTTCTTGCTGAGACCGAGGACGTCCGAGATCTCGGATAGCCTGATGCTACCCCTGGCGATCTCCCTCTCGATGAGCTCAACGTTCAGGGCTACGTAGAGCTCGTTTCGCCTGTAGATAGCTATCAGCTCGCGCTCCTTAATAAGGTTCTCCAGGGTCCTCTCGTTGACCGCGAAGACCCTCCCCCGCTCGAAGACTATGTCGTCGTAGAGTCTCTCGTCGACGACGAGCGGGACACCGTCTATAGCGTCAGCGAACTTGGCGAGATCCTCCTCGGTCTCGGGGTTGACCCCGGAGGTCCTCCCAGGTCCCACCTTGATTACCACGCCCTCGGGGGGCTGCGCTGAGCGCGCTCTCTCCCTGGCGATGGTCGCTACAAAGTCTATGGACCTTTCCCTGTAGTTCGCCGGGTAGCTCAGCTCGACTACCCTCTCTGCTACCTCCCTCAACACCTCCCGAACTCTCTTAGAGGCCGAGCTCACGCTCGTCCAAATACTATCTCCCATGAAGGTTATAAACGTTCTACTCCGCTGCTCCGAGATTTATTCACCGGGAGGCTCTAGCGTTGGGAGGATGGGTGAGCGAGGGCCTGGAGATAGCTAGGAGGGCGGCCGCCCTCAGGGCCCTGGAGTACCTCGACGCCGCTAGAGTCGTGGGCCTGGGCACGGGGTCGACCGTTAAGGTATTCCTGGAGACGGCCTACGATAAGCTGATAGGCAAGACCCTCGTAGCCTCGTCCATAGACACGGCGCTACTGGCCAAGTCCCTCGGTCTAAGCCTGAGCGACCCGATAGCTGTCGAGCGCCTGGACGTCTACGTGGACTCAGCCGACGAGGTGGACCCCCTGGGTAGGATGGTGAAGGGGGGAGGGGGCGCTATGACCATGGAGAAGGTGCTGGCGTCGGCGGCCGATCTGAGGGTATTTATAGTCGACGAGCTGAAGGTCGTCCCGAGAGTCCCCCACAGCAGACCCGTACCGGTCGAGGTTATCCCCCAGGCCGTGAGTATAGTAAAGAGGAGACTAGAGGAGGCGGGCTTCGAGTGCCGCCTCAGAGTCCCCCAGGGCAAGATGTTACCGGTGATCACCGACATAGGCGGTGCCATAGTCGACGTGGTACCCCCCAAGCACATGGAGCCCGAGCGCGCGGCTGACCTCCTGGACGGGCTACCCGGAGTGATCGGTCACGGTATCTTCATAGGCTACGCGGACGTGCTGGTGATAGGCAGGAGCAGCGGGAGAGCGGAGGTGGTCTCCTACAAGAGGCTACGGGAGGAGAGAGTAGGCCGGAGCCCCTAGGGCTGACCCCCTCGGGGAGCCGCACCGGGATCTGCGGGAGGGCTGTAGTAGTAGACTATCTTGCCGTCGAGGTAGTCCCTGATTATCGCCTTCGATGCCTCGTACGTATTGGGCTCTCCCCCTCTCATCCAACCCCTGATCCTCGCGACCCCAGCGATTATCTCGCTCGGGTCCTCCGCCTCGAGCCCATACGCGTCGAGGAAGGCCCTCCTGTTGTACTTCAGGACCTTCCGGATCAGGTCCGCTGCGACCCTCTCTGGATTCGGGATCTCGTCCACGGGCCTCGACCTTATGACGGCCTCGACGTCTCTCCCCTCGGGCGGCAGTATGCCCGGAGTATCGATAAGGTATATGCCTCCGCCTATCCTGAGGAGCCTGGCCTTGACTGTGTAGCCGGGAGACCCGGGATAGGGGGATGTCGGGACGGAGCGCCTCCCCTTGAGAGTGTTCACCAAGGTAGACTTACCGACCTTGGGCAAACCGAAGATGGACACGACTATCCTCCTCCTACTCGCACCGGACTCGAGGACTACCCTCTTGATAGTCTGCCTCAGGACCCTGGTCCCGAGTCTCTCACGTGCCGATACGTACACGGCCTCGAGGCCGAGTCTGTTCCTGAAGAAGCTCTTCCACTCCTCGCATACACTCCGGGGCACGAGGTCGGCCTTGTTTATCACTACTATGAGGGGCCTCCCGGCTCTGGATGCCATCCTCTCGAGCTTAGCGCTCCTCGTGTTCAGAGGGTCCCTGGAGTCCGTGAGCTCGAGAACTACGTCGGACAGCCTCAGGAGCTCCTCGACGAGCCTCCAGCTGGCGAACCTCATGGAGGGGCCTACCTAGACGGGGGCTCCAGCGCTCTTCCTATGCCTCAGCAAAGTCTCCTCGCTCACTATCCACGCGCTCCCGGGAGCGCATCTGAGGCTGGCGAACTCTTCTTCGAAGTACCTGCGGTCCAGTACGCACGTGAGGAACCCGTGCTCGAACTGATCCAGCAGCTCCAGCCTGATGAGGTCCCCAGCCTCCTGAACCCTGGCCGCCTTGGGGGACCTGGCTAGGCCCGTCACTATCATGCAGAACCTCCTATCCCCCAGTACGACGGATAGAAGAGCATCGTACTTGCCGTCGTGGGTCTTGATCACTCTCCGCACCTCGACACTCATGACCCCCACTCCTCCACTCGTATCACTACAGCGGATTATAAGGGTCCCAGGAGCTCTTCGCGGCTCCGGGTCCGCAGCCAAGCCACCGCGGGCTTTCCGAGCAGTCGATACCCCAGCCGCCGGTGACGCGGTCCCCGACCGCGCTCTCGACTTGGCGATATTACCCACCTGCGGGGATTCTTGTCAGAGAGGGGGGCATGGGGAACCTCGACTACGACGCGCCGCTCCTCGAGGCCCTCCGGAGAGTATACGGGCAGAGACTCGGTCTGTTCATCGAAAGCATCGGAACCCCGGGCGAGAGGCTGTACGCTAGAGTGAACACCCTCAGGGTAGAGCCCGGCGTACTGCTGGACAGGCTGGCCGAGAGGGGGGTCGAGGCGCTCCGGGACGAGGAGCTGCCCGAGGCTATATACTTCAGGGTCAGGGGGCCCTTCCGCGTGGAGCTCAAGGATAGAGTGGTAGTGGCGTCCAAGGAGGCTGCGGAGTCCGTGGCTCTGGGAGCGAACCTCTACGCTCCCGGAGTCGTAAAGTGCCCCGGCGACGTCAGGAGGGGCGACGAGGTGACGGTGGTCACGAGATCGGGGCTGCCGGTGGGGGAGGGGGTCGCCGCGAGGGACTGCCGCGAGGTCCCGGGGAGCCGCCGGGGGCTGGTGGTCGAGGTCTACAGGTCCCTCTACGAGACCGTGAGGGTAAGGGAGCTGCCGGAGTTCGCTGAGGGGCTCATATACCCGCAGAGCCTGCCGGCCATGTACGTGGCCAGGCAGCTGAAGCTCGAGCCGGGCGAGCTCGTCGTCGACCTCTGCGCAGCGCCCGGGGGGAAGACCGGCCACGCCATCGAGCTCTCGGGCGGCAGGGTCAGGGTGATAGCTTTCGACAGGTCCAGGGGCAAGGTCGAGAGGATGCGGGAGGAGCTCTCTAGGCTGGGTCACCTACCCTTCGTGGAGGCCTGGGTCGCGGACTCCAGGTACGCGCACGAAGACTTTTCCTGGCTGAAGCCGGACGAGGTCGTAGTCGACCCGCCGTGCTCGGCCCTCGGAGTGAGGCCCAAGCTGGAAGACCGCAAGACCTACGGGAGCGTCCTGGCACTAGTGAACTACCAGCTCCAGTTCCTGAGAGCGGCCTCCAGGATGGTGAAACCCGGAGGAGTCGTCATTTACTCCACGTGCACGGTGACCGTGGAGGAGAACGAGGAGGTTATCGAGAGGATACTAGAGGAGGTCGAGTGCTTGGAGGTCGACGAGGTGCGAGTGGGCAGGGCCTCCAGGGGGGTATACGGGCGCTACCGCGAGCTTTTCGCTCGCTTCCACCCGCACGAGCACGGCACCCCGGGCTACTTCATAGCCAAGCTGGTCAAGAGGCGGAGCTGCTGAGGCTTCGCGCTCCCCGAGCTTCCTTATCGCGAAGTACCTCGGAGAGCGCCGAGCGCCCTGCGCGGTTAATAGCTCTGAAGAAACAGACTCTCGGGATGAAGACAAACTGCCGTCTGAGAGCTGATGTGGGCTCGTGTTTCTGACTCCCGGCACCGACCAGAATCCCGCGACCCTCTACTCCTCCTCGAGGACTCCGTAGAGCTCCCTTCGCCTGGCCTCGAGCAGACTCGGCTGCCGACCCAGGAGCTCGGCTGCCGAGATCGGCTGCCTCCCGGAGAGCTCCGATACCCTCACGAAGAGAGCTGGGTAGTTCAGGTCCCTCATCAGGTGGTGATCCACCACGAGGACCTCGACGCACCTCGACAGCCTCGCTAGGTTATCGACGGCTCTGTCCACGTCCTCTCGAGTGTATGCCCTCCCGACCAGGTACGTGGGGGGGCCGTCGACTATGGTTATCCTAGAGCCGCACAAGAAGTCGACGACGCGGCCGTCCAGCGGCCCCTCGACGTCCGAAGAGTAGCCGACAGAGTCTCCCCCCTCCTCGACCCTGAGCATGAGGACGTACCCGAGCTTGGTGGTGTTGCCGTGGGGGATCGGCACGGAGAAGGTCACTTCGGTTCTCCCGACCCGGACTTTCTGGCCATCAGCAACCTGGACTCTGGCTCCGGCGGCCCTCAGCACTCTCAGGAACCTCGAGGCCCTGATCCTCTGAGAGACGTTGATGTTCCTCAGGGGGTCCTTGACCAGTACCAGCTTCGACGAGTACCTCTCCGCGGGGATCTTGAACCCCGGGTCGTGGTGGTCGTAGTGATAGTGCGTAACCACCACGATGTCCGCGTCCTTCAGCTCGGACTCTACCCTATGGATGGAGTCCTCTAGGGCATCCAGTTCCAGCCGGTGGGGGGGCAGACCGTACCTGACAGGGGCTAGAGCGGCGGAGGGGTCGACGAATATCCTGGCGTCGCGGGTCACTATCAGGGTCGCCATGGACCTGACCCCGGTGCTGTCGAAGGCTATCGGGACTACCTCGATGTCTCCGCGCAGAGCTCCTCCCAGCTTAGCTGGCGGCGACCTTTTAATCCAAGGACGGTCTAGCTAGCGGGGTCAAGCCATGTACGAGATAACGAGGGAGGGGGTCCTCCAGCTGCTCAAAAGGCTCTCGGAGACCGCGGGCCCCTCGGGCTTCGAGGACTCGGTCCGGGACGCGGTAGTCGAGGAGCTGAAGCCCTACGCGGACTCCCTCTGGGTCGACACCCTCGGAAACGTGATAGCCGTCAAGAGGGGCTCCAGGGGGGCCGGAAAGCTCATGCTAGCTGGCCACATGGACGAGATAGGGCTGATCGTAAGCCACATAGACCAGAGGGGGTTCGTAAGGTTCCAGCCCATCGGTGGAGTGTCCGAGAGGGTCCTGCTGGGACAGAGAGTGCTGATCAAGACGCGCGAGGGAGGTGTAGTCAGGGGGGTTATAGGGAGCAAGCCTCCGCACATAATGAAGCCGGAGGAGCTAAAGCAGGTCCCGGAGATTAAGGACATGTACATCGACATAGGCGTCTCGAGCAGAGAGGAGGCGGAGAAGCTCGGAGTGACCGTCGGGTCCATAGCGGTGTTCGAGAGGGACCTCGCAGTCCTCGGCGGATCGGACGTAGTGACCGGGAAGGCCCTGGACGATAGGGTCGGAGTCGTGGCGCTCGTAGAGGGCTTTAAAGCGATCGAGGGGAACGAGGTGGACGTCTACGCCGTCGCCACAGTCCAGGAGGAGGTGGGCCTCAAGGGCGCCAGGGTGGCGGCGTACGCCATAACCCCGGACGTAGCGGTGGCTCTGGACGTCACGATAGCGAGCGACGTGGCCGGCGTTCCCGAGCAGGAGTGGATAACCCAGCTCGGGAAGGGGCCCGCCATCAAGGTTGTCGACGGTAGGGCCGCGAGCGGGCTCATCGCTCACCCGGCCGTCAGGGATAAGCTGATAGAGATAGCCAGGCAGTACGGTATACCGCACCAGGTCGAGGTAGCGCCGGGGGGCACCACCGACGCTTCCATAATCGCCCTGAACAAGGAGGGGGTCCCGGCGGCGACCGTATCGATACCGTCCAGGTACATACACTCCCCCGTCGAGGTAGTGCACCTCGTCGACCTCGTCAACGCCTCCAAGCTGACAGCTCTGTTCTCGTCCAAGACGACGTCGGAATGGGTCCTCTCCATATCCAGGAGGGTCGTCAAGTGAGCGGGAGCAGCTCGGAGGTAACGTTCGAGGAGTTCTCGAAGATCGACATGAGGGTCGGCGTGGTCAGGAGGGCCGAGAGGATCCCCGGCTCCAAGAAGCTACTGAGGCTGACGGTCGACCTGGGAGCGATGGGAGGGGAGAGGGAGGTCGTAGCCGGGATAGCCGAGTGGTACAAGCCCGAGGAGCTCGTGGGCAAGTACGTCGTCGTGGTGGCGAACCTAAAGCCGAGGAGGATCATGGGCTACACGTCGCGAGGGATGATACTGGCGACGTGTGAGGAGGGGTCTAAGCCAGTCCTGGTGACGGTGTCGGAGCCCGCGGAGCCCGGCTCGAAGATATGCTAAGGCTCTCGGAGCCCCGCGCTCAGCCCAACCAAGTAACTTTTTTTATATCGAGCCCGGGCAGAGGCTTCGGGACCTGCTTGAAGGCTTTGGCCCTGCTCTCGGCGCTCGCCCTGCTCTCCACCTTACCGACCCCGATCTCCGGCGGACCGATCGTCGCGGCGTGCTACGTCCAGGGCTCCCTAGCTGTAGTCTCGGTGAGCTTCTACGCGACCTCCGAGTACGCCGAGCTCCCGGCGCTGGGCAGCGTCCTGGCCGTAGTGAACGTCTCCAGGGGGGCATACGTCAGCCACCTGGGGGACCGCATAGAGGTCCTGGTCCCCGACCCGCCTCTCAACGTCACCGTGACGTACCTCACCGAGCTCTTCGAGCAGGAGGGAGGGGTCTATACCGCGTCTCTCTACAACCCTTACAGGGTCCTCCTGGTCTACCTGCCGCTCAACGCCGTGATCCTAGAGGTCTCCAACCTAACCCGCTTTCGGAGGGTTGGGGACTACTACGAGCTCGAGTTCCCCGAGGGCCGCGCGAGGCTGTCCTACGCTCTGGTGGAGGTCCGGACGGAGGGCGCCAGGGTGGCTGGCTGGGTCTGGGCGAGCGTCGCGGCGGGGGTCATCGCTGGAGCGGCAGCGATGGGGTACGCTCTGTTCTCCAGGTGGAGGAGAGCTAGAGAACTCGAGGCGATGGACGAGAGGGACAGGGCCATAATTGAGGCCCTGAAGTCTGGTCCGAAGACCCCTCAGGAGCTGATATCGGCCACCGACATGTCCAAGGCGACCTTCTATAGGAGGATAAAGAGGCTGGTATCCGCGGGGTACGTGGAGCAGGTGAAGAAGGAGGGCAAAGTCTACTACAGATTGAGGGAGCGCGGTTAGCGTCCTATCTCAGGAGGGACTGCGCGAACCCTATTCCTACCACGAGCGCCGTCAGCGCTAGCGTGGCCCACTGAACCGCTCTGTCGAGCCTCTGCGCTCGGACCCTCCTGAGCAGCTCCGAGAGGAGCCTGCCACCGTCCGTCACCAGCAGGGGGGCCGAGTTCACCACGGCCAGGGAGACGTTTACTATGTAGAGTAGCCGGAGCTGGCAGTCGGCGTACAGCAGGTACCGGGGGGTCTTGCTCGAGAAGACGAAGGCTGCGGGCGCGACGGCTATCCCGACTCTGTGGCCGTACCTCCTCACGTCCTCCTCGGTCCTGACCACTAAGTACTCCTCAACCTCGTCAGAGGATGTGTAGTAGCCGCAGAACCCGACCCTGACCAGGGGCCTCACCCTGAACACGAAGACCGCGGTCCCCTCCAAGCCGGTGCTCAGGACGCTCCTGAGTCTTTCCAGAGAGTCTATCGCGGTGCCGTTGATCTGCTCGAGCAGGGCCGGCCACTTCAGACCGGAGCGGCCGGCTGGCATGTCCTGCTCCACTCCCGCTACCAGAACGTGCGGCCCCTCTAGGTACGTCAGCAGGGGCTGGGACACCGCTCCCACTAAGGCTAGTGACAGAAGCCCCAGGACCAGGTTAGCCGCGACCCCGGCGCCCAGCACCGACGCCTTGACCGAGAGCCCGGAGCCGGCGAAGGCCTCCTCGCTCGTTCTCACGTAAGCGACCGGAAATATCAGCGCTACGCCCACGCCCCAGCTCTCCACGGGGACCCCGTTCACCACCGCTACGAGCATGTGGGACAGCTCGTGGACCACTAGTCCCACGCCCACGGCTACGAGGAGAGGCGGAAGAATGTCGAGCCCCAGGGTTATACCGGGGACCACGGGTACGAGGGGGGACTGGGGGGCCTCGGTGCCCCTAATAAGGGAGGAGAGCAGCTCCGCCATATAGCCAAGCAGGATGCTGTAGAAGAGGTAGGCAGAGAAGGCGAGGCTTCCGATCGAGAGTACCAGGAGGAGGTACTTCGCGGGCTTGCCAGCGACCCTGGGGCTTACCCTCCCGCCCACGTCGAAAAGCAGGACGCCGGGCTGGGAGCTCAGCCCGAGCCTGGATAGTCTCTCCCCGAAGCTCCGGGAAGTTCTGGAGAGCCAGTAGATGAGCAGCTCGGCGGCGACCAGGGAAGCCATGAGCACTAAGGGGACCTCCCTCGACATGCGACCCCCCTACAGCAGGAAGCGTAGGTCCGCGAGGCTACTGACGACCACGTCAGCTACGAGACCGCGGGCTCTGACTCTCCTCCCCCTGGCGACGAGAACGGAGAGCATCCCGACACTCCTAGCCGGGACAGTGTCGTACTCCGTGTCACCCACGACTGCTACCTCCCGAAGGCCCACGCGGGCCTTCTCCGCCACCCTAACGAATATGTCCGGGTCGGGCTTGCCCCTTAGTACTTCGTCTCCGCCAACGGTGTAGTCGAAGAAGTCGAGGAGACCTAGCCTCTCCAGGACGGGTATTAGCATGTAGTTGGGGGTCGACGACGCTAGACCCAGGAGGTAGCCGCGTCCCTTCAGGTAGCTTAGGCAGGGTATCGCGTCCGGGAAGGGCCTCACTCCGCCGTTGACCACCTGCGAGAGGAAGTGCTTGTCCTTTAGCCTCCTGATGCTCGCGTAGTATCTGAGCCCCTCCTCCCCCGCGATCCTCCCGACTATGACATCCCCCGGGAGGCCTATCAGGTCGGCGACCTCGCCCGCGTCTACGTCGGCTAGTCCGAGGCTCTTGACAGCGAAAGCCCAGCCCTCAGCGTGCGCTCGGACGCTGTCGATGAGGGTCCCGTCTAGGTCGAAGACCACTAGCCTTATCGCCAAGCCCTCTCCCTACATTACCTCGCGATCCGTGTACTTCGGTCTCTCCTCCTCTTCCCTGCGTCCGATAATCTTAGCTATGACGGCGGCCACTCTCTGCTCCACGTGCGTCGCGTAGGCGTCCAGCTCCTCGAGCTCTATCTCGACGCCCAGGAACCTAGCTAGGACCTGGATTACGTGTTTGGCTGCCCTAAAGTCGGCCTCGTTCGCTTCGACTAGGGGCGCCCACGTCTCTCCGAGGAGAACTGCTCCGGGGATCCCGAAGTACTTGCCCCAGCCGATTATCACACCGTTCATCCCACTTATCGTACCGCCCCGGAGCCTCAGAGCCCCGATCGAGGTGAAAGCCTCTACAGCTTCCGAGTCTGTCCCGACCACGTAGACCCTCCTCATTAGGTCCACGCTGGGCACTACGTAGGCGGCCGCGGCTACCACGAACCTTATGCCCCTCTTAGCCAAGGCCTCGATGAGCTTCTTGCACAGAAGATTCTGACCCTCGTGACTCTGAGGTTGGACGTCGGCAGTGAAGACCACGGCTTTCCCGACGTCGTATATCCTGCCCGTGTAGAGAGCACCGAGCCCCTCACCGTTCACCTCAAGCAGGGACGGGAAGTGAGTAGAATAAACCTCCCCTATGAGGACGCCGTCGAGCTTCTCTACTAAGTAGTTGGCGGTAGTATAACCCACTCTACCCATGCCCGGCAGCCCCACCACGAGCACCTTATCCTTTAGGGAGCCCTTCCCCAGCCTCACGTACACTCCCATACGCGGCCCAGAATGCTAAGCACCCACGTCATTAAAAGCTACCGGGTCGGCTGGGAGCATCCCGGGAGGGCCTGGGGAAGGTCCTCGCGCTCCGGGGAGGCTTGCTAGTTTCCCGAGCGCGGGGGAAGGGGTATTGCGACGAGGGACGTGCCGTCCACTCGGACGGTCTTAACCCCCACTCCATAGACTTCCTCCACCACCCTCGAAGAGAACACCTCGGCCGGTGCTCCGAGGGCCGCTATTCTGCCCCTACTCAAGAGGGCTATAGAGTCGCAGTAGAGGGACGCCATGTAGAGGTCGTGGAGAGCCACGACGGTGGCGGCTCTCCGCTCCCTCGTATACCTCCTTACTACGTCCATTATCTCGAAGCGGCTGCGCACGTCGAGAAACGCTGAGGGCTCGTCGAGGAGCAGGACCCTGGGCCTCTTGGCGAGCGCTGCGGCTATCACTACCCTCTGCAGCTCGCCGCTGCTGAGCTGGTCCAGCCTCCTCTCCAGCAGGTGTGCTATCCCGAGCTCCTCGATTACGGAGTCCACCGCCCTCAGGTCGTCCTCGCTCTCGAAGTACTGGAGGGTCCTCTGGAACGGGTACCTGGAAGTGAGTATGAAGTCTACGACGCGCATCGGGAGGGTCCTCGGGAGGTGGGGGTCGGAGAAGGAGACGGTCCTAGCGATTTCGCTGGGGCTGTAGAGCCTAGCGTCCTTACCGTCGATGTACACGAGCCCGCTCGACGGTCTGATGAGAGACGCTATGAGCTTTAGGAGCGTGGTCTTGCCCGACCCGTTCGGTCCTACCAGGCACACGATCCTCCCACCCTCGATCTCGAGGGTCACTCCGTCGACTGCTCTAACGGTGTCGTAGCTGTAGCGCGCGGCCTCGAGCTTCACGGACGCTCTCCGCTCCCCCTCGGTCACCGGTCTCGCGCGAGTCCGCGGGGGATCGCTAGCACCTTCCCGGAGTAGGGGAGGCTCCTCGCGGGCACCAGCCGAGCTGCGCTGCGTGATCCGCACCGCCGGCATCCTCCCCCCGCCGCAGCCAAAGCTCACCCACCTACCCCACCGCTTCACCAGCTCTCACCTTCTCCCGCTCGTGACGATGAGATAAGCGAGGAAGGGGGCCCCGATGATGCTCGTTACGACGCCCAGGGGTAGCTCTCCCCTAGCCAGGAACAGGCTGAAGGCCCTGGCCACGGTATCCGAGAGCACAGTCAGCGAAGAGCCGGAGAGCATGGAGAGGATCAGCGCTGCTCTGTAGTCCGAGGTCCCCAGGAGCATCCGGGAGATGTGGGGAGCGGCTAGACCCACGAACCCCACTACCCCGACTACTGCGACCGAAGCTCCAGTCAGCAGGCAGGCGACGAACGCCGAAGCCATGGTGACGAACTTGACCCTGTACCCCAGCTGGGCCGCGTACGAATCCCCAAAGAGGTACGCGTTGAGGGCCTTCGGGATCCCGAGCGCGAGCAGCGCGACCAGGGACAGCGCCAGCAGTACCGCTAGGTAGGGGGGGTCTCGCTCGAGAACCCCGCTGGTAGAGCCCACCAGCAGGTAAACGTATGGGGTCCTGAGCCTGTCCTGCAGCACGTGGAGGAGCGCGTGGGATACGCCAGAGAAGAGGGCCGAGACCGCGACGCCCGAGAGTATCAATGAGAGCCCGGTCCCCCCAGCTAGCAAACTGATGGAGACGGCCAGGAGGTAGCCCAGCATAGCCCCGGCGAAGGCTATCGAGATCGTCAGCTGGCGGTACGCGAGGATCCCGACGTCGAGCAGCAGGGCCGCTGAGAGCGCGGCTAGAGCTGTTGACGACGACCCGAGGATGAAGGGGTCCGCGAGCGGGTTCCTCGATATCCCCTGCATCAGGGCTCCGGCCACGGCTAGCACGCCCCCGGTGAGGGCCGCGGCCATCGTGCGCGTGAGCCTCAGGCCTAGCACGAGGCGGGTCGCTCTGTCACACTCGCCCACGATCGCGCAGGAGAGGATCTCCGGCAGCGAGATCATCGAGGAGCCTACGGAGAGGGAGAACGCGGTGAGCACCGCGAGGGTGAGCACCAAGGACAGGGCTAGGAGGAAAAGCCTGAACCTGCCAGCTTTTACGATGCGGTAAGCCATCCTCGCAACCTCAGGTTCCCACTATGCCGTAGCGATGGGTTAGCGCTCCGGACCAGGCGAGAGCGCCCGGGCTCAGGGTCCCCTCGCCCATCTTGTAGACCACGGGGATGTCTACGGGGCCGAAGAGCTCCGGGTACAGTATGGCTGCCAGGAGCCTGACGGCTAGCCCTAGCCTGGGTCCCGGCCTGACCAAGACGTCGTTCGCCTCCAGGTCGACTACGTATATTCTACCGCTCCTAAACGCTTTGGTCTCGGCCAGAGGGGTCGAGCGGATCTCCTCTATCAGGGCCGTGTAGTCCGCACCCATGGCGCTCACTATTATGACGTCGGGATCCTGGGACAGCACGAACTCGTAGTCCAGCAGGGGCCAGCCGGAGAACCTCTCAGCTACGTTCACGCCCCCGGCCGTCCTCAGCGCCCAGCCTATGAAGGTGTTGTCCCCCGCGCTCCAGAGGCCCCAGGCGGGCGGACCCAGGAGTACCAGAACCTTCGGCCGACCCTCCCTCGGGACGGCGGCCTCTACTCCGCTCACCTCGCCCTCGATCCTCGCTATCAGGTCCTCGGCTACCGCATCGGCACCGAATATCCTAGCAAGGGTCCTCATGTCGGCGTACACCTGGTGCTTGTCGATCGCGGCGGTCCCGTGGACGTAGACCACCCTCACCCCGGCGTGCTCCAGCGACTCCCTGAGCCTGAGGTGGGGAGGTGTGCCGGCGGAGCCTATCACCAAGTCCGGTTCGAGAGCGAGTATCTTCTCGAGGTCCGGCGTCCAGAACCCACCCACTATCTCGATCTCCCCCTCCCTGACGAGCTCGGGGACCTCAGGCGGGTAGTTGCAGTGACTCGTAACGCCGACCACTCTCCCTCCGAGGCCGAGAGCGAACAGGGTCTCGGTTATAGACGGAGCCAGGGAGACTACCCTCCTGGGCGGATGCTCGAACTCCACCCTCCTTCCGAGAGCGTCTATGATGCTTACTCTCTCCCTGATGACGGGAATGGTCACCCTCTCCGTGACGACTACCGTCCTCTCCTCGATAGCGGGGACCGTGATGGTCTCCGCCACTCTCTCCGTGGTAACCACGGTCCTGACCGTGCCCGCACCGCCCGCTGCTAGCGCGCCGAGGGCAGCACCGGCGGTGAGCATTGCGAGAGCTATAGCGACCGTGAGCGCGGTCCTCCTCGAAGAGCCTCCCGGGGTTATCACCGTTTGGACACCCTATCCAAACGTCGGGTCGACAATATAAGCTTTTCGATTCCCGATCCCACGAGCCGGGCCCTCCGCTATGCCGACCCTCCTTCCACCGAGCCCTCCAGGTTCTCGGGGCCCCGAGATCCGCCGTTTTGAGGGGCGGTCTACCTCAAGCTTTTTAAGTTCGGCGGTTCCACATTTCGAGGTGCCGGGGACGGGCAGGACCAGGGTAGTCGGCGTAGCTGGCAGGTTCGGCGCCAGGTACGGATCGTCGCTCAGGAAGAAGTGGAGGGAGGTCGTGGAGCGCAGGTACTCGGTGTACGTGTGCCCGCTCTGCGGTACCAAGACCGTCTTCGAGAGGCTCTCGGTCGGTCTCTGGAGGTGCCCCAAGTGCGGGAGGGTCTTTGCCGGGGGCGCCTACCAGCCCTACACGGAGGTGGGCAGAGCGATAACCGTGGCTGGAGAGAGGGCGCGCCCGCAGGAAAGGTCTAGCTCTCAATGAGCAGGCTTCTGATAACTACGTCTAGGGAGCCCTCAAGGAGGACCCGCAGCTTCGTCAAGGACCTTAGCAGGGTCCTCCCCCACTCGGTGAGAGTGACCAGGGGCAAGGCCACGTACGGGGAGCTAGCCGTCAAGGCTTCCTCTCTCGGTGCTTACGGAGTCCTGGTCGCTATGGAGAAGAGGGGCAACCCCTCAGCCCTCTCCTTCCTGAGAGTGGAAGGGTCGAGGCCCAGGAGGGAGTTCCTCCTCAAGTTGGGGAGGGTCAGCCTGCTCGGGGAGCTGCCCGGCTCCCAGCTCCCGCTCGGAATGCTGGAGCTGGTCATAGTCCCTGGGACCCTCCCCAGGGGCTTCCCCGAGACCGTGGCCGCGTACCTGCTGGAGTGCCTGAGGCCCAGGGTTGTGGAGAGGTCCGAGGGTAGGGTGGTGGAGCTGAGGGTGCTGGGGGGAGAGGAGGGGGCCCTGGTCACGTTCATCTGCGCTACGAGCGAGCGGGAGTGCGGGCCTAGGTTCACGGTCGTAAGGGTCGTCGACTACCTAAGGCAGGTAAAAATCCCGTAACGTCGAGCGAACTCGCGGGGAAAAAGAGCCTTGAACGCCCTCAGAGCGTCCTAAAGTTGGGTACCGGGGGCGTCTTCCTCGTTATAGCCAGGTACACCAGGACGAGTAGGACTATGCCGAGCGGCAGAAGCACCAGCGGGCTGGTCACCCCGGCTAGCATCAGCAGGTAGAGCACCACGCTCACGGCGGCCGCCAGAGTGCCGTAAGGCAGCTGAGTCTTCACGTGGTCTATGTGGTCGCAGCCGCTGAACATCGAGGACATTATGGTCGTGTCGCTTATCGGTGAGACGTGGTCCCCGTAGATCCCCCCGCCGAAGACCGCGCCTATGGAGGCCGCAGCGAGGACGTGAGCGAGAGCCGGGTCCCCGAACTGTATCAGCGCCAGCTTCCAGGCGAGAGGCACCGCTATGGGCATCATTACCCCGAACGTGCCCCAGCTGGTCCCCGTGGTGTAGGATATGAACATGCAGACCAGGAATATCAGCAGTGGAGCGGCGAGAGCCGGGATCCCTACCGCCACGGCGTGTCCCACCACGTAGTCGGCCGTGCCTAGCGCGTCGGTGGCGGTCTTGATGCTCCAGGCGTGCAGGAGTATAGCGTTGGCGTAGAGCATTGTGTACATGCCCTTGACCGTGTACTCCATCGCCTTAGAGAAGCTCACCACTCTCCCGAGGAGGACGCCGGCCAGGGCCACCAGGTACCCGGCGAAGCTCCCCCAGAGCAGTGCCGTGGCCGCGTCCGACTCCAGCAGCGCCTCGGAGAACGGTATCGTCCACCAAGGCTCCGCGTAGACTATCCCCTCCTCCGCGTAGGACTCTATGATGGCCTGGGCTCCCGTGTACCATATGCCCAGGAGGGTTACCGCTATCAGCACCACGATGGAGACCACGAACAGCAGGGGAGAGGCTCTCCTCTCCTTGACCGGCTCCCCGAGTATCGTCTCGGTCGGCATTAGGGGCACTGCTCCGTCCCTAAGGACCTTGCCCTCGCTGTATACCCTCCTCTCGGCCGCCAGCATGGGGCCGAAGTGCCTCCTGAACGCTATGACCAGGTAGACCAGCAGCAGAGCTAGGATGGAGTAGAAGTGGTACGGGAGTGCGGAGAGCCACATAGCGTAGGGACCTACCGTGGGCGCCGCGGGCAGCTTCCCGGCCGCCACCTCCTCCTGGAGAGTCTCGATGGCTCCTCTTATCAGCCCTACCTCGTAACCGATCCAGGTCGAGACTAGGAAGATGCCGGCCACGGGCGCGGCCGTCGAGTCGACTATGTAGCTCAGGAGCTCCCTGCTCACTCTAAGCCTGTCGGTCAGGGGCCTCATGGCGTTCCCCACGATCACGGTGTTGGCGTAGTCGTCGAAGAAGGCTATGGTCCCCAGAGCGGCCGTAGCCAGGCCCGCTCCCCGAGACGTCCTGACTCTTCTCGACAGGGACTCGGCCAGGCTGTGCATGGACCCCGATACGTAGAGCAGGCCGACGAAGGCTCCTATGACGAAGTCGAAGAGGAGTATAGTGGCGTTCCAGGGGTCGGTCGCGTTCTCGACGAGCCAGCCGAGGGTTTGAGTAGTGGCAGCCAGGGGGTTGTACGCCGATACCATCAGGGCGCCGACCCAGATCCCCAGGAAGAGCGCTGGCAGTACCTGTCCCGTGAGTATACAGAGGGTTATCGCTAGGAGCGGTGGGAGTAGTGGAAACGTGTAGTAGGGAAACCTCTTCTCCTCGGGCATGTACTCGGCGTTCGGTGGAGCCAGCAGGAGTAAGCCTACAGCCAGAACGACGATTATTACGATAGCTTTAACGAAAGCCCCCCGTTTCGTAAGATACCACCTCCACAGCATTCCCATTGGAATATAAAAACCTTTCCTCGGAGGATCGCAGTACAGAGAGACGTGGAGCTAGAGCCCGACGATGCCGAGTCCGAGTGGAGGTCCGGAGGACGCCGATTTAAATTGTACCATAGCGTGAGGAGGATTTAGAGGTGGTATCGGTACGCACGTCCGAGAGACCCTCGGTCAGGGTGGTGGGCGTCGAGGACTGGAGAGTGGTAGTCCTCGACGAGAGCGGGATAGCGGATAAGCTGGACCTAGGGTGGCCCGCCGGCGGGGGTAAGTATTTTCTCGACGTGGCCGAGATAACATACCTCGTGTACAAGGGCCTCTGCGACGTGTACGTGGGGAACGAGAAGTTCGACCTAGCCTCCCTCTACTCCTACCTACCCTCGATGGACTACGCCTGGTCCAAGTTCGTCGTGCTCCTGGACCTGAGGGAGAGGGGGAGGAAAGCCAAGTCGGGCTTCTCCCCCAGGGAGCTGTTCTACACCAAGGGCAGCCAGAGAATCCTCGTCTTAGTCCTCGAAGAGAACGCTCTGGTCGAGGCGTCGGAGATAGCCGAGTGGGTGAGGTCCGCGATAATGCGCGAGTTCTCCCCCGTGATAGCCGTAGTGGACGCGCACGGGGATGTTACTTACTACTCGGCCAGCCTGTCCCGTGCGCAGGACCTCGGCAGGGTGTACCTGGATGAGGGTCCCTCTGGATCCGGCGAGGGGGACTAGGGACATACTCCCCCCGGTGTCCGAGTACTACCAGCAGCTCGTATCGAAGTTCTCGGAGATAGCTGAGCTCTACGGCTACAGGCTGACGATAATCCCCACGATAGAGCACTTCGAGATCTACGAGGCGAAGTCGGGTCCCGGGATAAGCAAGAGCATGTACGTGTTCCAAGACAAGGCCGGCAGGACCATCTGCCTGAGGCCAGAGTTCACGGCCAGCGTGGTCAGAGCGTACCTGAGGCACCTGACCGCTAGACCAAAGCCCGTCAAGCTGTACTACTACGGACAGGTCTTCAGGTACGAGGAGCCCCAGCTGGGCAGGTACAGAGAGTTCTACCAGGTCGGTGCGGAGTACATCGGGGAGCCCCGGGTTTACGCCGACATAGAGCTCTTCCAGCTGATAAGGGACTACTACGAGGCTATAGGGCTGTCGGGCTACGCCTTCAGGATAAACGATATATCTATAGCGAGGGGGCTCCTAACGAGATGGAGAATCCCGGAGGAAGTCCAGGACGAGGTCCTCCACCTGGTCGACAGAGGCGAAATCGGTAGGGCCCTTGAGGTGGTGGGGGGCTACGCCGGCCCGGAGGCCTCGCTACTCGAGAGTTTGCTGGGGGTCAGGGCAGAGTCGCCCGAGGAGCTCAGAACCGAGGTGGGGAGGCTCGGGCTACCTCAAGAGCTGCTCTCGACTGGGGTGAGCAGGCTCCTCGAGATCTTCGAGGCCCTCCTGAACCTCGGCCTCAGAGTGTACGTGGACTTCAGGCTCGTCAGAGGGTTGGCCTACTACACCGGGACCATCTTCGAGATCTCCATCCCCGGCTTCAACCTCAGCATCGGGGGCGGAGGCAGGTACGACACCCTCTCCCGGATACTGGGAGGAGCCGAGGTCCCCGCCGTCGGGTTCTCCCTGGGCGTCGAGAGGACTCTACTCGCGCTGGAGTCCGAGGGGGTTCTCAAAGACCTTGTGAAGCCCAGACCCAGGACCATGCTGATATCCTTGGTGAGCGACGTAGTCTTCGTGGATAGAGTAGCCAGCAGGATGCGGGGGAGCGGAGTAGTCGTGGACGTGAGGTACGCTCAGAAGCACAGACTCTCCGACCTTGTGGGCCAGGCCGCGAGGATGGGGTACGACTACGTGGCGATAGTGGGCGAGGCTGAGCTGAGGGACGGGAGGGTCACCGTGAAGTGCTTGAAGACCGGGACCCAGAGGACCGTGAGCGCGGAATCCCTCGGGGACCCGAGAGAGCTGTACTAGAGAGGGGCCGCAGGAGACCCGGGCGTTCTCCCGATAACCGCGATGTAGCTCTCAAAACCCGCGGGGAGACTATTCCGCGGTGACAGCCTGCCGTGTGCGGAGAGTACGCTCCGGTAGAGGACGTGAGGGTCAGGAAGGGGATGAGGGTCTGGGAGCTCGTGGAGGCCTACGGGAGGGTGCACGGCTTCACAGCCGGCCCTCTCTGGTTAGCGGCGGAGATCCTGCGCGAGGGGGTCAGGGAGTCCGACACTAGGTTCCTGGCGTTCACCGGCAACCTCGTGGCGACCGGCCTGAGGGGGTTGATAGCGCAGCTCGCGGAGCTGGGCCTCTTCAACGTCATCATCACGACCTGCGGGGCTGTCGACCACGACGTCGCCAGGAGTCTGGGGAGCAAGTACTACAGGGGGAGCTTCGACATGGACGACGCGGAGCTGTACGAGAGAGGGATCCACAGGCTGGGAAACGTCCTCGTCCCCAGGGACAGCTACGGACCCCTGATCGAGTCCTACGTTAAGCACCTAGTCGAGAGGCTCTCGAGCGTTAAGCAGTCGTGGAGCGTGAGAGAGCTTCTCCACGAGGTCGGGAGAGACCTTAGAGACGACCAGAACTCCATCCTCGGGGCCGCCTACAGGTCCGGCGCCCGGGTTTACGTGCCGGGCATAATGGACGGAGCCTTCGGGACTAGTCTCTTCGTCTTTTCGCAGTTCCGGGAGGTGCGGCTGGATCTATTCGGGGACGCTAGGGAGCTGTCCGACATAGTCTTCGCCTCCAGGAAGAGCCTGGCCCTGGTGCTGGGTGGGGGGATAAGCAAGCACCACACCATCTGGTGGAACCAGTTCAGGGGAGGCCTGGACTACGCGGTCTACATAACCACGGCAGTCGAGTGGGACGGCTCCCTCAGTGGAGCTAGGACGAGGGAGGCTGTTTCCTGGGGCAAGATCAGTGCGAGGGGCAAGCACGTCACGGTCTACGGCGATGCGACGGTACTGCTCCCGCTGCTGGCAGCGTACCTAGTCGACACGCTGGTGTGAACCCCCTCCCCAGTATTACGGCAGTATCTTGGCAAGCCGCGGAGATCGTCGAAGACCCGTTCGAGCAAGCTAAGGTTTTTAAGCAGCCCTACGGCTAGAGGGTTAAGTGGAAGGGCGAGGGAATAAGTGGTAGTAGTTAGGGAGGAGCTTGATGAAGCGTCGCTAGCTGTGTACCTCAGGGCATGTCCCAACTGCGGAGGTGCTATTAGCGACAAGAGGCTCCTCGCCGGCCTTCCGTGCGTCAGGTGCCTCCCGTCCAGTGAAGTGATCGCCGACAGGGAGTCCTTGTTCCGCGCGATGAGGGAGAGGGGCACCATAAAGCTCTACGGAGAGCTGGAGGAGGTAGAGAGGGTCTACGGGGAGCTCCTGGACCTCTTCAGGAGGGCCGTGGGGAGTGAGCCCTGGGGCGTCCAGAAGCTCTGGCTCAAGCGGCTGAGCAAGGGGATATCGTTCGCGATGCTGGCGCCCACCGGCGTCGGCAAGACCACCGCGGGTCTCCTGGCCGCTATCTACTTCGCTATGAAGGGGCGCAAGAGCTACGTCATAGTGCCGACGACGATCCTGGTGGATCAGGCCGAGAGGATAGTGAGGAGGTTCCTCGACAGGCTAGGCCTTACGGCCCTGGTGGTCTCGATACACTCCAGGCTGAGCAAGTCCGAGAGGCTCAAGAGGGAGGAGGCGGTACAAAAGTGGGACTTCGACATACTCATCACCACATCCAGGTACCTCATGAAGAACTTCGACAAGATCAAGATGAAGAACTCCGACGAGCAGGAGAGCCGTAGATTCGGGTACGTGTTTGTAGATGACGTAGACGCTATCATGCGCGGGTCCAGAGCCATAGAGCTCATCCTGCAACTGATGGGGTTCTCCGAGGAGGACATCGCCGCTGGCATGGAGCTCATAAAGCTGAGGAGGGAGGTAGCGTACCGCGGTCCCCGGGAGGACGTGGAGAAGGAGCTGGCGGAGCGAGAGAGCCTCTTGAGGGAGAGAGCGAGGAGAGTGAAGTCCGTGCTCGTGATATCCTCAGCCACCGGCTCGCCCAGGGGCATCAGGTCCAGGCTCTTCAGGGAGCTGCTAGGGTTCGACATCGGCGCGCGTCCCGAGCTCATAAGGAACGTAGTCGACGCCTACATCCTTCCCTCCAAGAGTCTCGAGGAGACCGCGGCTGAGCTTGTGAAGAGCTTGGGGAAGGGGGGGCTGGTTTACGTACCTACCGACCGGGGTATAGAGTACGCTAACCACCTAGCGGAGCACCTGAGAGCCTCGGGGGTGAGAGCCGAGGCCCTCCACAGTAAGAAGACCGGTACGCTGCAGCTCTTCGTCTCCGGAGAGGTAGACGTGCTTGTCGGGGTAGCGACGTACTACGGAGTGCTCGTCAGGGGCATAGACCTTCCCGAGCACGTAAGGTATGCGGTCTTCGTCGGCGTCCCGAGGCACAAGGTCGCGCTAAGAGTGGAGAGGCTCGACGCGGCGGACGTCCTCAGGCTCCTGCCCATCCTGATAAGCTCCGTCGAGTCCGATGAGGTACGCGAGAAGCTGGAGAGGTGCTACGCGAGGCTGGCGAGGACCGTGCGGAGGGCCGGGGCCTTCGCGATCGAGAGGTTTAGGGAGGTTATGAGGAGGGCTAGAGAGCCGGAGACCTCTGTCGAGAGGGTCTTCGTGGAAGCCCTCAAGCTCGTCGAGGACTTGATCAAGGACCCCAGGGTCCTAGACTCCATAGTCCGAAACCCCGAGGTCGCTGTCGTGAGTGAGAATGGGGAGCGCTACGTACTCATCCCGGACGCCCCGACTTACATCCAGGCGAGCGGTAGGACGTCGAGGCTCTACCTTGGGGGCATAAGCAGGGGTATCTCGATAACCATAGTTGATGACAAGAGGCTCCTGAGGGGGCTCGAGAGGAGGCTCTCCTTCGTCATGGACGACTTCAAGTTCGTGAAGTACTCGGAGATCCACCCTGAGGAGATCATGAAGGAGGTCGATGGGGACAGGGAGCTTATAAGGAGGATCCGCGAGGGCACAGTGCCCGAGGAGGAGCTGAAGAAGCTGAGGGGGCTCGAGTTCAAGACCTCCCTCCTGGTCGTCGAGTCCCCGAACAAGGCGAGGACCATGGCGAGGTTCTTCGGGAGGCCGAGCACTAGGGTCTACGGGAGGCTTCGCGTATACGAGGTTAGCCTCGGCAATCAGACCCTGCTCGTAACGTCGTCCGGAGGTCACGTCTACGATCTGATCACGGACCTCGCGGAGCCCACTCACTTCAGCGAGTGGAGGATACTCTTCGGGGTAGCTATTAAGAGCGGGAACCCCAGACCCCTGAAGTACGTTCCCATCTACGCTCCCATAAAGAGGTGTCAGTCGTGCGGTAGACAGTTTACGAACGAGCCAGCAGAAGACGCCTGTCCCTACTGCGGCTCGAAGCGCGTAGTGAACTCGTGGGACTTCGTCTCGGCGATCAGAGACGTCGCGATGGAGGTAGACGAGGTGCTGGTCGGAACGGACCCGGATACCGAGGGCGAGAAGATAGCCTACGACCTGGTCAGCCTCGTCGCCCCGATGAACGGCAACATTAGGAGGATAGAGTTCCACGAAGTGACGAGGAGAGCCCTACTCAACGCCATCGCTAACCCCAGGGACGTTGATACGAAGCTCGTCAAGGCTCAGCTCGTGAGGCGTATCGAGGATAGGTGGATAGGCTTCTCCCTCTCTAGGGAGCTCCAGGGGAACTTCTGGATCGGCTTCTGCCGCGAGGTGACCCAACAGCGGTACAGAAGCCTCTGCGAGAAGAACCCAAGGGTATACAGGAACCTCTCAGCGGGTAGAGTGCAGACCCCGGTCCTGGGCTGGGTAATAGATGCCGAAAAGAGGTACAGGGCGACTAGGAGGAGGGTCTTGGTCGCGACCGTCGAGGGTCTGGGCGACGTAGAGTTCACCTACGAACTCCCGAAGGAATACGACAGGAAGATCCGGCGCGCCACCAGCATAGCCTCGGTCGAGGTGATAGTAGAAGTCCCGAGGAGAGGAGAGCTGAGAAAGCTGCTCAAAGCACCGCCTCCGTTCACCACCGACTCCGCTCTCTCCGAGCTATGCAGTAGGTACAGAATGCCCGCCGCGAGGGTCATGGAGATACTTCAAGACCTCTTCGAGGTAGGTCTCATAACCTACCACAGGACTGATAGCACCAGGGTCTCGGATGCCGGGATCAGGGTAGCCGAGGACTATTTAAGACAGGTGGAAGGAAGGGGGTACAAGAAGATCTTCAGACCCAGAAGGTGGGGTGAGGGGGGCGCTCACGAGGCCATAAGGCCCACGAGGCCCATCGACGCGGAGACCCTGCGGAGACTCGTAGAGGAGGGCGTGATCGAGCCGGTTATCAGGCTACGGAGGGAGCACTACATGGTCTACGACGCGATCTTCAGGAGGTTCATAGCGTCCCAGTCGGCTCGGGCCAAGGTCGTCGTCTCCAGGTTTAAGTACAGAATGGTGATGAGGCTCAAGAAGGGCCGTGAGATCGTCGCAAAGCCCAGGAAGTACCTCGAGATATACACGTCCGTAGTTAAAGAGGGCTTCCTCAAGTACGATAGGACGATCCGCGTCAGGAAGCCGATCGCGCCGGGCACCTACTTAGCGTCCAGTTTTAGTCTGCTTAGCAGGAGCAGGCACCTCCCTCACACGGAGGCGTCCCTTGTACGCGAGATGAAGAGAGCGGGTATAGGTAGGCCCAGCACGTACTCCAAGATCGTGGAGACCATCCTGAGGAGGGGCTACGCTCTCAAGATCGGGAGTGCGGGCTTCATGGATCCGACGCTCCTCGGGGAGAGAGTCTACGACTACCTGGTGAAGAGGTTCGGGAACCTCGTCAGCGAGGAGAGAACCAGGGACCTTGAGAGGAGGATGGATATGGTGGAGCGGGGTCAGGAAGATTACGAGGAGGTGCTGTCGATACTCTACAGCGATCTGGAGAATATGGGGTTGGTGTGAGTTGGGGTCCAGGAAGGCGGTAACTCTAGCGGTTTACAGGCTGGACCTGGGGGTCGGGGCTAAGGAGTTCGCCAAGGAAGTCTACAGGCTCGCCGCCGAGGCGGGTCCGTCGGTCGCTTCCGTGGTTCCCCTACCCGCAAAGCCCCTGAGAGACCTCCTGGCCGGTAGGAAGGACTACAGCTCGTACAGGAGAGTGGTCAATAGCCTGACTGATAGAGTGTCCGCGGTAGTGGGCTCCGAGCGAGTATACGTCGGTCCGGCGGCGATGAGGTACGGTAGGAATACGTTCCTCTCCGTAGTCGAGGCAGTATCGAGGAGCGAGGTGTCTAGGAAGTTCGTGAAGTTCGGCCCGGAGTTCAAGGGCTACGTGCCTAGGTCCCCGGTCGTGGACGTGCGCGGCGTGAGCGTGTGCTTCCTCCTCCTCGACGACCTGTTCTACCCGGAGGTCTCGAGGTATTGCGCGGAGTCTGGCTGCTCGACCCTGATCGGCGTCGTCCCCCCGGTAGCCGAGCTCGACCCCGACCTCGTGATCCTGGCCGCCCGCATGAGGGCCTACGAGAACTCCGCGAGCGTGGTGGTAGTCGGCGGCTACTCCAGGGAGTACTCCACCCCAACGGTCGTCGTGAAGAGGGACGGCTCCCTCGCGGACGTGGCGGAAGACTCCCGTCCCGAGGTGCTGGAGATACAGCTGTCCGGAGACCGCGTTGAGAGGCCTCGGAGCGAGGTCGTGCGGAGCTACTACGCAAAAACGATAAGAGCCCTGAACAGCCTGCGGGAGTTCTCCTCCTAGGGCTAACTCTTCCTCTCGACGGGACCTATCACGACGGTCCCGGCTAGCCTGTTTATGTACTCCACGTCCTCGTCGACCATTCTCTGCACGGTGTCGACCTCCTCCTTGGTTAGGTGAGCGAACCTCCCCTGCAGCCTCAGGTACTCCTCCACCGGGAGGCGCTTCGGCACCGGCGTGGTCACCCTGAAGGTCCCCCGCTCGATCTCGTAGTTCACCCATGTGCCCGTCTGCACAGCTAGCTTAGCGATCTTGACGGTTAGGTGAGGCTCGTGCCTCCACCCGGGGACGCAGGGAGAGTAGGCGTGTATGAAGGCCGGCCCCTCGATCTCGGCAGCCTTCTTGACCTTCGCGTAGAAGTCGGTTATGTAGGCGAAGTTAACCGCGGCCGCGTAGGACACGCCGTGAGCCCTTACTATCCCAATTATGTCCTTCTTCCTCCTCCACTCACCACGCCACAGCTTGCCCACGGGAGTGGTCGTGGTCCACGCGTAGAGCGGTGTGCCCCCACTCCTCTGGATCCCGGTGTTCATGTAGGCCTCGTTGTCGTAGAGGACGTAGAGGACGTCGTGACCCCTCTCGAGCATCCCGGAGAGGGCCTGGAGACCTATGTCGTACGTACCCCCGTCGCCACCTATAGCCACGGCCTTCACCCTCTTCTCCTTGCTCAAGAGCCCCTTCCTCTTCATGGCCTTCACCGCGGCTTCGATACCCGAAGCGACAGCGGCAGCGTTCTCAAACGCTACGTGTATCCAAGGAACTCTCCAGGCCGTCTCGGGGTATAGGGACGTCGTGACCTCGACGCAGCCGGTCGCGTGGGCTATGATCACGTCCTTGCCCAAGGCTTTCAGTAGGTGCCTCATCACTATGGCTGCTCCGCAGCCCTGACACATCCTATGGCCCGGTGCCAGGAGCTCCTCGCGCGGTATCGAGGCTATGGTGAACGAGCTCACTCTCTCACCCCGACGAACCCGTAGTGCGTCTCGACGTCGCGCATTCTCTTCCCGACGAACCCGTAGGCGTGCTTGACCATGGCCTCCAGGTGACTCCTCAGCACAGCCCTGCCGCCCAGCCCGGTCACGTAGTTGAGTACCGGTATGTCTAGACCTCTCTTGAACGCGGTGACTGCCACGTCCGAGTACAGGGGGCCCACGAACGGTGACCCGGGGTTGATGGCCCTGTCCACCACCGCGACGACCTTTGCGTTCTCGAGGTGCTTGAACACTTCCTCTTCAGGGAAGGGTCTGAAGAGCCTGACATTCACGACTCCAACCCTCAGCCCGGCCTTCCTGGCTTCCTCAGCGAAGGGTATCGCTGTGCCGGTGACGCTCCCCATCGCGACCAAGACGACGTCGGCATCGTCGGTGTAGAACCCGTCGACCTCCCTGTACTCCCTCCCGAAGTGCTGCCCGAACTCGCGGAGGGCCTCGGAGATCGCCCCCCTCGAGCCCTCGATAGCCTTCTGGAGCTGGACCCTGAACTCGAAGTACCACTCCGGGGAAGCCAGCGGACCCATCGTCACGGGCTTCTCCGGGTCGAGCGCGCGCCAGGTCACTCTCTTGGGAGCGTACCTCAGAGCCTCCTCTTTCTCGAGGACGTATACGGGCTCTACGGTGTGCGATATCCAGAAGCCGTCGTATCCTACGGCCACCGGCAGGAGCACTCTCGGGTCCTCGGCTATCCTGTAGGCTGCTATCACTAGGTCGTGCGCCTCCTGAGCGTTCATGCCCATGAGCATTATCCAGCCCGAGTCCGAGGCGGCCATGAAGTCGCTGTGGTCGCACCATATGTTTATGGGAGCCGATATGGCTCTGGTGGCGATGCTCATGACTACGGGCAACCTTATCGAGGACGCTATGTGCATTATCTCGTACATCAAGAGCAGCCCCTGGGACGAGGTCGCCGTGAAGACCCTGGCGCCAGCGGCCGAGGCTCCGACCACGGCCGAGAGGGCCGAGTGCTCGGACTCCACGTGGATGAACTCCGCGTCGAGCTCCCCGTTGGCCACGAACTCCGCCAGCTTCTCCACCACGGTGGTCTGCGGCGTTATCGGATAAGCCGCGACGACGTCAACGTCTGCGGCCTTGGCCGCGTACGCTACTGCGTAGTTGCCCGACAGGGGGATGAGCTTGCCCGTCTCACCTCACCTCCTCGACCATGGTTATGGCCTTGACCGGGCACTCCTCAGCGCAGATACCGCAGCCCTTGCAGTAGTCGTAGTCTATCTCGTACGTGACCCTGTACGTCCTGCCCGACTTCGCGGTGTAGGGCTTCTCGAGCTCCAGTATCGCGGGCTCCGGGCAGTAGGTCCAGCATATCCTACACCTCACGCACTTCTCCTGGTCTATGACCGGCCTCAGGGTCCTCCAGTCGGCAGTCTTGTACCTGACCGAGGAGCCGGGCTCCAGTATGACAGCCCCGGGGGGTAGGGTCCTCCAGCCCGGCAGCGACGCCACCTAAGCCACCTCCACGGATTCGTACGCTCTCCTTATAGCCAGCTCGTTTAGCTTCGCCACCCTCTCGCTGAACCTGGCCCTGACGGCTTCCAGGAGGTGGTCTACGTCTACGATCCCCGCGGCCGTCGCCAGGGCCGCGGTCATGACCGTGTTCACTATGGGTAGTCTGAAGATCTCCAGGGCTATCCTCGTCGCGTCGACCGTGGCATACCTGTACTCGGGTCCCAGGAGTTCGGCGAGCTCCCGGGGCTTCTTGGTCGCGTTAGCTACAACGAGGCCCCCCCTCTTAAGGCCGCGTAGAGTCTCGCGCCTCACCATGGTGGGGTCCAGCACGACCACGATGTCCGGCTCGAGAACGGGCGACCTGTCGGAGAGAACCCTGTCGGAGATCCTATTGTAGGCTGTTACCGGAGCGCCCCTCCTCTCGGCACCGAACTCGGGAAACGCTAGGGCGTAGTAACCCTTCAGTATGGATGCGTAGGCGACGAGCTCGGCAGCCGTTACAACGCCCAGCCCCCCTCTCCCATGCCATCTGATCTCCGTCAGCATGCGAGATTCCCGGCTGTACTCGGGACTAAACTAAAAAGCTCAGCCCGCTGAGGCTTGAAAGAGTATAAGCCCGAAAGAGACGGCCCCGGCGCGGGGTCGGCGTACGAGCGGGGGGTCCGCTGACTGCGCGACGACTCCCACACCTCCTACCCAGGAGAGGGGCCGGGTATCGAGCGGAAGAGGCCGGAGCTTACCTAGAGCTCAGCGCTATCCTCTCTATCTCCTCCTTCCTAGAAATGGCGTAGCTCCTAGGGTCGCCCTTAGCTGCCATTATTATCTCGTCAGCGAGGCACTCCGCTATGTGCTTCGCGGACCTAAAGGCGGCCGCTCTGGCCCCCTCGGTTATGAACCTGAGGGCCAGATCTATCCTCCTGAGCGGGGACACGTCCACCGCGACGTGGTATATTATCCCTCCGTACATTATCCGCGTCGTTTCCTCCCTCGGTGCGCTATTCTCCACGGCCCTGACCAGCACCTGGATCGGGTTCTCGCCCGTCCTCTCGTACACCAGGTCGAACGCTAGCTTCACGATGTTGTAGGCCAGGTGCTTCTTGCCGGTGTTCCTCCCGGGCCTCATCAGCTTGTTCATAAGCCTCTCGACTATGGGGACCTCGGCCTTCCCGAACCTCCTATGCTCGTGCCTCCCGCTCGTGTGGGGGACGTAGTAGGGCTTAAGGCATATGTACTTCTTTAGGCTCGGGTCCCTAGTCTGGACGTTCGTGTAGCTCCACTTGCCGAACAGCTTTATCTCGGCCGGGACTACGACGGCCTTTTCCCCGCTCATGCCGCTGCCTCACCGCTAGAGGCGATGCGGCTTTTAAGCTTCACAGCTTTACACCGACAGACTTGGCGCACGGGACCAGGGTCCTCAGGAGCTCGTCGGGTACCACGATCACCTTACTCAGGAGGGCTCCGTACACTGCCGCATTGTTGGCTAGGTCGGCGGGGTCGGTGTAGCGGAAGCCCCGGCTCAGCCTCCCGAGCGAGACCTTGATCTCGTCACCCCCTACCTCGACCGAGACGTTCCCGTAGGATAGCCTGACGACGCCGCGCTCGTGAGAGTATGATACGGCCCTGAGGGGTCTGAGCTTCACGAACGCGACCTCGCCGCTCGCCCTCGCGATCACGCCGCCGCAGAGCCTCCCGTATACCGCGTCCTGGCCCGGGGAGGACTCCAGTAGCGACAACACTCTGAGAATCAGAGCGACCTTGCTGAGTAGCTCGTGCACCGAGTCGAAGACCGCGGCTCTGCTCTTGGGCAGACTCCCCGCGGTCCTATCCCTGAGCTCGCCAAAGCGCTCGACGCGGCGCTCGACGGCCTCTAGCGCGTTCCTGAAGCTCACCTCCGACCCACCGGCAGGTACCGGTGGGCAAGTGCTTTTAAGTTTGTCCTACGTAGAGTCTAGCGCGGGCGAGTGACCAAGTACGTCTTCGTGACCGGTGGCGTTCTCTCAGGGCTAGGCAAGGGGATCACCACCGCCTCGATAGGGCTGCTGCTCAAGGGTATGGGCAACTCCGTGACCGCTGTGAAGATAGACCCCTACGTGAACGTGGACGCGGGGACCATGAATCCCTACATGCACGGAGAGGTCTTCGTTACCGAAGACGGGGGCGAGACGGACCTCGACCTCGGTCACTACGAGAGGTTCCTCGATGTCGACCTTAGCAAGGACCACAACATGACGACGGGCAAGGTGTATCTGAGGGTCATAACCAAGGAGAGGAGGGGCGAGTACCTGGGCCAGACCGTCCAGATAATCCCTCACGTGACCGACGAGATAAAGGCCGAGATAGCGGAGATAGCGAAGAGGACCTCGGCCGACGTGGTTCTCGTCGAGATAGGGGGTACCGTTGGCGACATAGAGGGCCTCCCCTTCCTGGAGGCGGCCAGGCAGATGAGGCTGGAGGAGGGGCCCGCGAACGTCGTTTTCGTCCACGTGGTCCTGGTACCGAGGCTCTCGACGACCGGGGAGCTTAAGACCAAGCCGGCTCAGCACAGCTTCCAGGAGCTCAGGAGGATCGGTATCCAGCCCGACATTATAGTGGCCAGGTCCGAGAAGCCTATCGGTCCCGAGGCTAGGAGGAAGCTGGCCCTCTTCGGCAACGTCAGGATCGACGAGATCGTGAACAGCTACGACGTCGACCCGGTATACGACGTGCCCAGAGTGCTCATGGAGCAGGGGCTCGATAGGGTCCTCGCTCGGAAGCTTGGGCTGGAGTACAGGTCCCCAGACCTGGGTGAGTGGCTGGAGTTCGTCGAGAGGTACAGGAGCGCCTCGAAGACCGTGAAGATAGCGATGGTCGGGAAGTATACGAGTCTCCGCGACAGCTATCTCTCTATAATCGAGGCCCTGAAGCACGCCGGGGCCCATCTGGGGCTCAGACCCGAGCTCGTGTGGGTAGAGTCGACGGACGTGGAGCTGGGCAAGCTGGACGTCGAGAGCGTCGCGGACTCTGCCGACGGTGCCGTGATACTCCCCGGTTTCGGAGCAAGGGGGGTAGGGGGCAAGATCGAGGCGATCAGGGCCCTGAGGGAGAGGGGGAAGCCCGTGCTAGGCATATGCTTCGGGCTTCAGCTAATGCTCGTGGAGTTCGCGAGAAGTGTCCTAGGTCTAGACAAGGCTAACACTACCGAGGTCGACCCGAACACTCCTCACCCGGTCGTGGACCTACTGGAGGAGCAGAAGCTCCTGGAGGTCAAGGGGGGATCTATGAGGTTGGGGGCTCTACCGATAAGGATCGTCAGGGGGACTCTGGCCCACAGGATATACGGCACCGACCTCGTCTACGAGCGCCATAGACACAGGTACCACGTCAATCCGCGCTATCTCGACAAGTTCGAGGCATCGGGCTATAGGGTAAGCGGTGCGAGCCCCGAGGGCTACGTAGAGATCATGGAGCTGGTGGGCCACCGGTTCTACTACGGTACCCAGGCCCACCCGGAGTTCAAGAGCAGGCCCCTCAGGCCGTCCCCGGTCTTCGTCGAGTTCCTGAGGTCTCTCGCGCGGAGCTAGGGCCCCGGTGGGACGGCGTGGTCGACCGGTTCGCGGACGCGCATGCCCACGCGTCAGTGGTCGGTCTAGGCTACGGCGAGGTCGTCAGGAGGTTCAGAGCGGCCGGCGGGGGGCTCATAGCACTCGTGCAGCTCAGCCCGGGCAGCTACGGTCTGAGCGACAGCCTGGAGGGGGTCGCTAGGTCCCTGGAGGCCCACGCCAACCTGTGCGACAGGGTCAGGAGGGAGTACGGCGGAGTCCTATGCCTGGGCGGGCTCCACCCAGCGACTGTCGACAAGCTCCTCAGGTCCTCGAGAGACCCGGCCACGGTCTACCGGGAGCTCGAGAAGGGGTATATGAGGAGGCTCGAGAGCCTCCTAAGGGAGGGGCTCCTGGACGGGCTCGGCGAATTCGGGAGGCCTCACTTCCCAACGGTGCCCGAGTCCTGGGCCGCTAACGAGCTCCTGCTCGTGAGGGCGCTGGAGGTAGCCAAGGACGTGGGCGGAGTGGTCCACGTGCATAGCGAGAACGCCGGGCTTCTGACCCTCGGCGGCCTGAAGCTCTTCACGGACAGAGCGGGGATACCGCGCTGGAGAGTGCTGGCTCACCACGTACCCCCCTCCCAAGCCCGCCTCTACGCGGAGGAGGGGTTCTACGTGAGTGTCGTGGGGAGGTCGCGGGTCGTCGGAGAGCTCGGCTCCGAGTGCTCCAACGTGCTGGTCGAGAGCGACTACCTGGACGACCCGAGGAGGCCCGGGGTCGTCATGTACCCGTGGGAGATAGGGCGCGAGGTTCTGAGGGCCGTCGAGGAGGGGCGCCTCGCGAGTAGGTGCTCGGAGAAGGTACTCCTGGAGAACCCGTCGACGTTCTACGGAGTCGTCACCTAGCGCTTATATGCTCGCGGTAGCTGGTCTAGGGGACGGAGATGGGGACCGTGACCGAGAGGGCGCCGGCAGTGGTAGACGCGTGCAACCCCCCCGCGTGCAGCAGCTGTGGAAAGCTGATAGAGCCTTACTCGAGAGCCACCAGGTTCTACTGCCCGAACTGCGGGAGGGTCCTCGTATGGCGCTGCGAGAAGTGCAGAAAGCTCGGCGCTCCCTATAGGTGCCCGTCCTGCGGGTTCGAGGGTCCCTAGGTGGTGGGAGTGGGCAGGGTCGTCCTGGCGGTCAGGGTCAACCCGGAGGGCAGTGAGGTGGACCTCGACGAGCTCCTCGAGAGGATCAAGGCGTCCCTGCCGCCCCACTACGAGATACTGAGGAGCGAGAGGTTCTACATAGCCTTCGGGCTCTACGGCCTGAGGCTCTACCTGGCGATGCCCGAGGACTACGAGGGAGGGACCTACGAGCTAGAGAACATCCTGAGCAGCGTAGAGGGGGTTAGCTCCGTAGACGTGGAGTACGTTACGAGGACGCTCATCTGAGAGACCCCCTCGGGGTCTCCCCGGCTCCGCTCGCCGGGGCATGTTTATATGCTACGACCTGGTGCTCCTCGGGGGAGAGGCATGGGCAGGGTCGAGATCATCAGGTGGAGGCCTGAGTACGAGCTAGAGCTCCTAGAGCTGTGGGAGAGGGAGGGGCTGTACAGGGAGGAGGTCGACCTCGCGTTAGACGAGGACTACGTGGTAATAGACACGCCCCCGCCGTACCCCTCGGGCCCCTGGGGGGTAGCCCAAGCGGCTCACTACGCTCAGATAGACATGGTGGCGAGGGCGCTCAGGCTGCTCGGTTACAAGGTCCTGGTCCCGTTCTACGCGGACAGGAACGGCCTCCCGGCCGAGGTGGCGGCCGAGAAGGCCTACAGCATAGTGGCTCACGAGATGGCGAGGACCCCCGAGGGTCGAGAGGCCTTCCTGAAGCTCGTCTCCAAGCTCCTCGACGAGAACGAGGAAGCCCTGGTGAGAGTGTGGAAAAGGCTCGGCTGCCTCTTCGACTACTGGCGCGAGGGCACGGACTCGCCTAGGTACAGAGCGATGACCCAAGCGACCTTCATAGAGATGTGGAAGCGCGGGCTGGTCTACAGAGACGTCAAGCCTGTTCAGTGGTGCCCCAGGTGTAGGACCTCCCTAGCTGAGGCTGAGATAGACTTCGTGAAGGAGGAGGGGAGGCTCTACTACGTAAAGTTCAGGGTTCTCGAGACCGGTGAGGATATAGTGATAGCCACGACGAGGCCGGAGCTCCTCGCCGCGTGCGGTGCGGTTATCTACAACCCGAGGGACGAGCGCTACAAGCACCTAGAGGGCAAACACGCGGTCGTCCCGGTATACGGGCACGCCGTCCCGATACTGGCCCACGAGATGGCTAGGCCGGAGTACGGGACCGGGCTCGCCATGATGTGCTCCTACGGGGACGTCAGGGACCTCATATTCTTCAAGGAGCAGGGCATACAGCCCAGGGTAGTCGTGGAGAAGGGCGGGACCATGAGCGAGCTCGCGGGGCCCCTGAGGGGGCTCAGGGTGGCCGAGGCCAGGCAGAGGATCGCGGAGATGCTTAGGGGAGAGGGCCTCCTAGTCAAGGAGGAGGAGGTAGTTCACGAGGTCCCGGTCTGCTGGAGGTGCAAGACCCCGGTCGAGATAATCCACGTCGAGGAGTACTTCCTGAGGCAGCTGGACTTCAAGGACGACGTGTTGAGAGTAGCCGACTCCATGGAGTTCTACCCAGTCGAGCACAAGGAGAAGTTGGACCTCTGGGTCAGGTCCCTGGCCATGGATTGGCCCATCTCGAGGACCAGGTACTACGGAACAGAGCTCCCGATATGGACGTGCGCCAGGTGTGGCCACGCGATACTCCCGGAGCCCGGAAGGTACGTAAGACCGTGGAAAGAGCTGCCTCCAGTGGACTCCTGCCCGTCCTGCGGAGCACCGAGGGACGCGATAGTCGGCGAGTCCAGGGTCTTCGATACGTGGTTCGACTCCTCCGTGACGGTGCTCTACGTGGTGAACTGGCTCGAGAAGCCCGACGTGGCGATCAAGGCCCTCTCCAAGGCCGTGAGACCCCAGGGCTACGACATAATCAGGACCTGGCTCTACTACACGACCCTGAGGACCTGGCTGCTGACCGGCAGAGCCCCCTTCAGGTGGGTCAGGATAACCGGCATGGGGTTGGACGAGAAGGGGAGGGCTATGCACAAGTCCCTGGGCAACGTGATATACCCGGAGCCCTACCTGGAGCGGTACGGGGCCGACGCGTTCAGGTTCTGGTCGGCCGTGGCCAGCAAGCTGGGGAGTGACTACAGGTGGTCCGAGGCCACCGTGAGGTCGGGGCTCCTGTTCGCTACCAAGATAGTCAACATAGCCAGGTTCGTCACCTCATTCGAGGAGCCGAGGAGCGGGATATCGCTCAGACCCCTCGACAGAGCCATGATAGCCTACGCCGCGAGAGTGGCGAGGGAGGTGGCGGAGGCCTACGGGAGGCTCGACGTTTACGAACCCACACTGAAGCTCTACCACCTCGTCTGGGACGTCTTCGCCTCGAGCTACGTCGAGATGGTGAAGCCGAGGGTCTACAGGAGAGCCGGTTTCAAAGATGCCGAGGTAGCGGGCGCGGTCCACACTCTGTACAGGGTCCTCAGGCTCTCGCTCAAGCTCCTCTCCCCGATAATGCCGTTCGTCTGCGACTACGTGTGGAGGTCCGTAGAGGGGGGACCCGTAGCGAGGGGGAGGCTCACCGAGGAGGACCTGGGGGACGAGGGGGGAGACCCGAGGCTGATGGAGAGGGTCGTCGAGCTCAACTCAGCCGTCTGGAAGTGGAAGAAGGAGAGGGGGATGAGACTGAGCGAGAGGATAGAGGGGGTCCTCTACCTGCCGGAGGAGCTCAGGGACGTGATCGAGGACGTCAAGCACTTCCACAACATCCGGGAGGTGGTTGTTGGCAAGCCGGAGACCTGGGACTTCGAGATGGGACCTGGCGTGCACCTGAAGCTTAGCTAAGACTCCGGGAGCTCGTGACCCCTCCACCGCGTTCCTCTTCAAAGAGCAGGGGAAGAGGCTCGAGGAGCTCTTTATAAGTTCACACGGTATTACTCCTCGGTAAAGACGATGAGCCAGATGGAGCCCGCTAGGCGAAAAGTGCTGATAGCCAAGCTCGGGCTCGACGGTCACGACAGGGGGGCCAAGGTCATCACTATGGCCTTGAGGGACGCCGGCTTCAGGGTGGTCTACCTCGGGGTTCACCAGTCCCCCGAGGACCTCGTGAGGGCTGCTCTCGAGGAGGACGTCGAGGCCGTGGGGGTCTCAATACTCTCCGGCAGCCACGAGGAGCTAGTCTCCGACCTGGTCAGGCTAGCTAGAGAGAGGGGGCTCAGCGTGCCGGTGATAGTGGGAGGAGTGATACCGCCCGAGGACGTCCAGAGGCTGAAGGACATGGGAGTCTTCGAGGTCCTACTCCCGGGCACGCCGCTGGCGAAGGTGGTAGAGGTATTCAAGAAGGCCCTGGGTGAGACTTGATGAGGGTAGACCACATAGGCATAGCCGTGAGGAACCTCGACGAGGCGGTCAGGTTCTACAGGGACGTCCTGGGGCTGGAGCTCGTCAAGATCGAGGAGGTGCCGGAGGAGAGAGTGAGGATAGCGATGTTCAGGGTCGGCAACGCTTACGTAGAGCTCCTGCAGGGGACCGACCCGGAGTCGGCGGTCAGCAAGTTCATCGAGAAGAGAGGAGAGGGGGTACACCACATAGCCATACACGTGGACGACGTCGACGCGAAGACCGAGGAGCTGAAGTCCAGGGGCGTGGCGCTCGTCTACGACAAGCCCAGGGACGTGTCCCACGGTGAGAGGAGGATAAACTTCGTACACCCCAAGAGCGCGTTCGGGGTCCTCCTCGAGATAATGACCAGGAGGGAGTGAGCCGTGAGCGAGTCGGAGAGGCTGAAGCGGAGGCTCGAGGAGTGGGAGAGGGAGGTTGTCGCTCCCCTCCTCAAGAGGTTCCCCGAGAGGAAGAGCTTGTTCACGACGGAGGAGGGGATCGAGGTAAAGAGGCTCTACACACCGCTGGACCTGGAGGGGTGGGACTACCTCGAGAAGCTGGGCCTCCCGGGGACCTACCCGTTCACGAGAGGCATATACGCGACGATGTACAGGGGGAGGCCCTGGACCATCAGGCAGTACGCGGGCTACGGCTCCGCCGAGGACACGAACGAGAGGTACAGGTACCTCCTAAGCATAGGGCAGACGGGCCTCAGCATGGCGTTCGACCTGCCGACCCAGCTCGGCTACGACCCGGACCACTCGCTGGCCTGGTACGAGGTCGGGAAGGTGGGGGTCTCGATGCCCGCCGTGACCGAGATGGACATAGTCTTCAGAGACATACCGATGGACAAGATAACGACCTCGATGACCATAAACGCGACGGCGATAGAAGTGCTGTCGATGTACGTCCTCGTAGCCGAGAGTAGGGGCGTTCCGAGGGCCGTCCTCGACGGGACAACCCAGAACGACATACTGAAGGAGTACATAGCCAGGAACAACTACATATACCCGCCCGAGCCCTCGATGAGGTACTCCGTAGACCTGATACTCTACGCCGCCAAGGAGATGCCCAAGTGGAACGCTATAAGCATCAGCGGCTACCACATGGAGGAGGCCGGCGCGACCCCGGCCATGGAGATAGCGTTCACGTTCGCCGACGCGGTCGAGTACGTTAGGTGGACCAAGGAGAGGGGGAGGCTCGACGTAGACGCGTTCGCACCGAAGCTGACCTTCTTCTTCGCCTCGAGGACCAACCTCTTCGAGCAGGTAGCGAAGTTCAGAGCGGCCAGGAGGATGTGGGCCAAGATAATGAGGGACTGGTTCGGAGCGAAGGACCCGAGGTCCATGATCCTCAGGTTCCACACTCAGACCGCTGGGGTCCTGCTGACAGCCCAGCAGCCGATGGTCAACATAATAAGGACCACGCTCCAAGCCCTAGCCGCCGTTCTAGGGGGGACGCAGTCCCTGCACGTGAACTCCTACGACGAGGCGCTGTCCCTGCCGACCGAGGAGTCCGTCAAGCTCTCCATCAGAGTCCAGCAGGTCCTGCTCTACGAGTCCGGCGTCGTCGACACCGTGGACCCCCTCGGCGGCTCCTACTACGTGGAGTGGCTGACCGACCAGATAGAGGAGAGGGCCTGGAAGTACCTCGACGAGATCGAGAGGATGGGCGGGATGCTGAGAGCGATAAAGCTCGGCTACCCGCAGCGCGAGATAGCCAGGGCAGCCTACGAGTGGCAGCTCAAGGTCGAGAAGGGCGAGGTGCCGATAATCGGGGTCAACGTCTTCGCCGAGCCCGAGGTGCCGAGGATAAAGGTCCTGAAGGTGGACCCCGCGGCCAGGGAGAGGGTCGTCGGCAGGCTGAGGCAGCTTAGGGAGAGCAGGGACCAGGTGAAGGTGGGGACGGCTCTCGACAACCTGAGGAGGGCTGCGGAGGTGGAGGAGGTCAACATATTCGAGCCCATATACGAGGCCGTGAGAGCGAGGGCCACGCTCGGCGAGATCAGCGGCGTCCTGAGGGAGGTTTGGGGAGTGTGGAGGGCCCCGGAGGTCTTCTGAGGGCCACGAGCACTAGGACCCCCTTTTCTCCCCTCCTCAGCTCCTCGACCACCCCCCTGCTTACATCCCTTGCCGCCTTGCTTGACCTGATCCCCACGGTCGAGCCGTCCACGTAGCTGGACCTCCTTATTATCATCCTCCTCGGGTCCTCGAACGTAAGACCCTCGGACCCCTCGGCCACGAGGTAGTCGAACGAGCCTCCGCTCGTCAGAACCACGGCTATCAGGAGCCCGCCACTCCTCAGGATGTCCTTGACGCACTGGCTGAGGTCGGACGCTCCCTTGCTGCTCGAGATCCCTATGATGCAGTCCCCCCTCGGGGTCAGGTAGCCGTCCTTCGTCACCTCTAGAGTGGTCGAGTGGGTAGCCCTCACGTTCTCGTGACCCTCGAAGGTTACGACGTCTACGCAGTACTCCGCGGGCTCCACAGCTTTCAGCTGCGGGGAGTGGCTTATCACTCCGCAAACCCGAGTAAATCTGGGTGCGGGTATTTTCGAGGAGGAGAGGAGGAGGGTAGTGAGGTCCCTGGTAGCCGAGGGCTATCTAAGCGACGAGCGCGTCATCGACGCGATGCTGAGGGTCCCCAGGGAGGAGTTCGTGCCGCCCGAGTACAGGAGGCTCAGCTACTACGACAGCCCCCTGCCGATAGGCTACGGGCAGACGATAAGCGCTCCCCACATGGTCGCGATCATGACCGAGAGGCTGTCACCGGCGCCGGGCCACAGGGTCCTGGAGGTGGGGACCGGGAGCGGCTACCAGGCGGCAGTCCTAGCCGAGATGGTGGGACCGAGAGGCCACGTCTGGACCGTGGAGAGGATCCCGGGGCTCGCGGAGTTCGCTCTCTCCAACCTCTCGAGGACCGGCTACCTGGACCGCGTGACGATCGTCGTGGGAGACGGGAGCGAGGGGTTCCCGCCCGCCGCACCGTTCGACGGGATAATGGTCACCGCGGCTGCGCCGGACGTGCCGGAGCCCCTCCTCGAGCAGCTCAGGGAGGGGGGGAGGCTTGTCATCCCGGTTGGGAGCAGGTGGATCCAGATACTGAAGGTGATCGTAAAGGAGAGGGGGAGGTTCAAGGTCGAGGAGGTCCTCCCCTGCGTCTTCGTACCCCTGGTCGGGAGGTACGGGTTCAGGGCGTAGAGCGACCGATCCAGCGCCTCAGGGCCACCGCCATCCCCTTGTACAGCGTCCGCAGCTGCCCCTCAGCCTCCCCGGCGTCCACGCTTGTGTTCAGCGCTCTGAGGAGCCCGAGGTCTATCTCGAGCCTCAGGGGGTCGGCGTCCCGCGGGTCCTCGGAGTACTGGTCCGGTATCCTCCGGGGCTCGAACCTGGAGATCTCGTCGAAGAGCTCGGCCAGCCTAGCCACGGCGTCCCGTCCTAACCTCCCGAAGTCCGGCACCGGTAGGAGCCTCCACTGAGCCTTCTTCAGCCTAACCCACCTGCCCCTGGTTTCCTCCCTGTTCATGAGGACCGCCAGCACTCCCCACGTGGTGTTCAGCCAGTAGACGAGGGCCTTCTCCAAGCGCTCCGAGGGCTCCCTGAGCCTAGCGATGTAGAAGACGTTGGAGACCACCGGGGTCTCGGAGTACGCCGAGATCACGTGCGCCGTGTCCATCCATATTCTATCCGGGACCACGACCCTCCCGGAGAACCTCCGGTAGATCTCGGCGGCTCTCTGGGTCTTGGGCTCGGCGTAGGCGTTGGGCCTCACCAGGATCCCGGACCTCGCCGGCTCCCCTCCTCCGAACAGTATCGGGTACGGGGTCCTGGCGCGGGTGGGCCTGAAGTGCTCGTGGAACTGGGGCGAGTCTATCCCTATCGAAGCGATGAGGTCCCCGAGCCTGGCCAGCGGGACTCTGAGCCCAGCGACTCCCAGGTCGCCCAGCCTGAGGAGCCTGAGACCCGCGTCGACCACTCCGGGCTCCGGGAGGGCCACGAACCTGTTCAGGTTGTCGAGGTTCTCGAGTAGCTCTACCCTCCGGACCCTCCGGACGAGACACTTCGCGCTGCGCGGGAGCTCTACGGCGCCGGCCGCCAGGGCCTCGGAGAGGAGCAGAGAGCCGAGGACGCTCCCGGGCTTTTTGAGGAGGTCGACGAAGAGAGTCTCCTCGCTCGGGTCGTGCTCCGAGACCCTCTCCGCGACCACCAAGCACTCACTGAGGCTCGTGTTCTCCGAGAAGTTGTACCCGCTCTCGCTGTCGCTGCTCACGATCACGTACCTGAGGTGGAAGCCCTCGGCCAGCAGAGCCCTCGCCAGGAACCAGGAGACCCCGGACAGGAGGTTTCTCGGGAGCACGAAGGCCACTACTCCGCCGGGCTTCACGTACCTGTAGGCGAGGTAGAGGAAGAGGAGCCCCTCGCCGGCCTGCCCCACGCTGAAGTACTGGCCGAGCCCGCGAGACCTCGCCGTCTCGTAGCTGCTCAGCCGCGCGAGGGCCCTGGAGAGCGTAGGCTCTGAGGAGAAGAGCCTCCTAGCGACCTCGAGCATGTCCCTCCTAACCCTCTCGCGTATCCTTCGGTACTTAGCTACGAGGGTCTCTCTGATCCGCGGGTCGGCCACGAAGCCGAAGAATCCCCTCCCCGCCTCCCCGAACCTCTCCCGGGTCCTGCCGGTTGGTCTGGTGAACGGCGGGTTCATGATGACCACGTCGTAGGAGCCGGGGATCTCCACCTTACCGCCGACGGTCTCGACCCAGACCGAGCTGCCGAGGGTCTCGACCTCCAGGAGCTCCAGGGACCCTAGGCTCGCTCTCCCCCCGGGACCCGAGCCCAGGCGGACCGCGTACACGCCGACCCCGGCTGCTACCTCCGGGGACATGATCGCGAGGCCCGCTCTAGCAACGGCCGCGGCGTACTCCATCGCCTCCAAGCCGTAGAGCCCCCTCTCGACGAGGGTCTTCTCGACGCCCGGGCATTCGACGCCGCTCAGGAAGCAGGCCGCTTTGGCTATCCTGGAGGCGCAGTAAAGCGTCGCCGCGAGCAGGGTCCCGCTACCGCACGCGAAGTCCGCTATCTTCAGCTCCGCGACTCTCCTCGCGAGCCCCCCAGCCGTCTCCCGGGAGGCTCCCGCTCCTGCGCCGGTGTTCAGCGCTCTCCTCAGAGCCAGGTCCGCGAGCAGGTAGGCGGCCGGGACCTCCGTGTAGAACGTGGCGAGCCCCTTCTTCAGGGCTACGTCCCCGGCGACTCTGTGGTATATCCTGCCGGCGACGTCCCTGAGCAGTAGGTGGGGTCTCCCCGCTACGTCGAGGGCTACCCCGGCTAGGCTCCGGACGGGCCCCTCGAGCTCCGGGGGGAGGCTCCTCAGAGCTTCCAGCGCGAGCTCGACTAGGGGCTCTCGGCGGGTCTCCAGGAGGTTCGACAGGGCCCTCTCGAGCCCTCGAAGGGCCCCGAGGGACTCCAAGTAGCTGTCCAGCGGTGGGAGGCCGAGGGACTTTCTCGAGCGCTCGTAGAGGACTGCTGAGAGGAACAGCGCCAGGGCCTCTTGGACCAGGACCACCTCACTCTCGGAGGCGCCGGAGCCGTAGGGACCTCCGAGCGCTCCGACTAGCCGGGAGCGGGGGATCCCCGGGACCCCACCGCGGGTAGCCACCTCGACGAACCGCTCCACGGCTCTCCTCACTCTCTCAAGCTCTCCCCCGACCTCGGATCCCGAGACGAGGTCCTCGATAGCTCTCTCGATCGCGCTCGCGAGGGTCTCCAGCTCTACTCCCTCGAGGATTTCCCCGGGTCCCCCGGAAGTCCTCAGCCTAGCGCTAAACCTGAGCTCCCCCGACGGTCCTCCGAGAGGCCTCACTAGCAGAGCCAGGTCAGCTAGACCCTTCTCGAGCATCTCAGCCATTCTCTCCTCCACGTCGTCCGCGGCGCTCGAGAGCGCCGCGGCTATCCTGATCCCGCCGCGGTAGCACCTGATGCTCGAATCTCCAGCGATCTGGCAGCGAGCGCCGAGCAGCTCGCCAAGGGAACTCGCGATCCTAGCGGCGAGCGTGGACTCCTCAGCTTGCTCCACCTCGAGGCTCACCCCGCAGCATCACCTCTCTCCGCGAGCGCGAGTGAGGAGACTTCGGGAAGTCCAACTGGTTCTACCAAGAGGAGTCGCCGGGGGCACTTATTACTTGCGAGCGCTCACGCACTGACGGCCGGTCAACGCTCTCCGGTCTCTGCTACAGCTGGAGGCATCCGTCTGCGGTCGTTAGACTGAGCGGCGCGGAACCCCCGTCCCGACGCCTCCGTCGAGAGAACTCCTGGAGGTCCGGGACGCGTTCGTGCTAGAGTACATAAGGGAGGAGCGATCTAGAGCTTGAGGGAGGGTCCGTGGACTTCGGCAAGCTGAGGGCAGCCCTCGCCCGCGCCGTCGGCGACGTCTTTCCTGGGGCGTCCGTGGCGGTCTACAAGGACGGCGAGCCCGTATACGAAGAGGCTCTCGGCTACGCGGAACTCGTTCCCACCAGGAGGAGCACGACCGCGGAGACCCTCTACGACCTCGCCTCCCTGACGAAGCCCCTCGCCGCGTCGCTCATAGTCGCCAGGCTGGTGGAGGAGGGGCTCCTCTACCTGAAGCAGAGGGTCTCGGAGATCCTGCCCGAGTACTCGAGGACCCGAGCCGGGCATGACGAGCTCAAGAGCAGAACCGAGGTGTGGATGCTGCTCTCCCACGCGGCCGGCCTCCCACCTTCGCTGCCCCTCTACAGATTCGGCAGGAGGGATAGGGCCGAGCTGCTGGAGGAGGCTGCGAGGTCCTTCATCTGCTGTCCGCCTGGATCGAGAGCGGTCTACAGCGACGTCGGCTACATAGTCCTCACAGCGCTGGTGGAGAGGGTCTCCGGTGAGAGGATCGATAGGCTCTTCGAGAAGCTCGTCGCGAGACCTCTGGGTCTGAGGAGGACCGTCTACAACCCCCTAGAGCACGGCTTCACCGAGGACCAGGTGGCATCGACGGAGCTCGATCCCGAGACCGGCCTCCCCCTAAGGGGAGTGGTTCACGACGAGAACGCCAGAGCGCTGGGGGGCGTCTCGGGTCACGCGGGGCTCTTCTCGACAGCCGCAGAGGTCGCACTGATGGGGAGCGAGCTCCTCCAAGCGTACCTGGGCAGGAGCGACCGCCTCCTCAAGAGGGCCACGGCCGCTACCGTGCTCAGACCGTGGGCTGACGGCGAGAACCCCTACGGGCTCGGGTGGCAGGTCTATAGGAAGGGCATCAGCAGACTCTTCGGAGACCTTCTCACGGACGGGAGGGCCTTCTGCCACACGGGCTTCACCGGTACCTCGATATGCGTAGACGTCGAGCTGAGGCTCGTCGCCGTCCTCCTGAGCAACAGGGTCCACCCGAGCAGGGAGAACACCAGGATAGCCGGCTTCAGACCCGTCTTCCACAACCTAGTCGTCTCCTGCCTCTAGTGCGGTCTCCCGAGCGGGCTCCCGCGGTATATATTGCTGTGAGCGGCTTCCGTTTCGTGACGTCCATACTGGTAGCCGTAGACGGGGGAGGCAGCGGTTCGAGAGCCCTAGTCTTCGAGAGGAGGGGCCGGGCCCTGGCTCTCTTCGAGGGCCCTCCCCTCAACTACGCGGTCCTCGGCCCCACCGCCTTCCTGGAAAACCTCAGGTCTCTGCTTGGCCCCGTCCTCAGAGAGTTCGGGAAAGACGTCGGCGGGTACGTCTTCAGCCTAGCCGGGATCTCCGCGTACAGGAGGGAGGTGGAGGAGCTTCTGAGGAGGGAGATCGGCCCGGTCGAGCTGTGGGTTCTCACAGACATCGAGGCGGCGTACGCGGCCGCTGCGCGAGGTCGAGACGCTATCCTGGTGTCCTCGGGGACCGGCTCCTTCGCCTACGGCCGCAGGGGGAGAGCGGAGGCCAGAGCCGGCGGCTGGGGCTACCTCTTCGGCGACGAGGGGAGCGCTTACTGGATCGGCAGGGAGTTCGTCCGCAGGTCCCTGATGCGCTACGACGGCAGGCTCGGAGTCGGCGATACGTCCCTGAGGCTCCTCCTAGAGGAGCTGGGTGCGGCGGGGGTCAGCGACGCCCTGGGCAGGCTCTACAGAGAGTACGCAGCGCCGAGCAGAGTGGCCGAGCTCGCTAAGCTCGCCTGCAGGGCCGCCGAGCTGGGCTGCGAGCTGGCCCTGGAGCTGATGGGGGACGCGGCCCGGGAGCTCGAGAGAATGGTCTCGGCGGTGGAGAGGAAGCTAGGGTTCGAAGAGGGCGCCGTGGTCTACGGGACCGGCAGCGCCGTCCTCGGCTGCAGACCCCTGTCCGACGCCCTCAGGTTCGAGGTAGAGTCGAGGAGGGGGAGGAGGTTCGAGGTGAGGCGAGCGCCACCTCTCCTCGGCTGCGTGCTCTACTACATGAGCTCGATCGAGGGGTACGACGTCGAGAGTCTCGAGAAGGTCGGGCTCCCGGAGGAGGGGCTCCAGAGTCCCGGACCGGGGGGAGATCCTCGGAGGTCGAGACCTTGAGGGTCAGGGCCGGGATCGAGAGCCGGGAGCTGCCCGGGCTGTTGGCGGGGAGGAGGCTGGGCCTCGTCACCAACCACACCGGCGTCTCGCCAGCTATGGAGCACCTCGTCGAGATAGCCGGGAGGCTGGGACGCGTCGAGGTCGTCTTCACGCCCGAGCACGGCCTCTGGGGCCACGCGGCGGCCGGAGAGCTCGTGAGCGGAGGGCTCGACTCGGAGTACGGAGTGAGGGTCTACAGCCTGTACGGCGAGACCCTCGAGCCTCCCGTCGAGGAGGTCCAGAAGCTCGATCTCGTCGTCTACGACGTCCAGGACCTCGGTCTCCGCTGGTACACCTACGCATCGACCCTCTACTACACCGTCGCGGCCTGCTCGAAAGCGGGGACCCCCCTCCTCGTCCTCGACAGGCCGAACCCCCTGACTGGCGCCGTGACCGAGGGGCCCGTCCTCGACCCCTCGCTCCGCTCGTTCACCGGGATCGCCAGCTTGCCGGCTCGCTACGGTCTGACCCCGGGGGAGCTGGCCCTCTTCTACTCGAGAGTGGAGGGGCTGGGGGGAGAGGTGCTGGTGGCTAGGCTCGGCGGGTGGAGGAGGGAGATGTGGTTCGACGAGACGGGTCTCCCGTGGGTTCCCCCCTCCCCCAACATCCCGAACCTGGAGACGGCCCTCGTCTACGCCGGCTCCTGCCTCGTAGAGGCGACGAACCTCTCCGAGGGGAGGGGGACAGCCTCCCCCTTCCTCCAGATAGGAGCTCCGTGGATCAGGGCCAGGGAGCTCGCGGAGGCCCTGAACAGCCTGAAGATGCCGGGAGTAATCTTCAGGCCCGTCAAGTTCGTCCCGTGGGCGAGCAAGTACAGGGGGACCGAGGTTAGCGGGGTCTACGTCCACGTGACCGACAGGACCTCCTTCAGGCCGTTCTCTACGTTCGTCAGGGTCCTCAGGGTAGTGAAGGAGCTCTACGGCGATCGCTTCTCCCTGCTGACCGGAGAGGACGAGGGGCGGGTCGAGTACCTGAAGGACTACCTGCGCTGGTCCACGAAGGCCAGCCGCTACGCGATAGACTACCTGGCCGGAGCGGCGAGCGTCAGGGAGTGCGTCGAGGGTCTGAGAGACGTCGAGGAGGTCGAGGAGGAGTGGAGGAGGCAGAGGGAGGTCTACGCGGAGAGAGCGAGGAGGGTCCTTCTGTACGAGGGCGAGCTGAGGCCCTAGCCTACAGGGAGTACAGAGGGATCCTCCTGAACCTCAGGTAGGCTAGGATCGGTGGGACGGCTACCCACGCGACGATCGACAGCGTCGCGTAGAGGGGATCTAGGGTCCCCCTGGTTCCCAGGATGCTGCTCTGGAGCTGCTCCACGAAGAAGGCTCCCGCGATCCTCGGGTTGAAGTAGACGCTCCTCGAGGCGAACTCCGAGATCTCCTGGTAGCTCCTCAGACCGAGGGAGAAGCCCAGAGCGTACATGAGAGTGTCCCAGAACAGCATGAACACCACGTAGGCCGCTACCGCGGCGGCCATGTAGAGGCCAGGCCTGAGAGACGAGGCTATCGAGTAGGAGAGAGACAGAAACGCCACCATGGTTAGGAAGGCGGCGGCGAACACGTAGGTCGCGGATCCCGCGTCGAGGGAGAAGCTGAGCCACGCGCTGCTCGAGACCTGGAGGGCTAGAACGAACGTCGCGGCCATCACCGCGAAGGCCATAAGCTGGGCCACGTACCTGTTGATAAAGAGGTCGGCTCTCGTCACCGGTCCCGAGAGCACGAACTCCAGCTCCCCGGAGGACCTCGGCTTCGCCATCAGCTGGTTGGAGAGGTAGATCGCGGCTATGACGAACACTTGGAGCACTATGTTTATCGAGCCGGTCGCGGAGAGAGCCACCGTCCGCAGGGCCCTCGAGGCCCACGTGAACAGGGACCCCGAGTAGTACTCGTACCCCCTAGAGGAGGCGTTGACGCCAACGACCAGGAGACGCGCGCCGGCGCCCCTCGCGAGCTCCTCCGGGATCCTCAGGTCGAGCTTGCTCCAGAAGCCCCCCAGGCTTCCGTAGTACACCATCGTGCCGTTCGCCGGGACCGAGAGGGGTCCGTACGCCTCGACGGGGACTCCGCCCGCCATGAACAGCAGCTGGACGGAGACGGCGGTCCGGGTCGCGTTGTAGCATATCGGGTCCTCGATAGCTCTCGGACCTTCGCCGTCGAGCGAGAACCCGAAGACCACGGCCGAGACCCTCCCGCCCCCCATCTTCAGGACGGTCGAGTCCACGTAGATCAGGGAGGGACCTCCCCGGCTCTGCTGGTAAACCTTCGGGCGGATCCCCAGGTCGAGCACGTACGCGCTCACCCTCTTGTACGAAACCACGCCGCTGGGGCCCGGGAGCTCCCACCGCTCGGGGGTCCCGCCGACCGTCAGGTTCACGGAGCCCTTAACTAGGCGCAGAGTGGGCACGGGCAGAGCCGCGGGCTGCGCGGGAGCTGGGACGCCGGGGACCGTCGCGACCGCCTTCAGCAGCTCCTCGACGCCGAGCTCCGACACGACTAGCCCCTCTCTGTTCGACGAGGCCTCCGCTACCACTCTCCCCCCTAGGAGGAGCTCGACCCTGAGCCCCTCGATAGGTCTCCCCTCGCTATCGAAGGAGACCCCGATCAGGTAGGCCCTACCCCCTCTCGCGGCGAGGGCTCCCATGAAGTTCACGTCCTCCAGCGCTACGCCGCCCTGGAGGAACGCCACGCTGAACAGGTACGTCATCCCCACTCCGGCCAGTATCGCCAGCGCCAGGAGGACCAGCGTCGAGATCCTCAGCACGGACCTCCTGAGGTCGTAGAGCACGGGACCCGTCCTCACCGCTCGACACCCACGAGCTTGAAGAAGAACTCCTCAAGAGCCCTCTGGTCCCGGCCGACTCTGCTCCTTATCTCGTCGATGCTCATGTTCGCTACTATCCTCCCTCTGTGTATGAAGACGACCCTGTCGGCTACTCCCTCCACCTCGGACAGTATGTGCGAGGAGAAGAGGACGGCCTTGCCCTCCCTCCTGAACTCCGTCGCCAGCTGCCTGAAGAACGCTATCCCCTGAGGGTCGAGACCGTTCAGCACCTCGTCGAAGATGAAGTTCGGCGGGTCGTTCACCATGCTGAGCGCGAGCGCGAACCTCTTCCTCATCCCCAGGGAGTACTCCCCGAGCTTCCTGCGCATAGCGTCCCCGAGGCCGAACCTGGTCATGAGCTCCCTCCCGAGCTCGAGGGCCTCGCTCCTCGAGAACCCGTAGAAGCCCGCCACGTAGGCGAAGTAGTCGAGAGCCCTGAAGTCTTTCTCGAACATGGGTATCTCGGGAAGCCACCCGACCCTCTCCGACGCTCTCCTCTTGTCCCTCCTCACCGAGTACCCGTCTATCAGGACGTCTCCCGAGTCGGGCGGAAGGACTCCGACGGCTATCCTTATCGTCGTCGTCTTGCCGGCCCCGTTGAGCCCCACGAAGCCTACGACCTCCCCGTTCCTGACCTCGAAGGAGACGTTGTCGAGGGCTCTCAGGCTCCCGAAGGACTTGGAGACCCCCTCTACCAGTATCACGAAGTCCACCTACTCTAGCCTAGCCGCGCGCTCAGCGAATATAAGCGAGGACGAGCGCGCCTTTTTCCAGAAGCGCTCTCCGGGCTGGGAGATGCTCACGGCGACGACGAGGGAGGCCTCGAGCGGGGCGCCGGGTCGGGGGCGAGCCAGCGTGGAGGGAGCGGGGTTCGCCTGGTCCAAGGCTATCGTGGCCCTCGCCGCGCTAGCCGCGGCTTACGCGATATCGGTCCTGCCCCCGCCGGAGGGTCTGGACCAGAAGGCCATGACCATGGTCGGAGTAACCTTCGTCGCTATAGTCTTCTGGGCGACGGAGTGCGTCCCCATACCCGTTACCGGGCTGGTCGTGATGCTGCTCCTGACCCTCTACGGCGTGTTCCCCCTGGCCAGGTCGATATCGTTCGTGGCGTCCAAGGTCAACGTGCTGGTCCTGGCCGGGCTCGCGATAGCCGCGGGGCTCTCCGCGCACCGCCTCGACAGGTTCATAGGTCTTAAGATAGCCTCCCTGGTCGGAGACAGAGCCGACATGCTGATGCTGGGAGTCATGCTCGCCACGATGGCCCTCTCCATGTGGATACCGAACACGGCGGCCGCGGCCCTGATGGCTCCCGTGGCCGCGGGCATCCTGAGGCTCTCGGGAGCCGAGAGGGGTAGGAGCAGCTTCGGCAAGGCCGTGATGATAGGGGTAGCCTACGCGGCCACGATAGGGGGCGTCGGGACTCCGGTCGGCACTCCCCCGGTTCCGATAGCCATAGACAACGTCGAGAGGGTCTCGGGCACCAGGATAGGGTTCGCGGCGTGGATGGCCTGGGGAGTGCCCGTAGCCCTCGCCCTGACCCTCGCGGCCTGGAGGCTCCTCCTGCTCCTCTACCCCCCCGAGCGCAGGGTAGTCGCCGGGGGATCGGAGAGGGTCAGGAGGGAGCTGGAGGCCCTCGGGAGGATGAGCGGCGTCCAGAGGAGGGCCCTCGCTCTCTTCCTCCTGGTCGCTCTTTTGTGGCTCCTAGACCCCCTAGTCTCATCGGTCTTCCGGGGGTCCCCCTGGGCGGCGGACTGGACCTACGTGGTCTCGATCCTGGCCGTGATACTCTTCACGGCACCGGTCCTGGGGGTCCTCAGCTGGAGGGAGCTCTCCCGAGAGGTCGACTGGGGGGTCCTCCTGCTGGTGGCCGGCGGGCTGGCCCTCGGGGAGGGTCTACGCGAGACCGGGGTCATACCGTACCTGAGCAGAGTCGTGGCGGCGCGCCTAAGCGGTGCGAACCCCTACGCGGCACTGACCGTCCTGGCGGCGATAACCGCGCTGAGCACGACAGTGTTCTGCAGCATAACGGCAACCGCCTCAGCCATGGTCCCGGTGGTCCTGGGGATAGCGTCCGCTCTGGGCCTTGACCCGAGGGTCGCCGGGGTGGTCGCTGGCGTGGCCTCAGCGCTGGCGTTCGTGCTCCCGGCGAGCACGCCGCCGAACGCGGTAGCATACTCCTTCGGCTACTTCAAGAACTACGAGATGGCCAAGGCGGGGCTGCTGCTTATACCACTGGCGGTGGCTCTGGCAGTCCTGGTCTGCGCACCGATGGTCCCGGCCCTGGTCTAGAGGGTCTCGGGGGCTAGACCCTCCTCGCGAGCAGGGTCATGGCGTTCAGTACAACGCTCACGTCGCTTAGCACCATGGCTAGAGCGGCCATCTCGGGCCTGATGAACACGCCGTGGCTCGCGTAGAGCAGGCCCGCCGCGATCGGGATGAGAGCGGCGTTGTAGACGAACGCCCACGCGATGTTCTCGGCGGACTTCCTCCTCACCGCCCTGCTCAGCTCGAAGAACGAGAGGAGGTCCGCCAGCCTGCTCCTGGTCAGGACGACGTCACCGGACTCCCTCGAGACCTCGGAGCCGCTGCCCATGGCCACTCCGAGGAAGGAGGACGATATGGCCGGCGCGTCGTTGACCCCGTCCCCGACGAACACGACCCTGAGCCCCCTGTCCTGCATCTCCTTCACCAGCTCGGCCTTCTCGTCGGGCCTGAGCTCCGGGAACGCGAGGTCCAGACCCAGGACCTTCGAGTAGTACCTCACGCTGGCCTCGGTGTCCCCGCTCGCGAGGCCCGTCCTCAGACCGCGCGACTTCAGCTTCTCGACGACCTCTCTGGCCTCCGGTCTGAGAGCGTCCCCGACCTCGAGGACGGCCGCTACCCTGCCTCCCACGGTCACGAGCACCGCCGTGGAGCCCCTGCTCCCGATCTCCTCTACGAGCTCCGCTACCCTGTCGTCGTAGCTCGCTCCGGACCTCTCCGCTAGCTCCAGGTTCCCGACGGCGACCACCGTCCCGTCGACGAGGCCCGCTACCCCCATCCCGGGCATGTGGACGAACTCTGACGGCTCCCCGAGCTCGACCCCCCTCTCCGCGCAGTACTCCAGCAGGGCCCTCGAGATCGGGTGCTCGCTCCTGGACTCGACGCTGCAGGCGTACCTGAGAACCAGCCCCTCGTCGGCAGACCCGTCGACGACGTACACTCCCCTGACTGAGGGCCTCCCGAGGGTCAGGGTCCCCGTCTTGTCGAACAGCACTACACCGGCCTCGGTCGCTCTCTCGAAGGCGTCTCCCCTCCTCACTAGCACGCCGCTCCTAGCCGCCCTCAGGACGGCTATCGAGACCACCATCGGGACGGCTATCCCGAGAGCGCACGGGCAAGCTACTGCAAGGACCGCTGCCGAGAACGTTAGAGCGAGGGCGGGCTCTCCAGCCACCAGCCACCAGTAGGCGAGAGTGAGGACGGCCACGGCCACGACGGTCCACGTCAGGAGCCCAACGATCCTGTCTGCCACCCTCACGGCCCTCGGCTTGTAGAACTGGGCCTCCCTGACCGTCTCGACGATGTGGTAGAGGACGGTGTCCCTGGAGGCCCTCGTCACTCGCACCCTCAGGTAGCCGCTAGTCAGGACGCTGCCCGCCAGCACCGGGTCCCTGGTCTCGGACCTCTTGAGCCTCGGGACGGGCTCTCCCGTGAAGCTCGACTCGTCGACGTAGCCCCACCCCTCGACGACCACTCCGTCGACCGGCACTATCTCCCCCGCCTTGACCTCCACGACCTCCCCGGGCTCGATGCTCGGTACGCTCTTCTCGCGCACGGTCCCGCCCTCGACCACTCTGGCCCTCCCGTAGAGGGTCCTGGCCAGGTCCTCGAGGGACCTGAAGGCCCTCCTCCTGAGCCTCTCCTCGAGGTACCTGCCGAGCCCCACGAAGCCTATGACGCCGGCGGAGGCCTCGAAGAAGGAGGCGCTGTGGAGGCCGATCCGCCACTCCACGAGACCGAGGACCCCCGCTCCGCCGGCCGCCAAGGTGGTCAGGACGGACAAAGCCACCAGGGAGTCCATAGTCGGGGAGAGCCGGGCCAGGGACCTGAGCCCCCTGGAGACTATGTCGAAGCCCGCGGCCACGGCCGCCGCGGCCAGGGACGCTAGCAGGAGCTCGCTCTCACGATGCGGGAGCAGCTCGTAGTACATGCCAACCATAGCGTAGACCACCGCGAAGAGCCCGATCGAGAAGGCCGCGAGCCTCCTCAGGAGCAGGAAGCCCTCGCGGGGCTCCTCCCCCGGGACCTCTTCCGAGAGCTCGGACACCTCCACTCCGAGCTCCCTGATCCTCCCGACGACCTCGCTGGCGCTGGTGGATAGGGGGTTGTACACGACGCTCGCGAGCCCCGTCACCGGCGAAACTCGGCACTCGAAGACCCCGGGGATCCCGGAGATCCTGGACTCGAGAGCGCTCGCTCCGCTCTCGCCCAGTCCTCGGAGCGATAGCAGGACCCTCTCCTTGAGGAGGTCGTACCCGGCCTCCCTCACGGCCCTGTAGACGTCCCTCAGATCGCACTCTCCGCTCTCGTACTCTACGACGGCCTCTCCCGAGCTCGGGTCCACCTCGATGCCGCGGAAGCCCCTCAGCTTCCCCAGGCTTTTCTGGATCGAGTAGACGCAGGTCGGGCAGTCTACGCCTACTATCCTAACCCTCTCCCTCAGCACGACCACCGGGCATGCCCTCGGGACCGCGCTCGAGGTAGAGCTCGGGGTTCCTCTCGAATAGGTCCCTGCAGCGCCTGCTGCAGAAGTAGTACACCCTCCCCCTGTACAGCGTCTTGTAGACGGCCTTTGTCGGGTCCACCCGCATCCCGCAGACGGGGTCCACCTCGAGAGACGCGCCGGTCGTCCTTCCCACCCACCTAGATGCGCGCTGACATAAATATTAACGGCG
>CALKCU010000036.1 GCA_938083005.1 uncultured Sulfolobales archaeon | reverse complement strand
GCGTCCGGGGAGTTCTACCCCACCCGCCGCTCCCCCGCGTATTCGCGGGCGGTTCGGCTATGCGGGACCTCCCTCCGGATCGCTCTCCGAGCGTAACTCCACCGCCTCCCCGGTCTTGAGGTAGAAGAGGTCCGTGAGCTCTTTCCAGAGATGTCACTAGAGCTAGCCTCCCCCAAGGCTGCGCGGCCGTTGCACCATCACATCAAGGACTCCGCCGCGGAGCGAGCGCGCTACTATCGAAAAGCTTATAAACGCCTAACCTCTTAGTGCTTAAGAGGTGGGCTAACACGAAGTTTTGCCCCAAGTGTGGGACTGTAATGGTTCCCCAGAGAACAAGCGACGGCCACATCTACAAGTGCCCGAAGTGCGGTCACGAGGAGGTCTCCAAGACTGGAGAGAAGTACAGGCTAACCGGTAGCGCGGGCGCGGAGCCCAAGGTGAAGACCACCTCCGTCGTAAGCGAGGGGGGCGGGCTAGCGAGAAGCCGGGAGGAGATAGAGCAGGAGAAGGAAGAGTTCTACGAGATACTCCTAGAGCTCCTTAGCGAAGAGGAGGGCGGCGAAGAGTCTAGCTAACCCGGTACCTCAGTATCGCAACGGCTCCGCCGAAGGCCTTCCTAATCCATTCGTACTCCATGAACTCCTCGTCCACTACTACGACTTTAGCTCCGCTAGATTCAGCTAGGCTCTTCAGCTCCGCCATCCTGGGGTAGTCCTCCGTCACAACAAGGGTCTCCACAGCGCCGAGCTTGAGGCTTTCGGCTATCTCCGTCTCACCGTAGATAGCCAACCCGTCGTCCTTCGCTAAGTGGTACTTGAACTCCTCCAGTATCTCCTTCGTTTTGTGGTACTTCGTCTCCTTGATGTACTCTTTCGCCTTCTCGACGAGCTCCCTGAGGCCGGGCTCCCCCTGCGAGCTCACGTCTAGGGGGCTTCCCACTATCAATCCTCGGAGGCGGTAGTCAAGGTAGCCTCCCTTAGCGAAGTCCAGCTTCGCGTAGCCCGGTCCCCCTATTATGATCCCCTTCAACCTGCCGGCTTCTAGCAACGGTATGAAGTAGCTACTGACCTTCTCGCCGACCTTCTTGTAGAACTCCTCAACCATCTCCTCAATTATCCTCTCAAACCTCCTCTGAGACCATCCCCCCCTGCTATGCTTCCCCGGAACGTAGCCCTCCAGCTCGTCGAGGACCGTGATCGCTCCTCCCTTCAGGAGGCCTATGGTAGCCTCGTCTCGCTCCACAATTACGAGGCCGTAGACGTCGCTCTCCTCGACCATGCTCTCGAGGAACTCCGTGTGGAAGTGCTTGTCGGTTCTATAGAAGAACACGCTAACCTGCTCCGGGGGCGAGAAGACCAAGACTATGGTGTCCCCGGTCTCGTCGTGCTCCCCGGCGAACACGACGAGACCGTTCTTGGGTATCTTAGGTATCCTCAGGAGCCTGTCTATAGCCGCCTCCAGAGCGAACTGAACCTTGGACCTGGTCCTCTTCAGCTTTATGTTCTCGGTGATGGATAGCTCCTGCCTTAGCATGTTCACTACCTCGCCCACGGGTCTGCCCGGCGGTACGTACAGGGATAGAAGGGTCGTCGCGTGAGCGCTCCACTTCCTCAGCTCCCTGATTAGGCGCTTAAGCTCTTCCTTGCCTATCTCGAGGCCCTCGGAGCTAAATGCTCGGCACCCCGATACTCGTCTAGAGCTGTTCTTTTAAGTCGCTAGCCCTGCCCCACCGCGGGTCTGAGAGTCACGATGCTGTTGTCGGCTATCCCATGGCTCTTTAGGTCCGGAGGACCCCATACCTCCCCCGGTGGAATCCCCTCGTCCACGACCACTTTGAGTCTTATCCTCCTCCCGTGAACCGAGATCTCGGCGTACTCGCCTATGGGGAGCTCCTTGAGTAGCCCCGGGTTTATGTGTAGGTTGCCGGGCTTCACTGCCGGGTTGTACTTTAACCTCACTCTCCTCTCCCGGGGAGGGCTCTTCTGCCTCCTTAGGGCTTCCGCTGGAGGTACCACGGAGAGCAGGGCCCTTATGTCCCTCTTCTTCTCGGGCTCGCCCTCGGATGACACTGGGTTAGAGCACCGAGTACGCTACTGACCTTGGTCTTATAAGCTCTCACGCTCAGCCCCGGGGACATGCGTCCCCGGGGGAGAGTGCCGCGGCCGGGATTTGAACCCGGGTCACGGGCTCGAAAGGCCCGCATACTTGGCCTGGCTATACTACCGCGGCACCAAGCAGCGCTTAATTATGGCAACTTATAAGAATTGCCCGCGGAGTCGGAAGGGTGTTGGGCTACGGGCAAGGTACTGGAGTTCGTGGGGCTCGCTGAGGCCCTCGAGAGACTTCTCGGGAGGGTCTCCATGAGCATCGATGGAGAGACCGTCGACGTTCGGGAAGCCGTTGGCAGGTACTCCTTCAGGGACTACGTTTCCAGGGTCGATCTGCCCCCCTACGATAGGTCCGCCGTGGACGGGGTCGCAGCGAGATTTCCCGACGTCGCTGGCGCCTCCGAGAGCTCTCCCGCGGTGCTCATCCTAGTTGGCAGTGTGGACGTGGACAGTAGCGAGATCCCGCTGGTGGAGCGCTCCGAGGCCGTGCTAGTGTCCACCGGTGCCCCGATACCCAGGGGAGCGGACGTCGTGATACCCATCGAGTACTGCCTCTTGAGGGAGGGGATGGTCTACGTCTACAGAGCCTATCCGAGGTACGCGAACATATCGTTCCGCGGGGAGGATCTCAGAGCGGGGGATCTCATAGTCCGCAGAGGCACCAAGCTGAGACCGTGGCACATAGCCGCGCTAGCCTCCTCCGGCTACAGCGAGGTCGAGGTCTTCAGGAGACCGAGAATAGCCGTGCTGAACACCGGTGACGAGATACTGAGGGGGCTCGTCCCGAACGTGACGTACTACGTAGTAGCCTCGTACATAAGGGAGATAGGCGGAGACGTCGTCTACTGGAGAGTCGTCCCAGACGACATCGAGGAGCTCTCGAAAACTCTTAGGGAAGCGCTGGAGATCGCGGACGCGGTAGTGGTTACTGGAGGCACGTCGGTCGGAGCCAGGGACGTAGCCCCGGACGCCGTCGCGAAACTCGAAGGCTCCGATGAGATATTCCGGGGCGTTAGGATAAGACCGGGGAGGACCGCGAGCGCTTACGCGGTGCGCGGGAAGCCGGTGCTCCTGGTCTCCGGCCTCCCGGTGGCCGCCTACATAAGCCTGGACCTCTTCCTAGCTCCCCTGCTGAGCAAGGCCTATGGCTCCCCTCAGGAGGCGAGGCCGAGGGTCTCCGGCAGGCTAGTGCGAAGGCTATCAAACGAGGTGGGCTTCAGGTCCTTCTACAGGGTCGTCGCTTGCAGGGATCGAGACGAGGTCCTAGTAATACCGCTAAGGCTCACCGGCTCCGGGATACTCTCGACTCTGATAAGGGCCAACGCTATCCTCGAGATACCTGAAGAGCTTGAGGGGTACGAGGAGGGCTCCAGGGTCGATGTCACGCTAATCAACCCCCTCGAGGAGTGCTCCAGCGTCTCTACCGTCGGCGAGCTGCCTATATTACCGTGAGAGCGTTAGCCTTCGGGAGAGCGGTGGAGCGCGATAGCTTGCTCGAGGCCCTGCTTAGGGAGGAGCTCGGGGTAGCGAACAAACACCTCCCGCGCACCAGAAAGTCCCTTGAGGAGCTACTGAGCGAGGAGTACCCGAGAGTCTTATGCAGAGACGGAACCCTGCACTTCTTTAGGAAAAAAGAGCTAGAGAGGATCTCGAACTTTATCGATAGAGAGAGCTGGGATCGAATACTCCTCCCGATAATTATCACCATAGTTCCGGAGTCCGAGAGTTTCGTCGGCGTAGTGGAGGACAGATACGCGGCAGAGCTCGTAAGCAGAATACTAGGCCTGGAGTATCGGGGCGGCGCGCTGTTCCTCTACAAGCCGCAGCTCTACGAGCTGAGGAGGGACTACTCTACGATATTCCAGTTCGCTATATCTTACCCCACAGACCTCACGACCAACGCTCTACCCCTCCGGAGTGGAGATAGTCCCCTCCCGGACTTATGAGCCTTAATGTACCCAACCGTCTACGCTGGTGGGCAGAGTTTGAGCGCTCGAAGGAGGAGTCGCAGATGAGACCCGGTTTCGGCGTGCGGGAAAAGGCTCGGCATCGAGGTAATATATATTATTCGGCTCTCTTTGTAAGGTCTTTGGTGTCCCGTTGAGCGACGTCGTAGCGAGCATAGAGGCCGAGGCGGAGAGGATACTCGAGGATGCGAGGAGGAGGGCCCAGGCCATCATAGCCGAGGCTAAGGCGGAGGCCGAGCGCCTCTTGGCCGACGAGAGTTACAAGAAGGAGCTAGAGGAGTACAGGGCATCGCTAGAGAGTGCCCTCGAGAGAGAGGTACGAGAAATCCTGCTGCGGGCAGAAAGTGAGGCGAAGAGGATACTCTCCCTACCCGAGGACGCTTTAGTCAAGCTAGCTAAGAGGCTCGCCTCGAGAGTCGCGGGGGTTCCCGTTGAGTAGCGCCAGGCGGGCCTTCCTAAGCGACCCCGACGTCGCGCTGAGGCTGGTACTGGCGGTACCGAAAGACTACGCCGGGGAGGTCACAGAGCTCTTGATAAAGCTAGGGGTTATAGAACCCATAGTCTTAGAGCCGGGCGCCCCGGTTCTCAGGGAGCTCGAGAACTACCTCTCACTCCTCGAGAAGGCGAAGAGCATGTACAACTACCTCGAGTCGAACATCGAGGAGAGAGTCGTAGTGCGCGTTGAAGTCCCCCAGGAGAGCGTCAGAAACGCGGTAGAGTCCCTGGTGAGGAGAGTAGAGGAGGTCTACAGCAAGGTCAAGAGCATTAACGAGGTGATCGGCTCGCGCGAGGCGGAGGTGGAGAAGCTGGTGGCCGCGAAGAAGCTGGTGGAGGCCCTGTTGGACGGGCACCCCGAGGGGGGAGCCTCCCTGCTGGACTATACCGGGGACGTGTTGGTAATCAAATCCGTGCTAGCCGTTAGGGAAGCCTACGAGCAGCTGAGGGGGAGCTCTATCGCCGTCCTCGCGGAAGTAGAGTGCGAGAGGGGAGTAGCATCAACACTAGCCTTTAGCCCCGAGACGTTTAAGGGCTTAGCTAAAGCTACCGGAGCTGGGGTGGAGTTCCTCGACTTCCGGGAGTACTCCGGCGAATCCCTGAAGACCATCGCCTTCAAGCTAAGCGAGCGGATAGCTGAGGTGAGGAGGTCCGTAGAGGAGCTCGTGAGTAGGAGGAGGGAAGAGCTTGGAGCGGCGGTTAGGGATATAGCAGTGCTGAAGTCCCTAGTGGAGAGCGAGTATGAGAGGCTCAGGATGCTCCAGAGCGCTGCGAGCTCGAAGTATACGGTGGTTATCGCTGGTTGGGTGCCAAGGTCCAAGGCGGGAGATCTGCTCAGGAAGCTAAGCTCTTACCCCGCTTATGCCACTTTTATCGAGGGTGAGAACCCCCCGGTCGACTTCAACAACCTTAGGCCATTCAGACCATTCGAGCTGCTCACGGAGCTCTATGGAATGCCCTCGCCGCACGAGTGGGACCCGACACCGCTGCTCGCCTACTCCTTCCTGATCTTCTTCTCCCTAATGATGGCCGACGTTGGCTACGGGCTGGGGATAGTCCTGGCTACGAGGTACCTGCTGCCCAAGTTCGTCGCCGACCCGGAGTCCCCGGGATTTGTGAGGCTGAAGAGGGTGCTGTACGTGAGCGGGCTACTGAGCGCTGTCGTGGGGGTAGCGTCCAAGAGCTTCCTCGGCTCCCTGCTGGGCTGGCTCGTACCGGTGGAGAGGCCTCTCATCAATACGCTCGACATAATGTGGATGATAGGGATGAGCCTCGCGCTGGGGCTCGCGTTCACCTTCGTGTCGCACACCGTAGCTCTAGCCAAGAGCGTCAAGCTCCGCAGAGTGTACGACTCCCTCTACGAGGTAGGCGTGTTGACTCTGATGGTTGGCGGCCCTCTCTTAGTTACGAAAGTCTTTGGTCTCCGCTGGATGGACGTGCCGGACCACCTCTTCGAAGTCTCCCGGCTCCTAGTCCTCGCGGGACTAGCCTTGGTGGTATTCGCCAAGATCAAGACCGTGGGTAGCATCGGAGGCTTCCTGTGGCTCTTCGACGTAGTGGGGATAGCGGGCGACGTGTTCTCCTACGTCAGGATAGCCGGCATAGCCTGCGGGACGGCGTTCCTAGCGGAGGCGTTCAATAGCATCCTCTTCGGAGCCGTCGGCAGCTTCGCGGGACTAAGCTATGTCGCTGGAATCGGGCTAGGAGTCCTCCTAGCGCTGCTCCTGCACACTCTGAACCTAGCCCTCTCGGCTGTAGGCCCCTTCGTCCACTCCCTGAGGCTCTGCCTCTTCGAAATATCGTCTAAGTTCTTTGAGGCTCAAGGAAGAAAGATAAAGCCCGTGAAGATGGTGATCGGGAAGATAACGGTCTAGCCCGCCCCTTCGCAAAACCAGGTCGCGGTGGACCGATCTGAGTACGGGCTCGAGCCACTAACGGATAGCGTGGCGATCGCGCATTCGATCTTCCGTAGAGCCTCTCCGTGCCTGTTTGTTTGAACAGAATAAGCTTACTACTCCCGCTTCAACGTCTGGGCGCGCTCCTTAAATTCCGCTCTAGTCCAATCCAGGAGGACTGACCATGGAGACCGGGATACTGGCCTACTTAGCGCCGGCCCTGGCGGAAGCCCTAGCCGTCATAGGGACAACCCTGGGGATTAGGAGAGCCGCGTCCGTCGGTCTCTCTATAATATCCGAGGAGCCCGCTATGCGCGCGTCGGTCCTCGCGCTGTCCTTCCTCCCAGCGACACAGACTCTCGTCTACGGCTTCGTGTTCGCCTACTTCATGTACTCGCAGCACCTACCGGCCGCCGCGGCTAAGTACGGTGGGCTTGTGCCCGCGACGACAGCCCTGGGGTTCCTGGGGATATCCCTATTCGTCGGGTTTGCGGAGATGTTCTCGGCGTGGGCGCAGGGCACGGTGTGTGCCGACGCCGTATCCCTCCTGGTTAAGACCAGGGGCGGCATATTCTCGATGGGGCTGATACTAGCGGCGTACGAGGAGCTCTTCGGGATGCTGGGGCTGGTCTTCGGGCTCCTGATGGTTCCACTGGTGGTCTGATGAACTCTATCGAGTTGCTGCGAGGGGCCGTCCTGAGGAAGGCACGCGAGGAGGCCGAGAGGATAGTAGCCAGCGCTCGTGAGAGCGCCAAGAGGATCCTCGAGGAGGCTAGGGAGAGGAAGAGAGCCGTAGTGGAGGCCGAGAGGAGTAGAGTGCTCTCAGAACTGGACTACGAGGCTAGAGTAGCCGAAGCTAAGGTGAGAGCGAGGATCCTCGTTAGCAAGGCTAGGCACGAAGTCGTAAGCAGGGCTATCTCCAAAGCATTGGAGCTCCTGGAAAGCTTACCCCCCGAGGTTAGGCTGGCTTCCTTGAGGAACCTCCTTGAGGAGGCAGTAGAGGAGGTCGAGAGGAGTCTGGGCAGGGCGAGCGGGCTAGTAGTGTACGTCTCTGAGAGGGACGCTCAGCTCGCGAGAGGAGCCGCCGACGAGGTGGCGCGGCTTCGCGGAGTAGAGCTAGAGCTCCGCACCACCGGAATCTCCGGGGGCGTCGTAGTCGAAGACCGCGAGGGCAGGGTGAGGGTGGACAACAGCTACGACTCGAGAATCTCAGCGTTAGCCTCGAGACTGAGCAGAGGCTTCATGGGGGAGACGGTTCTTTGAAGCCTTCTAAAGAGGTCTCCATAGGTCTCATACGGACCCTGCTGGCCAGGCCCCCCAGAGTAGTCGACATGATTAACGCGGCTCTGAAGGACCTAGACTTGAGCCTCGAGACCGTGCTCCAGCAGCACGGGTCCAGGCTTATGTACCTAAACCTTCGCGATGTGAGGTCGTACGAGGAGCTAGACCAGCAAACCTATGCCATAGCCAAAAGCGAAATCGAGGAGACGGTTAAGTTTCTGCCGCAGGAGTACCTAGGCTTCGCCAAGACCTTCCTCGAACTGGGAGATCTGGAGCGCTACTGCCTATCTCGGTCAGACCCGGAATCGCGACCGCGCCCGCAGTCCTCCTCCGCGAAGGAGATCGGCGCCGCACTGGGGAGCCCTCCCTGCGACAGCGGGGAGGTCAAGAGGTTCTACGCGGATTATCTGGAGCGAGTGAGAGCGTCTCTCGTTAGGATAAGGGAGGACTGGAGCTGGGCTTACGAGTTCACGAAATCCCTGGTGGCGCTACACTACTACAGGTACCTGAAGAACGCCGAGCTACTCAAGCTCGGGACGGAGGGCTTCGGGAAGTTCGTCGAAGCCCTGAGGCTAAACCCTCTGAGCGAACTGCTCCTCGGGAAGGCTGTGGACTCTCTAAGCCGCGTCGACAAAGCTAGGCTGTCCAAGTACACTATCTACGAGGCTGCTGAGGCTCTAAGCATGGCTACCCACATGCTCTTCCACAGGGAGGGTCTAGTCGATCTGCTCACCGTATTTTTGGCCACCAAGTATTACGAACCCAAGGTGGCGCGCTACGCCTTCATACCCAAGGTCCTCAGGAGGTGGTGAGCCTCGCCCGAGCCCAGGAGACTAAAGCTCGCGGCGGTGGTCAGGAGGGAGCTAGCGCCCCTGATCAGAATCCTGGGGATAGCCGATGTCGTAGAGGCGGAGGACGGGGTAAACGCGTCCATGGCTGTGCAAGAGCTCCTGAGCTCGGGAGAGGTGGCCGTCGTACTGGTGCAGAAGTCCCTACTAAGAGCGGCGAAGCTCCCCGCGGAGATATACACCAGCGTCTACCCGATAGTGGTCGAGATACCCGACGAGCCGCACGACCTCGAGGTGAAACCCAGGGACTACTACCGGGACCTTATACGTAAGTTCGTAGGATACGAGGTCTACCTGGGGTGAGAGGGTGAGTAGCATCACCGGGAGGATATACAGGATCTCGGGTCCCCTCGTCGTAGCCGAGGGCCTCTCGGGCGTCATGATGTACGAGGTCGTCAGGGTGGGCGAGGAGGAACTGATAGGCGAGGTGATAGCAATAAGGGGCGACAGAGCGTACGTCCAGGTATACGAAGAGACTTCGGGGCTGACGGTCGGCGAAAGAGTGGTAGCTACCGGTAGACCCCTCTCGGCCGAGCTGGGCCCCGGCCTGATAGGATCTATCTACGACGGGCTCCAGAGGCCGGAGAAGGAGATAGCTTCTAGAACCGGGAGCATATTCATAAGGCGCGGCGTAAACGTCCCGTCGCTACGCCGCGACGTCAAGTGGGGATACGAGAGGAGTAGAGACGTAAAACCTGGAGACAAAGTCGGTCCCGGGGACGTGATCGGGTTCGTCAGTGAGACCCCCCTTGTATCGCATAAGGTGATGGTGCCGCCCGAAATCAGCGGATACGTCAAGTGGCTCGCCGAGGACGGCGAGTACACTATAGAGGACCCAGTGGCCGTGGTGGCTTCGGGCGATAAGGAGTTCGAAGTAAGGATGTACCAGCTCTGGCCCATCAGGAGGCCTAGACCATACGCGGAGAAGCTGAACCCTGTCGAGCCCCTGATCACCGGAATAAGGGTCATAGACTACGTGTTCCCGATAGCGAAGGGAGGGAAGGCCGCTATACCGGGAGGCTTCGGCACCGGGAAGACCGTGGCCCTCCAGGAGATAACCAAGTGGAGCCATGCTGACATAGCCGTCTTCGTAGGCTGCGGCGAGAGGGGTAACGAGATGTCGGACGCGCTAACGAGCTTCATGAAGCTCATGGACCCGAGGCGGGGAAGACCTATGATGGAGAGGTCCGTCTTCATAGCCAACACGAGCAACATGCCGGTGGCCGCTAGGGAGACGAGCGTGTTCCTCGGGGTCACGATAGGCGAGTACTTCAGAGACATGGGCTACGATGTAGTCATGGTAGCGGACTCGACGAGTAGGTGGGCCGAAGCGATGAGGGAGATAAGCGGTAGGATGGAGGAGATGCCAGGGGAGGAGGGCTTCCCGGCCTACCTCTCGAGCAGGCTCGCGGAGTTCTACGAGAGGGCTGGAAGGGTCAGAACCCTGGGGAGGCCCGAGAGGTACGGGAGCCTTACGATATTCGGTGCCGTGTCGCCCCCCGGAGGAGACTTCAGCGAGCCGGTGGTAAGGTCGACCGTTAGGTACGTCCAGTGCTTCTACGCGCTAGACTATGGCCTGGCTACCCGCAGGCACTTCCCGGCGATCAACTGGCTCCTCAGCTACAGCCTCTACATCGACTTCGTAAGGGGCTACTGGGATAAGCTGACTAGCTGGAGCGAGTACAGGGAGACGTTCCTGAAGATTCTCCAGCGGGAGGCGGAGCTCAGCGACATAGTGAGGCTCGTAGGTCCCGAGGCCCTGCCCGAGGAGGACAAACTCACGCTGGAGATCGCGAGAATGATAAGGGAGGACTTCCTGCAGCAGAGCGCGCTAAACCCGGTCGACGCCTACTCGTCGCCCGAGAAGGGCGTGATGATTGCGGAGACCATCATGGAGTTCTATAGGATGGCCAGGAGAGCCCTGGCTAAGGGGATAAGCGTCGCCAGAGTACGGGAGCTGAAGAGCAGGTCGGAGATAGCCCAGATGAAGTACTATACCTCCAAGCAGCTATCCGAGGGGATATTCAAGAAGGTCTTGGACGACATAAAGTCGGACTTCAGGGAGCTGTTGGGTGAGTAGTGGGGTGTCGCGCGAGAGGCTGTTCGTCAAGTCCACTAAGCAGATCTTCGGAGTCAGGGGCTCACTACTGTTCGTGAGGGCTATAGGGGGGATAAGGTACGGGGAGCTGGTTGAGGTATCTCTAGACGGGACCTCAATCCTGGGCCAGGTCATAGACGTAAGTAGAGAGGCGGCTGTGGTCCAGGTCTTCGGCTCCACTACTGGAGTGACCCCTGGGAAGAGCATCGTAAGGTTCTACGGAGAGACTATAAAGATAGCGGTGTCGTCAGACATGCTCGGTAGGATATTTGACGGCCTCGCTAGGCCGATCGACGGGGGTCCCCAAGTGATCCCCGAGGAATATCTGGATATCCACGGAAGCGCCCTCAACCCGGCTCTGAGGGTTCCGCCATCCGAGCCCATCGAGACCGGTATATCGGTTATAGACGGGTTGCTGACCCTAGTCAGAGGTCAGAAGCTACCGATCTTCAGCGGCTCCGGGCTCCCGCACAACAGGATAGCGATGCAGGTGGTCAGGCAGGCGTCCGTGAGGGGATCGGAGGAGAAGTTCGTTGTCGTCTTCGGCGCCGTAGGGGTCACGTACGAGGAGGCTGCGTACTTCCTGCGCGAGCTCAGGTCCATGGGTGCCCTGGACAGGACCGTGGCTTTCGTAGCCCCCGCCTCGGCATCCACCGTGGAGAAGCTAGCACTACCGAGGGTCGCGCTCACGGCTGCGGAGTTCCTGGCCTGGAACTACGACATGCACGTCCTGACGATCCTGACGGACATGACCAACTACGCTGAGTCCCTCAGGGAGATCTCGGCTGCTCGAGAGGAGGTACCGGGGAGGAGGGGCTACCCCGGGTACATGTACACGGACCTGGCGACGATCTACGAGAGAGCCGGGAGAGTCGCGACCAGGAGGGGGAGCATGACGATAATGCCCATACTCACGATGCCTGACGACGACATAACCCACCCGATCCCCGATCTCACCGGGTACATCACGGAGGGTCAGATAGTCCTCTCGAGGGACATGTGGCGGAAGGGCATCTACCCGCCCGTTGACGTGTTTCTCTCCCTCTCGAGGCTGATGAAGGAGGGAATAGGCGAGGGCAAGACTAGGGGAGACCATAGGGAGCTCTTCGCGCAGCTCATATCCTCGTACGCCGAGGCCCAGTACCTCAGAGAGCTCTCGGCTATAGTTGGGCTGGAGTCTCTCACCTCCAGGGACAAGAAGTACTTGGAGTTCGGGGACCTCTTTGAGAGGAGGTTCATAAACCAGGGGGAGCGCGAGAGAAGGACCTTCGAGCAGACTCTAGATACGGGGTGGGAGGTGCTGTCGGTGCTGCCTGAGGAAGAGCTTAAGCAAATAAGCCCTCAGACTCTGAAGAAGTACCACGTTAAGTACAGACTCGAGGTGCGGACCCGAAGCGGGTAGGGCGAGCGCATGAGCTCCGGCGAGATGATAAAGATCTCGAGGCCCACGAAGATAGAGCTGATAAGGCTCAGGAGGAGGCTCGTCCTAGCCAGGAGGCTACACAGGATCCTGCGCGATAGGTTGACCCTACTGCTCCAGGAGTTCTACATAGCGCTACGCAAGGCCTTCGAGCTAAGGGAGAGGATCAACGAGCTGCTCTCGGAGGTCTATCAGAGCTACTACGCGGCGCTGAGGATCCACGGCCACGAGCTCGTGGATCTCGCCTCAAGGTTTACCGCGACGGAGCTCAGGATAGTCGCCGGGACGAGGAATACCGTGGGGGTAAGCGTTCCGATGCTGGAGCTGAGGGGCGTGCCCCAGAGCTCTCCCCTGGTTCCGATAGAGTCTTACGGTGTGCAGCTCAAGAGAGAAGAGCTCTTAGATTTGCTGGTTTCACTAGCCGAGTATGAGAAGTCCCTCCTGCTCATAGGGAGCGAGATAGCCAGGACCAGGAGGAAGGTGACCATGCTCGAGAAGATCCTCATACCCAGGATCCTGAGGACCATAGCCTACCTCAAGATGAAGTTCGATGAAATGGAGAGAGAGGAGAAAGTCAGGATGATGAGGATCAAGGCTGTGCTCGAGAGGTCTCGCGCTTCTCAATAGCTCTGAGCATAGCCTCGACCATGCTCCGCACGGTCTTCTCGGGCTCGCGAGACTTCATCACCGCGGACGCTACCAGGACCCCACTAGTCCCCAGGCGTACGGCGGCCTCGGCGTCCTCTGCCGTCGTTATTCCCGCGCCGGTGAGTATCACCACGTTTCTGTTGTACCGCCTCACCGCGACTACAGAGTCCGTGACTACCTCAGGCTTCACCCTGGACACCGCAAGCCCCGTGCCTATCAGCTCGGGAGGTTCTACCGCTACCATATCCGGCTCCAAGACGGACACCGCAGCAGCCTCCCCGGGCTTAGCCGCGCATACCAGGACCCTGAGCCTCAGGGACCTGGCCTTCTCGACCAGGAAGCCTATCTCGTCGAGCCTTAGCCTCCTCTCGCTGTGGTTCGCGATGAACCCGGAGGCCCCGGCCTCCTTGACCGCCTCCGGGGGTACCGCGCCCGTGCTGGCCCCCAGTTCGACGGGATCAGCGTGCTGAGCAAAGACGGGGACCTCGAGGGAGCTTGAGAGGGTCCTCAGCTCGGTGAAGGGAGGAGCGACTATGATCGTTGCTGAGCCCCTAAAGTCTAGGTGAACCCTCTCAATCGCTTTCCCCACGGCGAGCGCTCTGCTCCCAATAGCGGTCTCGTAGGCCTTGAAGTTTACGACAAGTATCGGCTCCCAGAGGTCCAGCACGGCCGTAGAGACACCTTCGGCTAGTCTCCCTCCTTAGACTCCCTGCTTAGTAACTCCGTCCTCACCCTCGGCTCCGCGGCCTTGGGCGCTCCCTCGACTTTGGTGAACCTGTCCTTGAGCTTCTCCAGGATCTCGGGGAGAGTGGTGTACTCCATCTCCTCCGGTCCTAGCCTGTGGGGCATGAAGGGGCCGTGCCTCCTCATGTAGTCGGCTATCAGTTGAGCAGTCCTCCTCGTCTCGTCGAAAGCCGGGTCGTCGAAGAGGTCCACGGGGCCTACGAGCTTGGAGTTCTTGACCTGGAACCCTAAGCCCACTAACCTCGGTGGCCCATCGAATCTAGTGCACCTGGCGTACCTCTGGGGCACCGGCATGAGAGGTCCGAAGTGCGATCCTCTCATCCACCCGGCCACGAGGTGCGGGAGCGCGAACGCCTCCAGAACCTCGCCCATCGCGGGGAAGCCCGCCTGCACTCTGACCGCGGCGACAGGGTCGTCCTTACCGACGTACCTCCCGGCTATCAAGTTTAGCCTCTCCACGCTAACCACAGCTGCGATCTCGTCGTCTATCCTCCTGTAGACCCTCCTGACTATGAACCTCCCGGGGGTTCCGATCAGGGCCAGGATATCGTACATCTCCTCAGGAGCGTTCAGAACGACGGACCTGCCCTCGAATACGTCGTACACCTCGAACTTGAAGCCTGCGTGGAGCTTCGGGTCTATCACCAAGCCGGCGGTGTTAAAGGGGTCGGCGAAGACCCTGAACATCGGTAGGTTGAAGGCTCCCGGCTCCGTCTTGTCGGCCATGAACACGGCTATGGGTTCCGAGGGTCTCTCGTAGAACTCCATCTCAGCGACGCTGGGCCCCAGGCCCCTCACGTTGCCCGAGAACGCCTCGCTTAGCAGGTCCTGGCCCGCCGCGTAGAGGCCGAGCTCTCTCGCCACCTTGGCTGCCTCTCTGAACGCCGTCCAAGCGATCTCGTGTACCTCTGGGGAGTCCACCCCCCTCCTGTGGGTCATTATTAGCTCAAGGTCGTCGCCCGCGTTCGTCACGTAGAAGTCCGTTATAACCCCCTTGGCTTTGGCCTCCGCCAAGACCCTCGTAGCTACGGCAATAGTGTCCGGGTGGACGACCACGTGTCCAGCGACCGAACCTATGTCCGCCTTGATTACCGAGACCGTTGTCTTAACCTTTTCCACGTCTCCCACCGAGGCTGGTAGGGCGTGGGTGTATATAAGGCTACCTCTTGACCGAAGCGGGGAGTCTGCTCCAGCTACTTGTGCTTAATTGCTCGGAACGGAGTATCCGCTGGTGAACATGTGACCCTACCTAGGTTCGAGATTAAGAGATCCGGGGACTACAGGACCCTACACGCAAGCGGAGCTATAGTCGCACTAAACCCGAACGAGGCAACGATAATATTCTTCGTAGAGAAACCGATACCTAGGGTGAATCCCGACGGCTCCATGGTTATCGAGGCCGTCGAGAGGGAGCTCCTGGTCGAGATAAAGCTATCCCCGGTTGGGATGAAGTCCTTAGCCATGGCGTTGCTAAACAATGTTCAGAGCTTCGAGAAGGTGTTCGGGGAGATAAAGGTCCCCACGGTAGCTGAGAGGAGGGAGCGCGAGCTAAGCATATGACTGGTAGGAGTCCGGATGATGAGTGTGGCGGTCTCGGATAGATGAAGACTTAGGAGCCCCCTGACACACCGCGGCCTTCGGGTTCTCCCCCATTAGAGGCTCTCAAGACCCGGCGTCCCTGATCCAGGTCGAATGGCTAGGATGTTCCGCGCTCCAGGTGACCCGGTCAGCAAGGTTAGCTTCGTGGGCGCGGACAACGCGATCCTAGCAGCATACCGCGGCCTGACAGCGAGGAAGTCCATCCCGATTCTCAGGACGAGCTCAGCAGCCGCGAGCCCGGGGAGCCAATGAGTTTTCGAGAGCGGAACAGCTCTCAGAACACCTCCTCGGCGGTAGCTAGTCTCCCAGCCAGCTTGGCCCTCACCTTAAGGGCTATCACGATCGCCGCGACAGCCACGATGGAGAGCGCTATGACGTGAGTGAACCTACTAATCAGCGTTACCAGGGTCGGGCTCAGCCGCAGCGTCAACACGAGGTCCCTATCGAGTTGAGCGGTTGCCGTGTACTCATGGTAGCCTACCTTCGAGACCCCCACCAATACAGCCCCGGCCGGCAGGCTCAGCCTGACCTCACCGTACTCGTTCGTGTAAGCCAACGATAGCTCCAGCTCGGTTTTCGGGTCGATCACCCGGATGTAGGCGTTAGCCACTCTCTCCTCCAGGTCATTTACCACGATCGCGGTGAGAGTGTACGTTCTCCTACTCAGCCTGACCGTGTAGCTCACGCCGGAGAACACGTCGATAGTCGCGGGTGATGGCGCCGCGTAGATCCTCTCCGAAGCGTCCACGGGCACCACCGTCAGCACGTACCTGCCGTAGGGTACGGAGATGTTGATCCCCCGGAACGCCTCGAAGCCTTCCACTACGAGGCTCACGGTAGCGTTTAGGCTGACCCTGAACCGGCCCTCTAGGTATCCGCGAACGCTGGTATCGACGAGCTTCAGGTTCAGGGTGTAGTTTCGCCTCTCGAGCTCGACCACCAGCTCGGAGTCCGACTTCAAGCTTAGGACCCTCTCCACGGGCGCGTAGCTATCTCGGTGCTCCTCGATCGGCTCTACTCTGATAACGTAGATCGCCGCCCTCAGGGGAAGCGAAAGCCTTGGCGCCATCAGTGTGGAGTAGGGGGTGCCGTTTAGCAGTACCCTCAGCGGCACTACGGGCCTCTCCGAGTACCTGTCCCTGAAAACTATATCGAGAACGTAGACCCTCCTGAAGAGCCGTACGGGCACCGCTCTATTGGAGTCCAGGGCGAGTTCCGCCGTACCACTTGAGAAGGTAGCAGCGTACGCTCCGATCGGGCGCACCTCGATGGAGTAGTAAGCGTACGGAAGGCTCAGGCTCTTGGGCAGAGGGCCTCTGTACGCCTCCGTTCCGTTGATATACACCGAGGCCTCAACGGGGATTTCCAGGTTCGTCAGATCATCGATGGCTGATACCGTGAGACTGTACTCCTCCCTCTCGATGAGCACCTCGACGGCCGCGCTCCTGTTAACCACTACGACCATCGAGTGCCTGCGGTACACGCGGCTTACCTCCGCCGAGGGGACCACCGTGATGTTGGTCGCACCGGACGGGACTGTCACCGAGAGAGTGGAGTGCGGGTCCGGAGAGTATGTCGTGCCGTTTATGTAGACGATGAGTCTGGGATCCGCGGCCCTCCTCGTCAGCCCGTCGATGAACAGCAGGGTCAGGTCGTACCTCGACCTCCTTAGAGTTAGGGCTAGCACGGCGTCCGTCTCGACCTTCACCTGAACGGTGTGGACCGGGTAGTAGCCGTCGATGGACTCTATACGAATCTCGTGTTGGCCGTAGAGCAGCCTGACGTTTAGGCCCTCAGGCGCCTCGTAGCTGTAGACGCTGCCGCCCACGAATACCCTCAGCCTTCCGAGCGGTGGGCCTCCGAACTCGTCCCGGAGGACGAGCCTGAAGTTGAAGTCCCTGTAGCCGAGCACCGCTAGCATTACGATGCTGCGGCAGCTCTCCTCGCAGTAGGGGAAGTCGACGGTCGCGGTGTAGTCGAGGATGTAGTCCCTCGGCGGAACTACCGTTATCCAGTACCTGAGACCCGGAACTATGTTCGTAAATGTTACGCTATCTCCGACGAGCGTCTTCGTTACCTCTCTCATCCTACCGCCTATCTCGTACCTAAGGGTCACCCTAGACCCGTTGATCCGTTCCTGGGCTGACGGCGGCAGCACCCTGACGATAAGCGAGGGAGCAACGTATCTATCGAGATCTACCGGGATGGACTTGGCTATGGCCGGCTCTAGGTTGATGACCGCGTAGAGCTCCGAGGGAGTCGCCAGGGCTATGAGCCCCGCCCCTGGCAGTGACGAGGCCGATACGAGGCCCTCTACCGAGAACTCGGCTCGCGTACCCGTCCTTAATATCGGCAACTGGAACGGGGTCAAGACGATCACCTGCACGCCCCTGGTGGAGAAGGTGAAGTACGAGTACTCGGTTAGCGGTAGTATCCTCACCAAGGAGCCGAGGGTCACTATCCCCTGAGCGAACTCGTACCTATCTCTGAAAGCGTTAAACCTGTAGTGCTTTACCCTACCGTCCGAGAGGCCTACAACGAGGTCGTCCTTGGAGTGGGCTATCACATCCACTATGGATACCGGTGCCGCACCCAGGTACTCTAGAGCTACGGGAGTCGACGGCCTTGGGCTAAACGCGTAGTCGAGGTTGTAGACCTCCAGGGAGGTTCTATTGATCATAGCGAGCAAGTAGCCTCCTCTGTAGTCGACGAAGTGGGGGCGGGAGACGGTCGGGTAGAACTCCTTCTCGAGAGACTTTACCACCCTGTAGCTGGCCGGAGCGTTGGTGACGTCCAGGACGTCTATATAGTACTTAGCGAAGAACGGGGGTCCGTAGACTTCCTCTGCGAGCTCCGTGGAGGCCCTCTCGCCTATTACCGCTTCTATTCTGAACCTCCTGGCTATGGCCGAGGTGTTGACGTTCGCCCGCAACAGGAATCTCCTAGTGGAGCCGATCGCGGTTACGTTAGCTAGGTAGCCCCTGGGTATCGGGATTAGGGCTCTCCCCCCAGTGTCGGCGTTCCAGCCGTACACTCTCCTGACCTTAGCGACCGGGTCCAGGAGCGATACCTCTATCAGCGCTCTCGCCGCCGGCTCCGACGCGGTGGCGTTGACGAGCTGAGAGAGGACGACCTCTGCGATAACCGCGTCTATGTAGGGAGCCCAGAAAAGCGCCACGGCATCCGCTCTGTAGTAGTAGCCGCCGGGGGTGTAGACCCTGGCTGGGACCGCGATCTGCGGGTAGACCCGCTTGTAGTAGCCCGCCGCTGCCGCGACGGCGTGCGGGGATACAATGAAGGCTCCTAGGAGGTTCTCGTCGAACGCGTAGACGTAGCAGTTGAAGCAGGGACTTGTCGGGGTCCCCTCACTGACCGTAGCTATCAGCTTGTACCCACCGGCTGCTCTAGCTATGAAGAGCGCGATGACCCTGAAGTCCGCGCCCTGAACCAGGTGCAGCAGCTCGTAGAGCCTCCCCCCATCTATCCTGAACAGATACACCTCACCCCTATCGCTACCCACGGCGAACCGCGTAGACGGGTAGCCGTCTACGGCTGTAGCCGTCACCCTGCCAGCCATGGGGTAGGACTGGACGACCCTGGGGCCCCCCACGGGGTCCTCCAGGCTGACGACTACGACGGCCGAGTGATCCCCGTAGTTTACCACCAAGACTACGTGAGTGGTGTTCAAAACCAGGACATCAATTATAGTGAAGTTAAACTCGTATTTTAAGACGAGCGGGTGCGGGACATCGACGGTCCCGGCAGAGGAGGAATCTATCCACGCGGTTAGCGACGCGACTATCAGTAAGATCAGCATGGTCGTCAAGAGTTCCGAGCGCATACTAACACCGTGCATTACAAAATTGATGAAAGAGTTTATATTATTTCTAGGCAGATGTTCTGGGCTCTATTGAGTGAAGCTGAAGCTCCCTAGGCTTGGGGTAAGGAAGACGTCAAAGGGCGAGAGTGGTGCGAGAGACGCCGCAGACTCCCTAGTGGACGTAGAGCCTGTTAAACCGCTCGTGAGCCCGGAGAGGCTGAGGCTGTCGATAATCCGTGGAGACTCCAGGCTCCTCGAGAGCTACGCGCTCTACGAGCCCTGGGCCTATGCCTATATAGCGGAGGACCTGAAGACGGGCACCATAAGTTACATAGTCTACGAGGTTGGCTTAACCCCCCAAGAGGAGTCGGTGTACAAGAGCATAGTGGACTACATAATGTGGGAGCTGGAGCCGCCCAAGGTCCCCGTGGAGGACGTTAGGGAGTACATCGCCAGGTTCGCCAAGAGGGCCATAAGGCTCTTCCAGCTCAAGCTTGGGAGAACGCCCGGTCTATCCTGGAGCAAGATAGGTTACTATATAGAGAGGGACGTCGTCGGGTACGGTCCCATAGACCCCCTGATGAGGGACCCCAACGTGGAGGACATATCCTGTAACGGACCGGGAGTTCCTGTCTACGTGTGGCATAGGAGGTACGAGTACGTACCGACCTCGGTGGTCTTCAGGACTCCGCAGGAGCTGGACGAGTTCGTAGTCAAGCTGGCCCACCTCGCTGGTAAGCACATCTCGGTAGCATACCCCGTCTTGGACGCCATACTGCCCGGTGGTCACAGAGTGGCGGCGACGTTTCAGACGGAGGTCAGCACTAGGGGCTCGACCTTCACGATAAGGAAGTTCAGGGAGGACCCGATAACGATAGTGGACCTCATAAACTACGGTACCATATCATCCGAGATAGCGGCGTACTTCTGGCTAGCCATGGACTACAAGATGACCACTCTCGTCCTGGGCGTGACGGGCTCTGGCAAGACCTCGACCCTGAACGCTCTAGCGAACCTCCTGAGGCCCACCTACAAGATCGTGACGATCGAGGACACTCCGGAGCTCAGGCTACCCCAGGAGAACTGGGTGCAGCTAACGGGCAGACCTTCGTACCTCGTATCGGGGGTCTCCGAGATAAAGCTCTATGACCTAGTCAAGGTATCCCTTAGGTATAGGCCCGACGTCATAATAGTTGGAGAGGTCAGAGGCGAGGAGGCCTACGTGCTCTTCCAGGCAATAGCGACGGGACACAGCGGTATAACCACCCTCCATGCGGAGGACATAGACGCGGCCGTCAAGAGGCTCACCTCTCCACCCATGAACATACCTGAGTCCTACATACCCCTGGTCAACATGGCCTTGGTGATAAAGAGAGTGACCAGGCTGGACGAGTTCGGGAGGCCCAGGCCGGCGAGGAGAATCACGACGGTGTGGGAGATAGAGGACCACGGGAAGTACAGGGAGGTAGCGTCGTGGGACCCCCTAAGGGACAGGTTCGGGGTAGATCTCAGGAAGTCCCTTATAGTGGAGAGAATAGCTAAAATGAAGGGCGTTAGCGTAAGCGAGCTTGTAGACGATATCGTGAAGAGGAAAGCCGTCCTCGAATACCTGGCCGCTACTGGCAGGAGGTCGTATAGGGAGATAGCCTCCTACGTCTACAACTACTACTATAGACCCGGGGAGGTGCTCAAGGAGATTGGCTTCGAGGAGAGGTAGGCCTGGCTACAGCCTCTCGGAGGTCTACACAGCGCTGGCCCTCGTGGTCTTCGAGGGGGCGGCGAGGAGGGTAGCGCAGACGTTTCAGCTGGAGACTGTTTTCAGACGGGCTGCCATAACATCGCACCCGGTGACCTACTCGGCCAAGGTGCTTCTGAACACCGCTACGTCCGCCGCAGTCCTGAGCGCTCCGCTGCTCACCGCAGCTCTGACCATCGGCTTGCCAGTAGTGTTGAAAGCGTTGTTCGTGCTGGTGGCCGTCGTGGTCCCCCTGCTCATTCTAGCTTTCGGCTTCGCCTACCCGTACCTGAAGGCCTCTTCCAGGAGCTCCTCAGTAGCGAACGAGCTCCCCTTCTTCCTCGTCTACGCCGCGACCATGTTCAGGGGCGGGGTTAGCCTCGAGAGAGTGATGGAGAGGGTAGCTAACCTCAAACTCTTCGCCGGCATGAGGGCTGAAGCCCAGAGGATTCTAGCGAGGTACAGGTTCTTCGGCGAGGATCCCGTTACAGCGATGGAGAGAGTGGCCATGGACCACCCGAACAGTAGGTTCAGGGACGTCATACTGGGCTACACCACTACTCTGAAGACCGGAGGGGACGTCCTCCACTACCTGATGATAAGAACCGAGGAAGCTCTCAACAACAGGATGAACGACATCAAAGCCCTCATCGCAAGGCTGGCCTCATACATGGAGGCCTACATAGTCTTCGGCGTGGTAGTGTCCCTAACAGTCTTCGTCCTCTTCGCCTCCATGGGAGCTGTAGGGCTTGCCGCCGGGGGTCCAGTCCCGGTGGCACTCCCGATAGGGCTCGGAGCGGACACCGCTCTTCCGACCCTCTACAACTTCGTAGTAGTCCCAGCAGTAGGCACCCTTGTCCTGCTATCCATACACGTTACGATACCGAAAGCACCCATAGGTGTGAGAGAGCCCCTGCTGGTCTTACCGGTTTCTCTCCCGGTGGGGGGCATAGTTGGGACTATGGTGGCTCTGGCCATATCCCCCAGGCTATCCGGCGGCGTAGTCAGCGGAAGGGAGCTCGTAGCCCTGCTCGCGGGTTTAACGGCCTTCACACTAGCGGCGTTCGCTCCACCGGCCGTAGTTTACTCCAGGATATCCAGGCGGCACAGAGGGCTGGTGAGGAGCACCGCGTCGTTCCTGAGGGACCTGAGCGAGGTGCGCAAGACCGGTCTGAGCCCTGAGAGGTGCATCGTAAGCCTTTCGGCGAGACCTTACGGGACCCTATCCAGTGTGGTCAGGAAAGCAGCCGCTGCCCTGTACTCTGGGATCTCCGTAGACATAGCCGTTAGGAGGGCTCTGGCGGGGATTCGTGAGTGGTTCACCCTCATAGTCTTCAGGTTTCTGGTAGACTCTATAACCGTCGGGGGAGGGTCCCCAGAAATAATGGACTCCCTGGCTAGGTTCACTATGGTCCTCGCGGAGTCCGAGGTAGAGCTCAGGAGGAGGCTAAGGACGTACGTTCTCCTACCCTACTTCGGGTCGATAATGCTGGCCTCGGCTCCGGTTATGATATTGTGGATGCTAGCGTCCCTCGCGGGGGAGGTGCGACCGGAGGCCGTCGTGCCCCTCATAGCTCACCTCGCTATCGGCTCCTACATAAACTCCGCGATTATGGGTCTGATAGCCGGCGTCACCTCCGAGCAGTCCGTATGCGCAGGCTTCAAACACGTGATAATCATGACGCTGATCACCATCGCTGTTACTCTGGCCACGATCTACTCCATAGGTGTCGCGTAGCGTGGACCGGGGGATCCGCTCCCGGAAGCTTGGGCGCGGGATCTACCCCCTCGTTGTAAAGCTGGTGTTGGTCGCTCTGGCTCTAATCGTGATAGCGGCGATGGTAGTGTACATGCGCGGCCTGGTCACCTCGACCAGAGAGTACTTCGAGCTCGGGCCGCGACTCTACGTTATGTATAGCAAGCTGGACCGCGTGCCAGTGCTCGTGCTTTACGCTAATAACATCGGGGCCAGGTCCGAGACTATACTCAGGATCGAGATCGTAGCTGGGGGTGGAAAATACGTGTGTAGAGAGGGTATAGAGATAGAGGCGGGGTTCCGAGGCTACGTGGTGATAGGGCCCAACGCCTCGCTCCCGCACTGGGCTCCTAGTGGTAAGGTTGTCGCTTGCGAGTGGGAGACTGAGGGGGCTCCGGAGCTGGTTGAAGATCATAGCTATCTAGTGAGGTTCTACACGGCCTACCACGGCTTAATGACCTTCATCGTAAAATGCGGAGGGCTTTGAGGAGGATCAGCCGCTTCGGCAAGGCCTTGGGGGCTTAACGTATTTAAGTTTCTTGAGAGCCTAGACTACTCCGGTGCGTCGATGAGCTCCAGGAGCACGCTGGCGGAGCTATTGTGGGCCGAGAAGTACAGGCCTAGATCTCTCCAGGACATGGTGAACCAGGAGGACGTCGTTAGGAGGCTCCAGGTGTTCGTCAAGGAGAGGAACATGCCCCACCTTCTCTTCGCCGGACCCCCGGGGACCGGCAAGACCACCGCTGCGCACGCGCTGGCGCACGACCTCTACGGAGAGGACTACAGGTTATACATGCTGGAGCTGAACGCGTCGGACGAGCGCGGCATAGACGTCATAAGGACCAAGGTGAAGGAGTTCGCGAGGAGCAAGCTGCCGGCGAACGTTCCGTTCAAGATAGTGCTACTGGACGAGGCGGACAACATGACGGCGGACGCTCAGCAGGCCCTGCGGAGGCTCATGGAGATGTACGTGGACGTGACGAGGTTCATACTCATCGCAAACTATCCCAGCAAGGTAATAGAGCCCATCCAGTCCAGGTGCGCGGTCTTCAGGTTCGCGTCCCTCAAGAAGGAAGACGTGGTGACCAGGCTGAAGTGGATATGCTCTCAGGAGAGGGTCGCCTGCGACGACAGGGGGCTGGAGTCCATATACGAGGTGTCCGGAGGAGACATGAGAAAGGCCATAAACGTGCTCCAGGCTGCGGCGGCCCTTGGCGAAGTGAACGTGTCCAACGTGTACAAGGTCGTGGGGCTGGCTACGCCAGCTGAGGTGAGGGCGCTGCTGAAGACGGCCCTCTTCGAGGGAGACTTCCTCAAAGCTAGGGACACGCTCAGGAAGCTCATGGTTACCTACGGACTGTCCGGCGTGGACATAGTAAGGCAGCTGCACAGAGAGGTGTTCAGCCCCGAGGTGACGATCTCCGAGGAGCTGAGGGTGGAGATAGCCGATTACTTGGGCGAAGTGCAGTACAGGCTAGTCGAGGGAGCGGACGACGAGATACAGCTGAGCGCCCTCCTCGCCAAGCTGGTCTTGTTGGGCAAGCCCCTGAGGCAGCAGCCCCAGCCGCCCAAGCCGGCCAGGCGGTGAACGGATGCCCTCCGCTAGGAAGGTACCCTGGGTGGTCAAGTATAAACCGAGGAGAGTCGATGAGGTGGTAGACCAAGAGGAGGCGAAGAAGCTCTTCATAGAGTGGATCGACTCCTGGTTTCGGGGCAAGCCAGAGAAGAGGGCGTCCCTCCTCTACGGACCCCCCGGGTCGGGTAAGAACTCCCTCGTCGAGGCCCTGGCAAACGAGCGAGGGCTGGAGCTTATCGAGATGAACGCTAGCGACTACCGAAGGTCCTCGGACATTGAGAGGATAGTCAAGACCTCCGCTAGGGGGAGGAGCCTGACGAGTGCTCGCGGGAAGATAATAGTACTGGACGAGGTGGACGGCATATCGGCTACGGCCGACCTGGGAGCCCTCGACGCTATACTGGACCTCATTAAGAGCTCGTCGTACCCCGTCGTGCTGATAGCCAACGACCCCTGGGATCCTAAGCTCAGGGAGCTGCGGGACGCTTGCCTGATGATAGAGTTCAGAAGGCTGACCAAGACCGCCGTAAAGAAGGTCCTCCACTCCATCTGCTTGAGCGAGAAGCTCGTGTGCGATGAGGAGGCCCTAGACTTCATCGCTGAGAGGTCCGAGGGGGATCTTAGGTCTGCCATCAACGACCTGGAGGCCGTCGGAGAGGGCTTCGGTAAGGTCACGCGCTCCGCCGCTGAGGCCCTCCTCAGGTCTAGGGACAGGGACCTCAACGTCTTCGAAGTAGTCAGGAAGATACTGATGTCCAAGTACGCCTGGCAGGCCAGGGAAGCCTCGAACCAGACGGACCTCTCCCCGGACGAGCTGATCAAGTGGATACACGAGAACCTGCCCAGACAGGCTCAGGACCCCGAGGACCTGTGGAGGGCCTACGAGGCTCTATCGAGGGCGGACGTATACTTCTCTAGGATAGTCAAGAGCGGTAGCTGGGACCTCCTGACCTACGCCGTCGACATGATGACCGCGGGAGTAGCTCTCTCGATAAAGAACACCCAGTACAAGTTCAAGTGGGTCAAGTACTCCTTCCCGGAGGTCCTCAGGCTCATAGCGAGGACCAGAGAGGTCAGGCAGGTGAGGGAGGACCTGGCTAAACTGATCGCGTCTCACCTGAAGTGCTCTACCTCGACGGCGAAGTCTGACGTCATGCCTCTGCTTAAGGTCATATTTGACAGCAACCCCCAGTACGCAGCCAGGCTAGCGCTGGGGCTGAACATGAGCGAGTCCATGATCAGGTACCTCTCTGAGCACAACGGGGACGCGATAGTGAAGCTCGTAGACGATCTCAGGCGGGAGCTGGCGAGAGCAGGGGTGAGACGGGGGGGTGAGACGGCTCTCGGGACCCGGCCGGCCCGACCGAGCCCCGAGTCATCAAGGGGGAGGAGGACCGGGAGCTCTAAAGGACTGGACAACTTCTCTAAGAAGTAAACAGGTCTCTTATGACCCTAGCCGCGGGGCTCGAGTAGTTCAGCCTGTACACCTTGACCCTCCCGAGGTCTATCTCGTGGACTACGCCCCGCTCGGCCAGGTAATCTAGGTTCTCCTTGACTATCTTGTGGTTAAGCCCGGTCTCCCTAACTATGGCTGATATGTTCATGGATCCTCTCTCCACTAAGAGCTTTAGGATCTTGACCCTGACCTTACTGGACATTACCTCGGCAACAAGGTCTCCCAGGTTACTCACCGACCTCACGCCTCACGGCTATCGCCTTTTCGAGAGCGCTCAGTAGACTGTCCAGGGGTGCTGCGCCGAAGCTTACGTAACTACTCCTACCCCTCCTCCCCTTCATCGTCTTTCTCGTCATTACAACCCCTCGACTCGCAAGCTCCGTCACGTAGTAGTAGACTTGAGTGTGCTTTCTCGGCTCGAGGCCCAGGTTGCGACAAAGCCTCCTGTACACTTCCTCCACGTAGCCTATGTTCACGTAGTCGCTCCCCGTCTCCCTCAGCCCCAGAGCTATCGCCTTCAGTAGCAGCAGCTGGTGCAGGCTTAGGTAGTTCAGGGAGTCGAGTACGTGAATCAAGCCCAGGTCCTCGCTAGCCGAGACCGCGCGGACGTGATCCACGAGGACCCTCGAGGCCCTACCCTCCTCCATCTCCCTCTCCGCTAGCTTGCCGGCTGCGTAGAGTATAGCCAAAGCCTTCCTAGCATTGCCGTCGCCGCCGGTGTCGTAACCGACCAGGTTGGCTACGTACTCGAAGACGTCGTCCCCGACAACGCCCGGGTAGAAGGCTCCCTCGGCTCTGTACTTGAGTATGTCGTACAGCTCTCGAGATTTATACGGGCTGAAGACTATGGTGTTCCTCATCATGTAGCCCTCCGAGACCTCGTCGAGGGTCTTTATCGCCTCGGTGGGTCTCATTCTGCTTATGTATATGAAATTGAGCCTCAACTTCTCTACATGGAATATGTCGTAGAACCTTATGAGGGAGTACCTGTCCTCCTTCTTGAAGCTGTAGAGAACGGAGTCGAACTCGTCGAGGGACACGATGGCGTAGAGATCCTCGACCTCCATCTCCTTGAGCAGGGCCTGGGTAAACTCTGAGAAGCTCAGCCCCCTGTCCGGTACGCTCAGGCCGAGTTGGTTTTTGATCTCCCTGAGCACCGAGAGGGCCGACCTAGCGCTAGCGCAGTTCACGTGTACGTACCTCAGCTTCACGCCTCTCTCGCTCGCCAGCCTGGTTATCACCTTGCCGAAGGATATGGCCGTGGCGGTCTTACCGGTCCCGAGGGGTCCGTAGAGGATCACTCTGGCGGAGGAGGAGCCGGGCATCACGATGACGTGCTTGAAGAGCTTGGCCAGCTGCTTAAACTGCTCCTCCCTGTGCGGCAAGACGTCGGGGACGTACTCCGGGTAGAGCCTCGTCTCGTCGAGGAAAACTCCGGGCTTCTTCAATACGCTCTCGGCGATCTCCTTAAGGTTAAGCATACTTTCACTCGTCGCTCGGATACTTACACCCCGTATTGAATAAAAGCACTTAAACTGTTCCGGGCCGTCCCCGCTCCGCGCCCTCTTCGTAGAGCCTCTTCCTCTCCTCGTACTCCCTCCTCGTCATAATGGGTCTGGCAGGCACTCCGGCGACGACGGTCTCGGGCTCGACGTCCTTCGTGACGACGGCCCCGGCGGCCACCACCGCTCCCCTCCCGATCCTGACCCCCGCTACGATCGTCGAGTTCGCTCCCACAACCGCGTCGTCCTCCACAACGGTCTCGACTATCCTCCTGCTCGGGGGATACTTGTCATTCGTTACGACCGCTCTGGGGCCCACGAAGACCCTGCTACCTATCCTAGTCCCGGGCGGTATGTAGACCCCCGACTGCACGTTGGCCTCGGCTCCGATGACCGCGCGGCCGTCTATTACCGTACCGCTCCCTATTCTCGCTCCCCTACCTATCACCGTGCCCTCCCTTACGAGAACGCCGTGACCGAGCTCTACCCCGTCCCCCAGCTCGACGTCCTCGTAGATCACGCAGTGCGACCTTACGATCACTCTGGCCCCCAACCTACTACCCGAGCTCAACTCGTCGAGCCTCTCTAGAGTCAGGCGGCTCGACCCAAGAGCCTCCAGCAGCTTCCTCCTCACCGGGAACCCCAGAAGCGTGAAGCTGAAGAGCGTCGAGCCCGGTCCCACTTCCGTGGGACCCAGGATCACGAGGGGTGGCGTGAGATAAGCTCCAGGGTCCACGGTAGCCCTCCTCGAGACGAAGTGCGAGGCCACGTTCACGCACGACACCGTAGCGACCCAGCGCGTGACGCTATATAAGGCACTGTGGGAGTGGGTGGAAACCGCGGAGTTGGTCGAGTTCGTCAGGCAGACGGCTCTCGCAGTCATGAGCGTGGCGTGGTTCGTGTTCCTGATAGCGTGGGCCGTCGGCTGGGCGTTGAGGGGCTCCCCGGTGCCCTTCAGGAGCCTGAAGAGAGTGGGGCAGAGCCTCATAGAAGACTCCGTGCTTGCGGCCTTCTGGCTCGCGCTGGGAACGACGATTTTCGCTCTGATCTCCTATATCGCCTCCTCCATATCTCTCCCGATGCCTCCTCCACCATCTCCCTAGCGCGTGTCCCCCATGGAGATGCTACCGCTCGCGTACGCCCTCGCGCTGCTCACCTACAGCTTGGGAGCCCTTCTCTACGGGTCTCCCATACCCGTCAGGTCCGTGAAGAGGTGGGGCGTCGCGATGATGTATGATGGCCTGGCGTCCGCGGTGCTCGTGTCTACCTACAGCCTACTGCTGAGGCTCGGTGAGTACCTCCTCGGGGTCCTGGGCGCCAGCTGGCCGTCCTTCATAGCCTGGCTGACCGGTAGGACGGCTACCCTGGTCACGGTGTACCTGGCTCTACAGTCTCTAGCGGCAACTCTGAAGCTCTCGGGGGCTGACGTACTACTAGAGCTGCTAAAACACGTTGGGAACCTCGTAGCGGCCTCCCTCACGGCCATAAAGATGATTTACCTGATATCGATGATAGTCTACAGCCTCAGGGACAAGATACTGGCCCTCGGAGTGCTCCTCTACGCCATCCCGCTGAGAGTCGGGAAGGGGGTGGGGGCGGCGATGGTGGCTCTCTCACTGATCTACTACGTGGGGCTCCCGCTCATGCCCGCCTTCGCTCTCGCGTTCGAGTCTCCCCAGCTCTCGACAGCCGGCGACAGATACGGGAGCATCTCCGGGAGCGTGGTGGACGTTCTAGGAGGTTCCATTCCCTACCCCATAGTCTCCCTGTACAGAGGCTCTAGGGACCCCGTTGCTACTATCGTCGGAGATGCCGAGGGCGAGTTCTACTTCGGTCCGCCCCAGGACCTCATACCCCTGGGAGAGGAGTTCGAGGTCGAAGTGGTCTTCATGGGATACAGGCTAAGACCCGACCCGGCGAGCGTCGTAGTTCCGTGGTCCGGGGTTCTGAGGATCGGCAACGCTCTTTACGCAGGAGGGGGTCTAGCCCTCATGATGGTAGGAGTACTCGAACTGCGAGCCTCCAACCTCTCGCTGGGGTCGGTGGAGCTGGAGATCAACACGCTAAGCCCCGAAGCAACGCTGATCCTCCTAAAGCTGAAGTCCGTCCAGGTGAGCGAGGCGGTGGTAAACGGGGAGAGAGTCGGATGCGCCTGGAGCTCGTTCAGCTGGAGGGGTCTCGAGATCGAGGAATGCTACGTCTCGCTGAAGGCCGGAGAGAGCTTCGTTAGCATCAGCTACTCCGGAGACGGTTACCCGAGACCGGACGCCGAGGAGAGACACTACGTCGACGTGGGAGACGTGGTGGACTACCTCAACGCGCTCCTGACCGCGGCCGTGTCCTACCTGTACTCCTACCTGCTGCTCCCGTCGGCCTATCTCGCGATACTATCGGCTTCCTCCTACGCATTATCGAGGTTCCTAGGAGGTGGACTTCGATTAAGAGTGCTCTGAGGAGCTTCTATAAGCCCCTGGTCCTAACCCTCCTCATGCTGCTCGGCCTGGCGCTCAACCTCTCGGAGGACTGGACACTGAGGCTATTCCAGACGTGCTCGCTAGCCGCGGCGGTGCTCGTCCTCTGGGCGTTCTCACTTAGGAGCGCCGCCTAGACGTCTAGCTATAGAGTCCAGCAGGTCTCTCAGCCCGTCTCCTCTCAGGGCGCTTATTGCTACGACCTCGGAGCCCGGGAGTGCCCTGGCCACGGCCCCGGAGACCTCCTCTACTCTCTCCCTGCTCACCCTGTCGACCTTGTTGATCACCACCAGCATGTCCGCCTTCACCCACCCCTTCAGCGATCCGAGGAGGTTGAGTTGGCTCTCGAGACCGTAGTAGAAGTCCTCCGATGGGTCGATCAGGAAGAGGACGAGATTCGCGACCTCGGTCACGGCTATGAAGGCCTTCCTCTCGATCTCGTTCATCTCCTCCGGAGGCCTGTCGAGTATCCCCGGGAGGTCGAGTATCTGGAACCGCGTGAACCCCGCGATCACATGCCCCATGATTATCTCCTTGGTGGTGAAGGGAAAGGGGGAGGACCTGGGCTTCGCGGTTGATATAGCGGAGACAAGGGTGGACTTCCCCACTTGGGGGAGCCCAGCGACCGCGACGACCGGGAGCTCCGGGTCTACGCAGGGAGTCCTCCTGAGCTCGGCTACAGCTCTGTTGATTAGACTTATGTAGCTTGCCTGCCTCCTAACGACGGAGAGTACCCTCCCGACGTACTCTCTGTAGAGCTCCCTGGCTTCCGCCGCGTCGAAGCTCGCAGAGATCTTTAGCTTGTACTCCGCCGAGAGCTTTTTGACTACCCCCAGCTTACCGAGTACCCTCTCGACTATCTCCCCCGCCGACAGCCCCTCCGGCAGGGCGTTGGAAGCTATCTTCTCGTAGAAGCCGACTCCGAGAACCTTCCTCAGGGTCCGGAGGGGCTCCAACACGCTCCTCGAGATGTAGTCGTATACCCTCTCGACCCTGAAGCGATACCTTAACAGGCCCTTCCTGCCAGCGGATTTCGGGAGCGCTATAGGCTCCCTACCCACCTTGAGCACGAACTCTCTTATCTCTTCGTAGGTCGGTAGCCTCCTCAGGACCTCGTCGGGGCACCACTGCCTCTTCTCCAAAGAGTCTCACCGCTCACTCTCACCTCCACTACGCGGTGCAGAGGTATTTGGGTGCCACCGCTGGGAAGGACTACGCGATCCTTCATCAATATCGCGTCCTCGGAGAGCTTTACGACCCTTACTCCCTCCAGCACAGACCTATCGACGACTACCAGTTCCACGGCTGACGCGTCCAGCCGTCCGGATCTCAGCATCCAGAAAAGCCTCTTCAGCACGTCGTACGATTCTAACCGACCCACTACGTGCTCCATACGATGTGTAGGCAGCGCCTTAAAAACTAGTGAATGAAGTCGTGAACCCAGCTTATCTGGCTCGCGACAGCCAGCGCTGGTCTAGCTCGACATGGGGATCGCAGAGCGATCCCCATTAAGAGCTCGAAGGACTCGGCCAGCTTACGCTCGTCACGTGGAGGGGACGGGGCCGAGCTAAGCGCGGGCTTTCCGCCCCGAGAGGACCCCCTTAGTTCCTCGTAGGAGCGGCAGGAGGAGCTTCGTCGCCATCCACCGAGCAAGGTCTGGAGGCGGTGGACTCCTCACGCAGCGATGGAGGGCGTTGGTCTGCCGAGGGTCGACAACTCATTAAAACCCCACGGGTTCTCACCTTCGGGGACTCGCGTGTGGACGCAGGGGTTCACTATCAGGCCCGTGGCCTCCGAGGAGGAGCTAAAGAGAGTGATCGAGATCAACATGAAGACCTTGCCAGAGCACTACCCCTACTTTTTCTGGCTCGAGCACTTCAACCTGTGGAGAGACGTATTCCTCGTGGCCCTCGTCGGGGAGGAAATAGTAGGGTACAACATGTGTAGGGTAGAGTACGGCATAGGGCACGTGAAGAGGGGCATTCTGAAGCAGGGGCACGTGGTCAGCATCGCCGTCCTTCCCGAGTTCAGGCGCCGGGGGATCGCGACGGCACTGATGCTGAAGGCCATGGAGATCATGAAGGAGAAATACGGGGTCGGCGAGGTCTATCTCGAGGTGAGGGTCAGCAACGAGCCAGCGATAAGGCTCTACGAGAAGCTCAACTTCAAGAAGGTCAAGGTGCTGAGGGGGTACTACCTGGACGGCGAAGACGCGTACCTGATGGCCAGAGAGCTCTAGACCATCCCGGTCTCCCGCATACTCGCGGGAGCTGGCCAGGGCTGCTAAGCGCTCGCTGCGAAGAGAAGTCCCGCGGCCACCCAGAAGTAGACCGTCGCTGCTGCTATGTCACCTATCGTAGTTATCAGGGGCGCTGAGGCTACGGCCGGGTCGACGCTCAGTCTGGCCAGCAGCATGGGCAGAAAAGCCCCGACCAGGTCGGATACGTAGCACGACGCGATGAGAGCTATCACGACTACAAGGGACACTCTCAACGCTGTTGCGACGCTAGCTGTGGTGAACCAGACGACGCCGAACGCTATAGCGAAAGCCATGGGGCCGAGTATGAACGCCATTAGCGAGCTCACCACTAACTCCTTGAGGAGCACTCTGAACGCGTCTATTCTCGAGAGTCTCACCTCTCCCAACGCCATGCTCCTCAGGATCAAGGTCGAGGCCTGAGCGCCTATGTTCCCCGAGTTATCTGCCAGCATCGGCAGGAAGGCCGCGAGGACTGCCAGCCTCTCTATCGTGCTAGTGAAGGAGGCCACTATGGACCCGGTGATGGCGTTCATAGCGTATAGGTAGAGTAGCATCGGTACTCTCCTGAGGGTCAGCTTGAGCGGAGACAGGGCTATGTAGCTCCCCCTGACGGCCTCAATAAAGCCGCCGAACTTTAGCAAGTCCTCTGAGTACTCGTTCACGAGCACATCGAGAATGTCGTCTAGGGTCACCGCGCCCAGGAACCTCCCACCGTGATCGACTACCGGAACCTCGAGAAGGTCGTAGTCTACCGCGAGCTTGGCCGCGTGCTCCCTATCCCTCGTGACCTCGACGACTGCGGGGGGTTTCTGCACGCAGGCCTTGAGAGTGGCGTCCTTGGGCTTCGTGAGGAATGTCTTCACGTCTATCCACCCGAAGAGCTTGCCCTCGTCGTTCACTACGTAGATGTAGTGGTGCCTATCGTAGAGACCTAGCTTATCCCTAGACACGTAGACTGAGATGGCGTCGCCCACCTTTGTGTTCCAGTTAAACACGGGGACCTGCGGGGTCATGACGCTCCCGACGCTCTCGGGGGGGTACCTCAGTATTCTGGAGACCTCGTCAGAGAGCTCCCTGGGCATCAGCTCCACGAGCTTGGCTCTATACCTCGGCGGCAGCTTCTCCAGCACGTCCACAATCTCATCGAGGGGTAGGGAGAGCAGGATCTTCAAGACCTCGTCGACTCCCTTGACTATCACTATTTCGTAGACCACTTCGTCCGGCAGCCTGGCTAGGACCTCCGCCAGGCTGCCGAGGGACGTCTTGGCGAACAGCCGGTACCTTTCGTCGCTGCTCAGCCTGAGCGTAACCGCGTAAGCGGAGGGAGGGTCAAGAGAGTCGAACAGTCTGGCGGCCTCTTCGATTCCACCCGCTTCTATCAGCTCCTTTATCTTTGTATAGTACGCCTCACCCGGACCCTCGGCGTCGCCCTCAGCGCCCATACTCATCCCTACCGCCCATCCCTAACGGTGAGCGACCTTAAAAGGAGGGGGACTCGATGCGAGGGCGACCTAAGCCTCGCGCTGGACCCTGATAGTCCTCGGTCGAGGGGCTGCGAGCGGGCTCTTGGTCGTTCCGAAAGGTGGGTCGGCTACTTCTAAGCTTTTTATGGACGTGGCGTACTCAACACTCGTGATAGACCACCAGTCTGAGGAGACTAGGAACGTAGTAAGTACCGCCGCGTTCAACGTATTCAGGGGTCTGGCGGCCAGCGGCTTCAGCGCTATGTTCTCGGCCTACATGAGTAGGCTTGGCTACTCCCTAGGAGAGATAGGCGTCGCCGTTACCCTCTCGAACGTCCTCGGGGCGCTCTTCTCGCCAGCAGTCGGCTACATGCTAGAGGTATACAGCAGTAGGGTCATCACGGCCATCACTGGCCTCATGATAAGCGCGGCGCTGGCTCTCGTCGCCTTCTCCGAGAGCATGGCTGCGCTGGCTCTCGGTTACTCTCTCTTCCACCTCTCCATACACTTCGCCCAGCCGGCCAGGATGGTCTTCCTGGCCAGGGTAGTAGACAGGGGGAGGCTCGGGACGGTCGTCGGTCTGACCACGTCCGTGTTTACCGCAGCCAGAGCTGTTGGTCCAGCACTAAGTGGGTTCATGGTGGCGAGCTACGGGTATCCCGAGACCTTCCTAGCCCTCGCCGCCGTATCCGCGGCTGGCTCGCTCGTGTTCTTAGCCCTCTCTACGGAGCCTGGAGGAGTCGAGAAGCCCAGCAGGACGAGCTTCGCCGACTCGTTCAGGAGAGTCTTCTCACCAGACAGGAGGCTTGGCCTCCTATACCTGTTCGCATCGCTCGATAGAGCTGCGTGGTACCTCTGGTACCCGATGCTCAGCGCGCATCTGCTGAGCCGCGGATACGACGAGGTGGGAGTGGGGGCCCTGATCTCCCTCTCGAACGTGATCGAGGCCGTGGGGACCCCGCTAGCTGGCAAGCTCGTGGACAGGGTGGGGAGCTCGTCGGCCCTAGTCCTCTCCGAGGCTGCTGCGGCTCTGGCAGCGGTTCTCCTCGCTCTCCCCGCCGCACTTCACTCTGCCGCGGCGATGCTATTCATCGGTATTAGCATAAGCTTCTGGATACCCAGCTACAACGTCTACGTGGTTAAGGTGTTCAAGAACGTGGGAGAGGTCTTCGCCTCCGTGAATGCTGTCAGGAGCGTTACCAGCATACCGGCACCGTACCTGGGAGGGTTCCTCTACGGATCCCTATCCCCGCTCGCTCCGTTCGCCCTCTCGGCCTCGATGCTACTCGCGGCTACGGCGATCGCCTCGACGAGTCTGAAAAGCTACGAGTTTCCCGAAGGGCGCGAGCAGCTGGCGGGCGTGCGGTAAAGGTCCCGGGAGCGCTTCGCTCGGACTAAGCTCCTATTAATTCCGCAGGGCTTAATGCATGGAGCGGAGGCGTTCGATGTCGGAGCGCAGAGTGGTGCCGGGCGTCACCAAGATATACCTGAGGGTTGGCGAGGACAGGTTAGGGGTCCTAATAGGGAGGGGCGGCGCTGTGGTCAAGGACATGGAGGCGCGGTTAGGCGTTAAGATAACGGTAGACTCGATAGACGGGTCGGTGATCATAGAGCCCGCCAGCGCCTACACCCCGGTCACGAACCTGCTAAAGTGCCAGGAGATAGTCAGGGCGGTGGACTACTGCTTCTCCTATGAGAGGGCCTCGAGGCTCTACGACGACGATGCGATCCTGATGGTTATAGACCTGAAGGACTTCGCTGGGTCCGGCGAGAACCACCTTCAGAGGATCAAGGGGAGGATCATAGGGGAGGGCGGTAGGACCAGGCTAGTGCTAGAGGAGATGTCCGGGACCTATATCAGTGTCTGTCGGGACTACGTGGCCATAATAGGCGACTACAACAGGGCGGAGCTTGTGAGGCAGGCCGTGGAGATGCTGGCTCGGGGGCGCCAGCACTCCACCGTCTACAGGTTCCTCGACCGGGCGCTCAAAGAGCTAAAGAGGAGGGAGGCCGTAGATCTGTGGAAGAGGCCGTGATGAGTTTTAGCTCCTGACCCGTGATGAGGGGCCAAAGCTCTGAGCCGCTAACGCGCGTTGCCGGAGGGTTCTTACCGGTCTCGCGCATTCCCCTGCGGACTCGGCGTGGTCTTCGTAGAGAGCTCCGGCGGACAGCTCGATTCTGAGCCGCATCACACGTGACGACAAGCAGAGGGCAGAAATCTAATGCTCGCGTACGTTTCTTCCTCATCCTCTCTCGAAGAAAAGGTGAGCCGGGAGAGTCCGCGACATCGGCCTCGACGGGACACCACGCTGCCGACGGCTCGGCGGACAAGCTAGCTTCGTTAATGGAGACGGAGGGAGTGAGGTGCCGCTAGGAGAGAAAAGCTCAGCTCGAGGAGGAGAGCAGTATGACGGTATAGTCCTGGATCTCGTTTATCCTCTTCGTACATCTGTACTCTCCGGGACTCACCTCGACGCATCTAAACCCTTTGCGGGTCATGTCAGTCACGTACGAGAGCACGTTGCCCCGACCGGCCTTGACCACCTTGACTGGCACTCTAAACGCCCAAACGTTCTGCGATACCGGTGCTTAACTCAACGAGGCGGCTTTGAAGGATGCCGCGGTTTTAAAAGGAGGTAATACTCCCGAGCTTAGAACCTCGAGGAGTGCTCACACCGGGTTCCGTCAGTCTGGTTAAAAATACACCAACTTCGCGAACCCTATCCATTCGCTCCCCCGGGCTACGCGTACCGGGAGCCACCCTCCGCAAGCATAACGCGTCGGGCGGACCCCGCGACTTGCTAAGTAGAAGTCTAGGGTGAAAGCGTCCCCTAATGGTGCGTCACTCCCTTCTGCTCCCTAGGGTGGGAACCGTTTATTAGGATGCTCCCAGAAACCCTAGGTGGGGAGTCAAGACGCGGGAGAACATCTTAGACAAGAGGTTCGAGGGGAAGGCGGTAAGGCTGCACCTCCTCGGCGCCGAGGAGCCCTTGGAGGGGGTAGTGGACGAGGTTTCTAGGTACGAGATAGGGATCAGGACCCCGAAGGGTCCTGCTGTAGTCTTTAGGCACTCTATAGCCTACGTCGAGGTGTCTCAGACGGACATTCACGGCTTCTCGAGCGAGGAGCTCGAGGACGTCATCATAACGCCCGAAATGACCGGGACCGAAGTCACTGTAGTCTTCCAGAATGGCACCAAAGTCTCCGGAAAGCTCTCGAAGGTGTCTAGATACGAGATCGGCCTCAGGGTTGGCGACAGAGCGCTTATAATCCCTAAGTCCAGCGTCTCCTACATAATGTTCCAGGAGCTCGGGGAGTGAGTTCCGACCCTCATCGGGGTCCGCGCTCGGGGTAGCTGGCGGCACTACGGGTAGGGAGTAGAGAAGGGTCCTCTGGTTGACCGGACCCGCGACCCCGGAGCCGGCAGCCGAGGTCGTCAGGCGAGCCTAGCGTCCTCTATGATGAAGTAGCCAGAGTACTCCCTCGGGCGCAGGACTATCCTCGCTCTGCTTATCGCTATGCCCCTGCCTCTGAAGAGTGGAGACCCGATGACGTAGGTCTCGTACTCTCCTCCCTCACCCACGAGGCTCGCACCGCACTCCTCGCGGGCCTTGAGGAGGCGGTTGAACAGCTCTCGACTCGACAGGGTCCCGAGTATGCGCAGGTCGAGGCAGTACGCCTGGACGGCAGTTACGATGAAGCTCAGCTCCTCGACCTCCATCCTCAGGAGCTCGACCTCGTCTAGGGCCCACAGGGGGGCGTAGAGCCTCAGACCTAGCTCCTCCGAGAGGGCCTTGAACTTCTCTAACTGGTACCTGGACTTGACGGCGCCCACCACCAGGTAGTCCACGTGCTGGTGCCTCTCGAGCGCCCGGCGCAGATGGTTTCCGAGCTCAACGAGCTCCACGTCCCTGACCCCGCTCACCGGGACCACGTAGACCGGGAGGCTCATCGCCTCCCCGTGGAGCGTGCTCCAGGGGACGTTTACCGAGTGAAAGAGCCAGGAGTCTTCTCTGCTCGGAGCGGCTACTACTAAAGCCTCCACTGCTACCCCCTGGCGATAGGAGTGGAGGACAGAGTAGTGAGAGTCCTTGCCGCCGCTGTACAGGGCTATGGCCCTCTTCAACCCCGCTCGCACTCCAACGCGATACCGGTGCTCGCCGCCTATATCTTCACCGCCTGAGCCCTATAGCCGGGGAGAGCTTTCAGGAGGCTCGGCGCTCTCTCAAGTGACCGGAGATCTCCTTGGAGAGCCAGGTAGCGTGTCTCTCGAGAAGCGTGAGCGGCCGTGGCTAGCTCCGGGGGTCCTATATTTTGGCTACGTCCACGCAGAGTGGGGGGAGGAGAGTGAGATGCCCTAAGTGCGGTCGCGAAACCCAGCCCCTGAAGACCTGGCACCTGACCTCACCTCTTCCGGACGCGAGGGGGAGGATCGCCATAACGATAATGGGCTCCTTCAAGTGCCCCAGCTGCGGGCACGGCTGGAGGAGCAGGGTCGGTGTGGTAAGGGTCGGTGGAGAGCACGATGTAGAGCTAGAGGGAGGGAGAGGCAGATCGATAGAGAGGGGGGAAGCCCCGGAGGGCAGGGGGAAGGTGATAGAGGTAGACATAAGCGACATCCTGTCCGGGGAAGGGTAGGTGAGGGCTGCCCGGATCCGGAGAGCGATCGCCGCGGCTGTGGAGGTGGCGGTTGCCGCAGCGGTTCTCTCTCTAGTCGCTCTGATCTTGCTCAACTACATAGCTCTCGCGGTTGTCGAGGGGCGGTCTATGGAGCCAACACTTCAGCCGGGGGACTTGATCGTAATCGTCAAGAGGATCTCCCCGAAGGACATAGCCGTGGGCGACGTGGTGGTCTACCGCCGGGGCGGGACCCTGATAATACACAGGGTCATCAGAATAGAGGGCGACGCTCTTATCACCAAGGGAGACAACAACTGGCTACCGGACCCCCCGGTGAAGTTCCAGGCAGTGCTCGGGAAGGTTCTGGAGCTGGGAGGTAGCCCGATCAAGGTCCCGCTAGTCGGCTACCTCACGCTCTTCATCAGATACGCTAAGACCTCCCTTACGAACCTCCCGGTACCCGAAAGCCTGGACAGCGTCTCAGCGTACTCCTCGAAGCTCGCACCGGTCCCCTCTCTCCAGGCTGCGTAGGTCTCCTTGAGGTTTTGGTAAGCCCTGAGGTGGAGGTGGCAGAGCATTATTCCATCCTCCTCTTCACTGGAGTCTCTCCCACACACCCAGCAGCGCCCCACTGAGAGGCCCAGCCTCCTCTTCAGCTCCAGCGCATCGCTATCGCTTAGCGCGCGCTTCACGTCCTCGAGCTTGGCGCGGAGTCTCGAGACCGCTTCCCCGATCACCTCCTCCCTCTTAGCCCCGCCGAACGCTATCTCTCGAAGCCCCCTCTCGAGCTCTCTGGTAAGTTCCACCTCGGTTATCTCCTTGAACAGAGTGCTCAGTACCCGCGCCACCGCCAGGCCCAGGCTCGTGACGCTTATGCTGCTCCCCCTCACGTAACCCCTCTCGAAGAGCTTCTCTATTATCTCGGCTCGAGTAGCCTCGGTCCCTATGTTAACGGACTCCATCCACTTGAGGATAGAGGCCTTCGTGTAGAGCGGTGGCGGGCGCGTGTACAGCCTGAGCACCCTGACGGAAGATACCGGCACCTCCTCACCGGGGCGCAGAACCGGCACCTCCACGGTGCCGACTCTCCTGTAGCGGTAAACCCTGAGCCACTCCTGGGACAAGACTCTCCTGCCCGTGAGCCTGAAAGTCGCGTTCGTCCCCGGCTCCACCACGGTGTAGACGATCTCCTCTACCCTGGAGCTCGGGTAAAAGGATGCTAGGTACCTCCTGACTATGAGCTCGTATACGTTCGACTCCTCCCGGCTGAGCTCCTCCGCTGGTAGGTACCCGGTCGGGTGTATAGCTGGGTGCGCTGGATCCTCCCCCGGACCCTCCCTCGGGACTAACAGGCCCCGCCTCAGAAGCTCCGAGGCGTAAGCACCGAGCTCGGGCAGGGCCGAGAGCCTCCGCAGTATCCAGGCGTTGTCGATAGTGGGCGGTATCCTCTCCGAGTTGGTCCTCGGGTAGCTGATCAGGGACCTGAGGTAGAGCTCCTCCGCTATCTCCAGGGTCCTGGCCGGAGAGTAGCCGAAGACTCTGGCGGCCTCGAGCTGGAGCTCGGTGAGGTTGAAGGGTGGTGGCGGCTCCAGGCTGACCACTCTCTTCTCCGCACTACCCACGACCAGGCTTCTCCTCACTCTCAGAGCCCTCGCGAGCCTTGCCGCGTCCTCCCGCCTCCTGAAGGGCTCGAAGCGGTTGGTAAGCGCGTACTCCTTCCCGCCGTGCTCCACCTTCACCGAGACCGTGAAGAGCGGGACGGGGACGAACGTCGCCCTCTCCACGTACCTCCTCACCAGCTCTATCAGCGTGGGCGACTGAACCCTCCCAGCGCTGAGAACCGGGTGCCTTCCGAAGAGCTTATGGTAAACGCTCGTTAAGGCCCTGCTCACGTTGATCCCCCATATCCAGTCGAGGATGTGCCGCGCAAGCCCCGACTCGATGTTTCCCCAATCGAGAGGCTGCGGGTTATCGAACGCTCTCAGGATCTCCTCTCTGGTCAGTGCCGAGAACTTTACCCTGCCGGCCCTCGAGGCGTCGCCAAGGTACCGTATTATGTTGTAGCCTATGACCGAGCCCTCGATGTCGTAGTCGCACGCGTTGATGAAGTACTCGGCGTTGAGGGAGAGCTTTCTGAGAACCTCGTAGAACTTGGCGAGGTGTTTCGACTCGGGCTCATAAACCCACCTAGGACCCCAGGAGTAGCTGAACACCGGGAAGCCCTTCTCGTCCGTGTAGAGGGTGAAGAGGTGTCCGGCGGTGGGGGCTATTACGATGTCCCTGCCGCGGAGCTTTCCCACCCACACCGGGACCCCGCCGATCCTGAGCTTCGAACTCGCTCCCAGCGCCTCAGCTATCTTAGCCGCAGCCCTAGGCTTCTCCGCTATCACCAGGACGTACTTCTTCGGCAGGGACAAGCTCCCAGACCTCAGAGCGGCACCGGTGCGGTTAGGAGCAGTAGCGCTAGGTACGCGACCAGCAGGTAGAGCTTGTCCCTCGGAGATAACCCTGAGGCCTGGTTTGAGTAGCCTACGTGAGGTCTGAAGCCGCTTATGAGCAGTGCGAGGATGGAGAAGAAGCCGAGCCACCCGTAGGAGGCGGGCGAGAGGAGAGCTAGTAGCACGAGGAGCGCTGGGACCGTCAGGCTCACCGCTCTGTGCAACTCCATGCTGGTCAGAGACCTAATCACGTGCCCCCCATCTAGCTGGCCTATGGGTAGTAGATTGGCGAAGTGTATTAGGAGGAGTAGCATGGAGGCTAGAGCGGCCGGGTGCAGAAGGATGATCTCGTTCTCTGCTAGCGGCACGATCCCCAGCGACAGCAGAGCGTAAGTAGACATAGGGATGAAGCGTATCGGCACGACCTCGCAGGCCAGCTCCTCCGGCCTCACCGCCGGGGATATCCTCAGCGTGAACACCATAAGCAGGAGGGACGCGGCTACCCCCGCTAGGGGTCCCGAGAGTCCCAGGAGCGCGAGAGACTTCCTGTCCCGGGGTAGGAACCTGGTCGCGATCACCGCTCCGAAGGTGCCTAGGGGCGATACTAGGGGGGCCGGAATGAACATGGGCAGCGGGGTCGGGATGCCCATCCTCTTGGACACCATGAAGTGACCCGTTTCGTGAAGGGATAGCGGGACCAGCACTGCTAGTATGAAGGCTATGACCGACTCGATGATCTCACTCCCGCTTCTCCCCAGGCACTCGTAAAAGGATAGAGTCGAGAAGTAGCCCGACACGGCCACCGCCACCATGGTTGCCAGCGCGAGGGCGTAGGCGGCCACTCTCCTAGCTCCCCCAACTCCCACCCTGAAGACGCGCAGCACCTCCTGTCCCGGTTTTACGACTAGCAGGGGCTGGTAGCCTAGCCCCACTAGCTCCCTGAAGACGTCGTCGAAGCTCCTCTCTATGCTGCCGCCGGTCACGAGGTACTCTAGGAAGGACGGGGCCTCGTACGTCAGCTCGACGCTAGCGTACCTCGAGAGTACCCTCTCGACTTCCTCCCTCAAAGCTCTACTCCACCGAAGATCTTCTTCTCAGACTTTATGAGGAGGGACACCGGTATAAGCTCCCTGACCCCGCTCGGGAGTCTCCTGACTATCGTGAACGGGAGGACCCCCCTCGCGAGCTCCTCCCCAGCTATGTGGACGAAGTCCTTGACGGGCATCTTGCTTACGTCTATTAGAGGCCTAGCTCCCATGGCCAGCTGCAGCGCTCTGGCTCCTATGATCCTCGCCTTCTCGAACCTGGTCAGCCTCGGTAGCCACACGCGAACGCCAGCACCCGAGATCTCCTCGACTGGCGAGCTCACCTCCACCACCGGACTCTCAGGTCTTTTGTGTTTAGGTTATTAGGTTATAAAGTGACCGCGCTCCACGCGCCAGCCGCGGGGTTTAGCGACCGCTTCGCCTAGCGTAAAGCTCAACCGTCCCACACGCGAGCGGCTACCTGAGGTCGGTGCGCCCGGGTACGTGCGGGCGGCGGGAAGCTCGAGTGGACACGCGCATCGGAAGGCGAGCGCTAGCCCTTCGCCACTCGCCCCGAAGGCTCCCGGCGAGGAGGAAGGTCCGAAGCTGTGCGCGCAGCGCGAGACCGGAGCTGCGGAGTGCTCAGGATCCCGGTTCAAATCACCCCTCATAGCTTTTAACCCTCATCATTCGCCCGCGCGATTCCCGGAGCGCGGAGCGTGCCGCGGCTCTCGAGAGAGTTCCCACCTCAAAGCTAATATGCTCTGCCCAAGCAGTCTTCGCTATCTGCGCTTGGGAGCCTCGAACTTCGTTCTGAGGAGGTACATCTCCACGTAGTCCCGGGCTCTCTCCCTCTTCTCCTGGAACTCCCGCAGGAAGCGCTGGACCCTAGAGGCTAGCTCCGCCTTGCAGTCTCCGCATAGCAGAGCGCCAGAGCGGCAGCTCAGGTACCTCTCCCGGAGCCTACCGTCGTCGTCCTCGAATATCATCTCGTACATCTTGTAGACCGAGCAGCGATCGGGGTTGCCTCCGAGCCTCTTCTGCATCTCCACGGTGGGCTGCCCACCCGTAAAGGCCCTCATGATCTTGCGAGCTCCTACCTCTGGCGGGTCCGTGGTATATACGGCCGTCTCAGGCTTAGAGGACGACATCTTCCCCTCCGGGCCCAGCCCCGGGAGCAGCTTGTTGTGTATCTGGGAGGGCTTGGGGTAGCCCAGACTCCGGGCCAGGTCTCTAGCTATCCTCCAGTAGGGATCCTGGTCTATGCCAGCCGGTATCAAGACGTAGGTCTCCTCCCCGTAGAGCTCCGTCGGGAGGAAGGAGACCGCCATCTGGAGGACCGGGTAGAATATCAGCCCCACGTTGGTCGAGTCGTCGAACCCGAAGGTGGCCTTCTGCACGGAGTACGTGATCTTTTTAGCGATCCTTACGGCTATCGAGTACAGGTAGCCTATGTCCTCGGTGTCTATGATTATATGCGTCTTCTCTCGGTTGAAGCCCAGGGCTATGAGGTCCAGCGCGTTCTCGTACGCGTAGCTGTTGCTCTCCGAGAGCTCTAGCCTCTCCTCGTGCAGGAACTTCTCGTCGTCGGTCATCTGGAAGAAGAGGTCTAGGCCTAGTCTCTCTTGCAGCCACCTGGTGAATATCCAGGGCAGGATGTGACCCAGGTGGGTCGACCCCGACGGTCCCCTGCCCGTATACAGAGCGCACCTGTACCCCGCCTCGTACATGCTCAAGAACACGTCCAGGTCCCTGTGCGAGTAGAACACTCTCCTCCTCAACATCAGGTGAGATCCTCCCGCGAGCCTCTCCAAGTGGCTGACCTCCGCGTCCGTAAGCGGCTTGGCCCCGAAGATCTTGAGCAACCTCTCGTAGTCTACGAAAGCCTCGGCGGCCCAGGGGCCTACCTGGACAGGCTCTTCCACAATACGGGACACCGGTGCTACATGGCAGCCAGGCTTTTTAAGCGGATCGGGCGTCCGCTCGCTCCGAGCTCTCGAGATCGTGTCGAAGAGAATGTGCTCTCCGACTCGGTGCGCCCGCTGCGGCTATGGTGCTCGAAGCTTGCCGAGGGCGCTACCGTCCAGAACCGCGTAGCCCCCCTCGATCCTGGAGCCCGAGAGCCTAACCCTCTGGGACCGGGCGAGCGGTTGCAGCGGAGTGTAGTACTTCCCGGCTGCCCTGTACACTACTAGCGAGCCCTCTTCGATGAGCTTAAGGCTCCTCAGTATCTTCGTTACAACGGTTCCGGACGCCTCGGGATCGCACTCCAGTATGTAAAATGGCCCCTCGCGTTCGAACCTCCTCTCCAGGACCGAGTCCACGCACTCGCGCAGGCGCTCTGCGGACTCCCTGAACGCTCTCACGGCCCAGAGGAAGTAGCTGTAGTTTAACGGCATTGAGACCGCGTACTCCGGACCCTCGACGTCTATGGCGTACTCTATGACGTAGGCCGCCTCGTAGAGATCTAGGACGCCAGCGTCGTAGCTGGGCACGTACGTCCTGTCCTCGAGCTCCTTGAGGGATCCGACCCCCAGTTCTCTGGCTACGTCACTCTCGGTAACCCTAGCCGCGGGCCTCCCGAAGTACCTCAGGACGCAGGCGTCGACGCTGCGCTGAACCACCTCCTCCGGCGGCATCGAGCCCCAGCCGATCAGCCTGGGCGCCACCACCTCCTTTACTATCCCCGAGGCGACCATGCTTTTCACCAGCTCCTGGACCTCCTGCTCGGGAGCGCCAGCGAGGGGCCTGGGCGTGTACCTCGTCAGAGCCGACGAGAGCAAGAGGACGTGCTCCTCTTTGGAGATGGCGACCTCCTCTCGCAGTAGGTCTAGGACCACGTGGAAGACGTGCCGGGAAGCCCTCCTCGGCTTTAGGTCCGCCAGCTCCAGGCAGGTCGCGCAGTTCTGGATGTGGGCCTCGACCCCCACGACCCTCTCCTTCATCCGACCGAAGTCCACGGGGTCTGTCGAGAGGTAGAACTCGAAGTCTATCCCCAGAGTCCTCAGCGCGCGCAGGATTACTCCGCTGGAGACCAGGGGCTCGGCGCTGACGTCTCCGACGACGACTAGGCGCTCTCCTTCTTGGACTAGCTCGGACAGGCTCCTAATGCGGCGCCTATCCCTCCTCTGCTGCAGTGACCCCAAGAAGCCCCCTACGCGCTACCCTCTATCCTGTACAGGGGCTGGGATACTAGCACGGATGCCGCATCAGGCCTGTACGTCCAATCCCTGGGAAGCCTCCCGATCCTTTTGTAGTACCTCACTAGCCTGTGGATCTTAGACTCGATCTCTATCAGCCCCCTCCGGCTATGCTCGTCCCCTGGATGCGCTGCGAGGTGGTTCCTTAGGTTAACGGCCCTCCTGAGCAGGTTGTAGAGGTCCTCGGGTATCACGGGCTTTACGTTGTGCCTCTCAAGGATCTTCGCGATCCTCTGCCCGATTACTGTCTTGACTAGTGGAACCCCGTACTGGTCTCTCAGGATCACTCCGATAATGGAAGGCGGGTACCCCTTCTTGGCAAGCTCCACCACGATGGCCTCGACTTCCTCGGGGGTGAACTGAACCCACCTAGGGGCTACGCCAGTAGGAGGCCTAGTCGCGTGCGATTGCCCCTTCTTCCTCCTCTTGTTCACTCCGGCCTCGCACCCCAGAGGTCTGGGGCGAAAGCCTAAAAAGCCGGAGAAAGGCCGCTCTCCGGCGCGCAGCGAAATCCGCGTCGCAGGTAACAGCTCCAGGTGTAGTGGTAGAGGGGTCCGGCGACGACTTCCGTTTAGCGTAAAGCTCGACAGACAGCCGCCGGAGGTCGATACGCTCGGTACGCAAAGCGAGGAACCGAGCAGGCGCGGTAGGTGGGAGAAGACGTAGGGGCCCCGCCTCCGGCTCCGAGGGTTCTCCGACGGGGCCGAGGGGCTCGGGTGCTGGGAGTCCGAGCTCCCCAAAAAGACTACCGCGGGAAGAGGAGCTACGCAAGGCAAAACGATGCTGCTGGGGGGAGCGGGCTATGCCGTTGGAGTCGGAGAGCCGCCTACAGGGTCGCCTCCTCTCCGGGCCTGAGGACGATCACCTCTACCGGGAGCCCTCTCTTCCTGACCTCGCTCACGAACTCCTGGGGAGTCCCCCAGAGCACCGGGAAGGTACCGTAGTGCATCGGGACCACGTACTTAGGTCTGAGAAGCTCGACCGCCAGAGCCGCCTCTCTCGGACCCATGGTGAAGTGTCCACCGATCGGCAGCAGAGCGACCCTGGGTTCGTAGAGCTCTCCCACGAGCTTCATGTCGTAAAAGACGCCGGTGTCGCCCGCGTGGTAAACGGACTCCTCCCCAGACATTATCACCACGCCCGTGGGGGCGCCCCTAACCGTCGAGTGGTAAGCTGGTGTGAGCACCACTGTCAGCCCCCTCTCGAGCTTTACCGGCCCCCCGACGTTCGCTCCCACGACCCTGTCCCTGCCGACTCTCTCCCCCACGTACTCCGCGATCTCGTATACGGCTATCGCTCTAGCCTTGGGGGCAGCCTTCATAACGTCGACGGCGTCCCCCAGGTGGTCCCCATGGTCGTGCGTTACCACTACGTAGTCTACGTCGGAAAACTCCTCCGGCTTGCTCACGTAGACGGGGTTGCTCAGCCAGGGGTCTATGAGGAACCTCGCTCCCCCCACGACTACGTAGAAGGCCGCGTGGCCCAGCCACCTAACCTTCGTATGCTTCACCGAGTACTCAGTCTGGAGCAGGGGCTTTTTAGCTCACCGCCCCTCCGAACAGCGCTTCGAGGATCTTCGCTATGGAGCTCCGCACGCTGTTAGCAGCGGCCACCCTACCGATCCCGAGCTCCCCGCTAACCTCGTCCCACGTCTTGCCCTGGAGCACTCTGGCTATCAGCACCCGACCCCCCTCCTGACCCAGCTCCTTCAGCCTGCCCTCGAAGACGAACTTCTTCACGACGGCCAGCGCCGCGTCGAACGCTATCTCCAGCGTGAAGACCCCGGCTACGTACAGCTCAAGCCTCTCCAGCTGCGTCTCCCTCAAGACTACTCGCTCCGAGACCCCGAGGGGCCTCTCGAGAGAGCTGAGTATTAGGTAGGCGGCGTCGGACTCGAAGTCTCTGTAGACCATCGGCAGGGACTCGACAAACTTTATCGTGAAGTCCTCGAGAGACTCCTCGACGGCCTCCCTCCAGGAGTCCGCGAGTGGGTATATCACGAGGGCCGTGTACTCCCCGCTCACAGGGTTCCTCTCGGGGGATAGGTGAAGTACCTTGAACCCGTTCTTGAGCCAGAAGTTGAGCAGCTCGTAGGTTACCCCGAAGCCCGCGCCCACCCAGTCGTAGCCCCTCGCTCTAGCCTCCTCGATTATTTTCCTGGTGAGCTGGGAGCCTACGCCCATGCCCTGAGCGTCTATGTGAACGGCTATCCTTACTATCCTCCACCCTACCCCCCTCCCGAATATCCTCCTCCTGAGGTGCTTGAGGAGCCTGTCCGGTATTATGTTGCCGGGTATCTTACCTCCCCTGAGTAGCTCGTCTACGTACTCGTCCGCGAGGCCTCCCTCTTCCGCGAGCTGAGCAGCCGCGATTACCTTCCCGTTCTTCAAAACCACCGCCCTCACGGAGTGGTGGGGAGCGTCGGCTATCATCCCGAGGTCGTCCGGCTCGTTCCTGTAGTGGGCGAGGACGTAGATCCCGAAGAGCTGCCTGAGGGTCTCCTCGTTCTCGGGCTTGAATAGCTCCTCCGGGTCGTAGGCGACGTAAGTGTACTCGCCCCTCCTTATAGCCTCCAGGTCCTCCTCGGTGAGCTCCGCGGGCTCCGCGTTTAGCAGCAGCACTCTGAACTGAAACTCCTCTATCGGATCGTCGGCAGAGTACCTTATCGGCTCGCTCATCTCGACTACGGTCAGCCTAGTCTTCCTGTCCTCCCTCACTCTCTTGAGGAAGCGGACCGAGAAGCCCCTCCCCGCACCCTCGTATCCGTGGATCGTCGTAGAGAATATAGTCCGCCCGAACCTCCTCCAGATTTTGTGGAGGAGGGGGACCGGGATCCCCGCCGCCTCGTCGACTACAACCACGTCCACGTTAAGCCTCAAGACGTCTAGCGGGGGCCAGTACTCTATGCTGAACCTGTCGCCCTTTATCTCTATCACGAAGCCTTTCCTCCTGACGACCTTGAACTCCCTCCCGGTGACCTCTAGAGCCCGGGCCGCGAGAGACATCATCGACTGCACGGAGCTGGGCTCGTTGGCCGTCACGGCAACTCTGACCCTGTTCTTGAACTTGAGCAGCTCCCCTATCAGCCCCACGATGCCTATCCCGACAGCGCAGGACTTCCCTCTCCCCCTGTCGGCCGTTACGACGATAGCCTGGCGCCTAAAGCCCTTAAACCTCTCGACCATCTCCTTCTCTATCGACTCTATCACCCTCACCTGGTCCTGAGTAAGCGCGAGTCTGTAGAGCTCCTCGGGGAAGGTCTTCTCCCGAGGTATCTCCAGCTCCCTCCTCCTAGGGCGCTCCTCCACTCCTTCTTCAGCGTCCTTCTTGAGGAGCTCGCCCCCCTCGACGTCGTACACTATGAACCCCCTGTGCTCGTAGAGGTGCCGGAGGAACCACCGTATGAATATGTGCCTGGGCTCCGGGCGGTTTGGCACCGCTAGACTTTGCTTGAAGAAGGTCTTGCGCTCCGGCCACGAGTTGTGCGGCGGTGTGAGGAACAATATTACGCCTCCCCCCTCGACTATCCCGAGGAGCCTGCCGATGTCGTTCGGTCTGAGGTCGTCTATGAGGTCCAGCACGAGGACCTGAACCGTGGTTCCCAGATACTCAGCGCTCTTCTCGTAAACCGCGAACTCCAGCTCCACCGATCTGCTCGAGGACTTCGCAAAGTGCCTCAGAACCTTCCTGACCACCGTCATCCTGGCTACGGCTCCGGGAGACTCGTCGTGGTAGAAGTAGAGGACCCTGGCTCTGCCCCCATCGCGAGCGAAGCGCCTCGACGCCCTGAGATACCTTATCACAAGCTCGGCTGTCAGCCCAGCCAGCTTGAGGTCGTCCTCCCCGCACAGCACCACGACTCTCCTCTGGTTGAGGGCTTGAGAAGCTCTAGCGCTCCTCTTGAAGGCCCTCAGCAGTTCGCGGTAGTCCTCCCCTCGAGTGAGCTCCCTGAGCTTGCTCCTAACCTCTCCGAACGGCACCTCCAACTTCAGGCACCGAATTTCTCGATCCTCCCAGCGTAGTCCATCAAGGTCCCGAAGAGCTCCACGCTCCTCAGTCTCCCGAGGGAACCCCTCCTGGCCTCCTTCTCGGTGAGCCTGGAGAACCCATCGGTGAGGATCCCGGGAGCGTAGACCGCTACCGGCACGGGATCCGAGGTGTGGTCTCTCACGGTCACCGGGGTCGTATGATCTCCCAGGAACGATATCACGACGTCCTCCAGGTCCACGTTGTCCGCTATGTACGATAGAACCCTCAGGGTTCTCTCGATCATATCCACCTTGGCGTAGGGGTTCCCGTCGTGGGAGGCCGCGTCCGCGCCCTTGACGTGGACGTAGATGAGGTCGTAGCCCCTCCTGTAGAACTCCACTGCCGCGCGGGCCTTGGACATTAGGTCGCTGTCTATCCCCCCGGTGGCTCCCTCGGGGGTCACCACTTCGAAGCCTAGGAGAGCGCATACGCCCTTCACCAGCGCCGTAGCCGAGATAGCCACAGCCCTCGCTACATCCAGCTCCCCCCTCTCGGAGAACCTCGGGTACCTCACCATCTTGCCCGCGCCCCTGAGCAGTATGGCGTTGACTGGGGGCGCTCCCCTCTCCTCTCTCCTGGCGTTCAGGGGACAGTCCCTCAGCAGCTCAGCGACTCTCTTGGTGAACGCGTTCACGACCCTGGCAGTCCTGCGCGCAGCCTCATCGTCGGCCAGAGGTCTAGACTCCAGCACCCTTACCCCCTCGGAGTGGGGATCGGTGTCGCTAACGGCATCGGATAGGCCCGGGCCCCTAAACACCACGGCCACCCTGTGCTCAGTCGCGTGGTAGACCTCCACTCTCACCCCCTCTATCTCGCCGATGTTCTGGTTGAGGTACTCGACCAGCTGCTTCGCCTCAGGTATTACTCTACCCGCTCTCCTGTCGATGACCACCATCTCGTCACTGACCGTGGCGAGGTTCCCCCTGAACGCTACGTCCCCCGGCCTCAGCGAGGCCCCGGCACCTATGGCCTCGAAAGGTCCCCTGCCGGGGTAGTTGTTGATGGGGTCTACTCCGAAAAGGGCTAGGTGCGCAGTATCGCTCCCGGGTCTCACGCCCGGCCGTATGGGGTCCCAGAGGCCCACCGCGGATCTGGACAGCAGATCGGCTACCGGGCTGAAGTCTACCAGCTCCAGCGGAGTCCTCATCCCGAGCTCCGGGACGGGTCTATCCCCCAGGCCATCCGCGACTACCACTACGATTTTCAGCCTCCTCAACCCCGACCCCGAGGTATACGCTTCAAGGGCTTAAGGACTTTACGTGCGTTCGGAAGCCCCGGGACCCCTCCCGCGCTGGTCAAAGGTAGCTCCGCTCGAGTGCTACTCACCTCCCCGGAGCAGTCCTCGCGGAGGCTCCGAGAAGCGGGGCGCGCCCCCAGCTAGCCCCTCCACAGTCTGTTCAGAAGTTCGTCGGGCGACGGGACGTCGAGACCCCTCTTCCTAAAGAACCTTACAATGTTGGTCAGGTCTCGGAGCAGGTAGTCTCGCGCGTTTGGGTGGTCCAGGGCCACGGCCTGGCTCACGTCTATTATGTAGTGCCTCCCCCTCCAGATCATGATGTTGTACTCGCTGAAGTCCCCGTGGACCAGTCTGGCCTTCGAGACCATCCTCTCCAGGTCCTCTGCTATGTTCTCGAAGAGGGCCTCTAGCTCCTCCAGGCCCAGGTCGAGGTCCTTCAGGAGCGGTGCCGGGACCCCCTCGCTCCCTATGAAGTCCATTACGAGTATGTTCTCGTACACGGCCACGGGTTTGGGCACGGATACCCCCGCTCTGTACATCCTAGAGTAGTTGCTGTACTCCTTCTTGGCCCACAGGGAGTACAGCTTCCTAGTCGAGCTCGGGACCTTCCCGGAGAACCTGGGATCCGCCTCCAGGTACTTGACTATCCCCTTCCTGAACTCGGCGGACGAGGTCAGGAAGATCTTTAGAGCTACGTCTCTCCTCTCAAAGTCCTTGCCCCAGTAGACCCTGGCCTCCTTCCCGGCGCTCACGGCCCCCTTTATCTCGTAGACCACCCTCCTGCGGACAAGCTCTAGGAGAGCCCTCAGGGTAGCCGAGTCGAATACCTCCTCGACCGTCTCGAATAGGTCTTTGTCTACCCTGCGCGGCTCTCTCGACGTGAGCCTGTAGTACTCGTCGAGGAACCTCTCGACATCCCTGCTCACTACACGGCACCGGAAGCGTACTCTATGAGCTTAGGGTCCAGGTACCCGTACTCAATAAGCTTCTTCCTCTCGTCCCTGGAGTACTTGTAGAGTATGTCGCCCCTGTCGCTCACCTCGGCCCAGAGCTCGACTAGAACGACGTCGAGCGGGGATATCCACACCCTCTTCCTGAGCTTCCCGGGTATCCTGGCAATCCGCGCCTGCTCGTCAGCGCACACCACCTTGACGTAGTTCGCGCCGATGAGTTGACTGACTACGCAGATGACCTGCGTCTTGCCCTCCGGTACGGGTACGTCCTTCGGTCTGGACTGGCCCAGCTTCTCCACCACCAAACGTGCACTCCCACGCTATAATAATTGTTTGATCCCCGGGGCTACCGCATCCCGGATAGAAGCGCGGGCCACCTCCTGTAAAGGCGCCGCGAGCGCTCACCGGCGTAAATGAGAGCTTCGGGGAAGCGGTGAATAGAGAGCGTCCGGCCCTGCGCGCCTCTCGCAGCGCGGTGGAAAACCGCGGCATCAGTCTCGGCGGGCCTAACGCCCCGCGCGTAACGTTGGCGATTCCGCTGGTGGGCCACCCGGTTAGCGGAGACACCGCCAGCCGGGGGCGCTACGGCTAAACCGAGCCTCGGGTCCCCTCGTGAATGGTGGGGTTGCGCCTCCACAAGCTGTTCAGATCGAGGCTGAAGACCTCGCCAGTTCTCGGGTCGCGGAAAACCACCGCGCGCGGGCTGGCCTCGACTATCTCGTATACCCTCCCCTGTAGCTCGACCGCGTCCCCTCTGGTTACCGCGTAGATCCTGACCGAGAAGACGGCCTTAGGCTTCTTCTGAGCGTACTTGAACCCCTCCCACGTGGAGAGGACCTTGGCTACGTAGCTGGACCTGAGGTCCCTGACTATCCGCGTAGCCGCGGACTTATCCGCTACATGCACGTCCACGCCGTCCCCCGCCTCCCTGATCTCCACCACCCCCGGCCGCTCCTCGAGCTCCTTGGTTATCCTCGAGACGAGTGGCGCGGCCCTCGGATTGCCGGGTCTCAGCTGCACCACGGCCCCGAAGCTCCCGGCCTTACGCATGAGGCACTCGGGGCAGGTGGTGTCCCTGAGAACCACCCTGATCCTCAGGGCCTGGCTCAGGGTCGCTCCGGAGGCCTCCCCGACGAGCTCGACCAGGACCTCCTCCAGCAGCTCGACTCCGCTCACGGTTACCCGCTCAACGCCCGCCGCCAGCCTACCCTTAGCGACGCTCTCCTCGACAGCCTCTCGGACGTAGTCCTCCAGGCTGGTGCGGGAGAACCTACCCCTGCGAGTTCTTACACCACCGCAAACGCGACACCTAACCACCTCGATCCTCTCGGGTACCTGGACCAGCCTCCTAGCGCTTACGAAGCACTCGGGGCAGAGCCCGTCTATCAGCGGGCTACCGGGAGACTCCTCGCGGCCGCAACCAGCGCAGAACCTTCCCAAGGCTAGTACCTGAGTATGAGTGCGTAGGGGATGCCGGCTATCCTATTGACCGAGAGCGGGTGGACGAGTCCAGCCTCTATCAGCCTGCTCACCACGAGCTCCCCGACCGCCATCACGTTGTCCGAGGACTCCACTATGGCCACCGCCTCGTCGAGCTCGACGACATGCCCACCGAAGAACTCCTCGTTCACCTCGAGAACCAGGTCCCCCTCGCGAAATACCCTACCGAGGAGCTCCTCGTCGCAGACCCCCGCGACTCTTCTAACGACTCCCCCCTCGTCCACCTCAACCACCCTCACGTATACGGACGCCCTGCGCCCGGCCTCCTCGGCGCGCTCAGCTGGCCCCTCCTCCACCATCACCTATCGACCCGCGGGAGCGGCTCTACCACGCGGACCTCACCGTAGTCTCGGCCCCGCAACCCAAGCACTTGAGGACCCATATCCTCCCCCTCCTGGTGAGCTCGCTCTGGTACGAGTGGCACGTGGGACACCTGACGTAGAGCTCGATGAACTTCTCGAAGAGCTTGTTGAGAGACGCTCTACTCACGTTCTGGTGTATGACAGCGTTCCCGTCGCTGTCCAGACCCCCCTTGGCTCCCATGCTCTTGAGCAGGTACCTCAGCACGAGCCTCGGGTCTCTATTTATGATCTCGCAGACTAGCTTGAAGTTCTTGACCCTCGTGTGCGTCCCCACGACCTCGACCTCGAGCTGTGGTATCTCGATCTGGACGTCAGTCCTCCTGGACGGTAGCCTGGAGTACAGCCTCTCGAGCATCTCCTCGTAGTTGAGGCCCGCTACCCCGCTCGGCACCTCCCCTCGCCCCCGACTACTCGCAGCCGAGGCAATATAGCTGCGATGCGGCGGCTCCGGGACCGAGATCCAGATTAAGGGCCGTGCGAAGCTCAGCTGGGTGTGGAAGTGAGGACCTCCCTGCTCTTCCTCGGCACCAGCGCTCCCGACGCAGGCCCGGACGACATGCCGGCCGTGGCCCTAAGAGCAGGCTCGACTCTTCTACTCCTGGACTCCGGGGAGGGGGTCCAGCACAAGTTGGTCAGCTCCGGGCTCGGGCTCAACAAGGTGACCGCAGTCCTAGTGACTCACCTCCACGGAGACCACGTCCTGGGGCTGGTACCGCTCATACAGACCAGGTCCTTGCTCTTCAAGCCAGCACCGCCACTAGTGGTCGTCGGGCCTCCCGGGATCAGGAGGTACCTGTCTGAGAGCTTCAGCTCCCTCTACTTCGACCCGGGAGACTCCCTGGAGATCCAGGAGGTGAGGGGGTCTGAGGAGCTCAGGCTGCGCGGTACCCCGGTCAGCACAGTCCCCCTGGACCACACCGTGGAGACCCTCGGCTACGCGGTCGGCCTAGGCGGGGATACCGGTGTCTGCTACCTGACCGACACGAGGCCTCTGAGTCCCGAGAGGCTCGGGCTCCGGTGCCAGGTCTTGGTGCACGACTCCACGTTCTCCTGGATGGACCTGGAGAGGGCCAGGGAGTTCAAGCATTCAACGGCCCTCGAAGCAGCCTCCTTCGCCTCCTCTGCTGGGGGCAGGCTTCTCCTCCTCTTCCACATATCCTCCAGGTACAAGGACAGAGGGGTCCTGGAGAGGGAGGCGAGGAGGCTCCACCCTCACTCCTACGCCGCGGAGAAGTTCATGCTCCTGAGCCTAGTGCTGTAGGAGCTCGAGAACCCGGGAGTCGGCTACCCCAAACGACATCACTGCTCAGTGGGCATGACTCTCCCCATCTCCGCGACCCAGGCTTCCCCGCGCGATCTCGGGAGAGAGCTTATAAGGATCATCCGGAGACCGAGCGGCAGTAGTCCACCAGGAGCTCTCTCAAAGGCTCCCTGGAGGAGCCGGCGAACCTTAGGTACTGGTCGGATGGTATGGAGACGTACTCCTCTCCCTCCACGCTCAGCAGCCTCCACCCAAGCCTCTCTTTTAGGTAGTCGAAGAGCCTCTCCGCACCGAGAACCCCGAGCGCGTCCTCGAGGCGCGGAAGCTCCGCCGTCCCCTCGTAGTGGAGGTATACAGCCCGCAGAGCCACCTTCACGTCCGGTTGCCCGGTGATCTCGACGTAGCTAGCCGTCGCCGGGCCCCTCTTCCTGAAGTACTGGTCGAGCGCCGCGAGGAGCCTCTCGGCCGCCTCGAGACAACCGGGCACCTCGCATCACCTAAGCATGCGCCCCAGAGGCAACGAGACGAAAACCTCTAGGAGCGCGGCCAGGGTTAGGAATAGGAGCGCGAAGCCGAGTCTTCTCAGCGCCTCCCAGTACTCCCGGTACAGGGAGTGAGTGCTCCTCCCCCCCGCGAGCCTCAGGAGCAGCGAGACCAGGGTCAGCACTCCAATCCTAACTCCGAGGTAGCTCGAATACAGGATCGCGGGGAGCTCGAAGACCCCGTGGGGCACCAGGGCCAGAGAGCCGTACCCGGCGTGGCTCACGACCGAGCCGAGCATGTAGCCGTTCGCGTAGAGGACGTAGAGAGGGAAGGCGAGTGTGAAGCCCAGGGTCACGCACCTGACGGCCACTCCGACGTTGTTGTAGAGTATCACGCTGAGCAGACCGGCCAGCACGCTGGCGGGGTCGCCGGAGCTCACCACCGGCCCCACGATCGTCGAGACCTGCTCCTCTATGCTCTCGATGGGTAGAGGAGAGGCCAGCCCCGCGAATAGAGCCGCGAGGAATACGGATACCGCTAGCACCAGGGACGCGGTGTTCAGCACGCCCAAATTTCCCCCGCGGTCTCGCGGACGAAGCTAAAATAGCCTGCGACCTTCGGGGCTTTTTTAATCCGGGCGTAGCCCCCCTGGGAGGCAGCTTGAAGGCCGCCATAATCGCTGGGGGCCTCGGTAAGAGGCTCAGGCCCCTCACGGACGACAGGCCCAAGCCGCTGGTCGAGGTATCGGGAAGACCCATAATCGAGTGGCAGATCGAGTGGCTGAAGAGGTGCGGGATCGACAGCTTCATCATCCTCGCCGGCTACCACAGAGAGAGGCTGATAGAGTTCCTGGGCTCCGGGTCCAGGTTCGGCGTCAGGGTCGCCTACGTGGTCGAGGACGAGCCCCTGGGGACGGGGGGTGCGATAAAGAGCGCCGAGAGCGTCATCGGTAGGGAGACCTTCGTGGCCGTGAACGGGGACGTGATAACGAACATCCCGGTGGGGGAGCTCGTCGAGTACCTGAACGGCTTCCCAGAGGCCGTAGCGGCCGTGGCTCTGGTCCCCCTGAGGTCCCCCTACGGGATAGTCGAGGTAGACGGGTCCGGGAGAGTGAGCTCGTTTAGAGAGAAGCCTGTGCTCGAGGAGCACCTGATAAACGCGGGGGTCTACGTGATGAGGCCCGAGATCTTCGACTACCTGCCGCCCAAGGGGGACGTAGAGAGAGACACCTTCCCGAGGCTTGCCGCGGAGGGCAAGCTCGTCGGGAAGGCCTTCAGGGGGTGCTACTGGAGGTCCATAGATACTCTCAAGGACGTGGAGGAGGCCTCCCAGGAGGCCCCGAAGTACCTGGGCTTTTAGGCCGGGCTCACACGAGCTCTCCGAGATACTGGCGAAGCTCTCTCCTGAGATCGGGCCTGGAGGTGACCAGGAGCTCTACTCCGTACTTGAGGACCCTGAGGGCCTGGGAGACGTCGTTCACGAGCCACGCGTAGACCTCCAACCCCCTGCTCGAGCACTCCCTGACGACCCTCGGCCTCAGCACCGGGGCCGGCATGGCTAGACCGGCCACTCCCTCCCTAGCCAGGAGGGACACGTTGGGGTAGGGGTTGGAGAGCTTGAGGACCACCCTCACTCGCTCCGACGCGCTCCTCGCCACTCTCGCGTGGAGGAGGTCCTCGACAACGAGGCGGACCCTCTCAGCAGAGCTGGCGGACTCCACTGCTCTGGCCGCGGAGTCCGCGATCTGGGGGCTCCTGACGTAGAGGAGCACGCTCGCTCCGGCGCTCTCCAGGATCTCTTCTAGCCTGGGCAGGCCGAGCTCCGCGTAGGCCCCCTCCAGGTCTCCGGACTCCTCGGTCGGGCAGATGACCGGCACTCGGTCCTTGGTGGAGCAGACCTCCAGGACCAGACCGTCGACACTCGGCTCGGGCTTCAGGAGGTCAGCGATACTAGACCGAGTCTCGAACTTCCTCAGGACGTAGACCCTAACCGCTTGCGACACCCCGGTTAGGTGAGGTGGGGGCTAAAAGAGCTCTGGCCGGGAAGAAACGGGGAAACAGCGGGAGAAAAATCGCGTTTAGCTTAGTGAGAGCGGATGCTACTTCGGAACCCCGGTTACCTTCCTTATGGTCAGGAACGCCAGGGTGGCCATAACGAAGGCCAGCAGGGCGAAGACCACCGCTATGTACGAGGCTACCGTGGCCGAGTCGACCTTACCCGGTATCGCCGCGACGTCGGTCCTCACTCCCGACACGTCGGTCTTCACGGCTCCTAGGTCCGTCCTGATCGCGGTTAGCTCCGTCCTGATCGCGGTAGCGTCGGCCTTGAGCGCCGCCACGTCCGACTTGATTCCGGCGATGTCGGCCTTGACGCCCTTGAGGTCAGCAACGTCAGCCTTTATCGAGTTGACGTCGGTCTTTATGGTACCCACGTCGGTCTTTATGGCGCTGACGTCTTTGTCCACAGAGCTCAGGGCGTCGAGCGCGCTCTTCAGGTTCGCGGTCACTGTGTCGAGCTTGCCGCTCAGGGCGTCGACCTTGGTGCTTATGGTGTCGACCTT
>CALKCU010000035.1 GCA_938083005.1 uncultured Sulfolobales archaeon | reverse complement strand
CTCACGTCCATCCTTACGTACCCCTCGACTCCAGCGGGCACGTCTAGGTAAAGGACGGCTGAGCACGCAACGCCAGGAGGAAGCCTCGCCGCGCACTCCGCGGAGTCGATCACCGGGGCTAGCTTCTCCGGCTTCACGTTGATCGTCACTCCCACGGCATCGTATCTGCCGAGGTTCTGGAGGACTATCGTCAAGGGGACGTTCCGCGAGTTCGGGAAGACCGCAGCGGGCTGCTGCGCGCCCCAGTAGGCTTCGAGGACTACCACCTCGGGTACGTACTCGCTCGGACTCTCTACGAGCAGCGGTACGTAAAAGACCTCGGTCCCGTAGAGGGAGGCTCCCGAGGCAGACTTCACGTACTCGAGGCCGACGGTGAGCCTGTAAGAGGAGGGCTCGACATGTTCGGAGACGTCCAACACCACGCCGAGGCCGCACGCTCCTCCGGCGGTCAGGGTAGCCCTTAGGCAATCCCCCTCGAGGCCCAAGACCTTAAATCCACGTGGCGCGTCGACCCAGACCCTAGATATGCTGAGAGGCTCCGGCCTCAGGTTTGTCACCACGATCCGCACTCCGACCTCCCTAGCTGTCGGGAGGAGGGGCGAGGGGCTCCCTCTGTACTCTACGTGAGACCACGCCACGACCAGGTTCCTCTCGGAGACCAGCGGAAGCCTCACTCTGACGGACCTGGACGCGTTGTAGACCGTCCTGCCGTAGCGCGCCAGGGCCGCGATCTTCAGCTCCAGCTCGACCGAGTCTACCGCTCCCTCCACCTCCATGGTTGGGAGCCTGATGCTGAAGGACGAGCCGTAGGGGACGGGCTCCTCGTACGTCACGGCGGCCTCCTCGCTACCGTCGGATAGCCTCGCGTTGATGGGCCTCACGCGCACGACTACGCTCGCCAAGCGGTCTCTAGTGTACGAGACCAGCACCACGTAGGGGGAGAGCCTGCTGGAGTTGGGGTAGGCCACTCGCGAGGTCCAGCCGGAGTCCACCACCTCGACGTTGAGTATCGGCTCCTCGACCTCCAGCGCTAGGTCGTAACGTAGCGTCTGCCAGAACGTGGACCCGGATATCTCTCCCAAAGCCTCTGCGGTGAGGTTGGCTCTGTAGGTGCCACCGCGGCAGAGCACGTCTATGCCGCCGAACTCTAGGGTCACCGACGACCCGTAGGCCACGGTCGCGTCCACGGCGATCTCCCTCTCCAGGCTCCCGATCCTGAAGCAGTCCGGTAGATCGAGAGAGGCCCTGAGGCTCCTGAGCGTCACGCTGGGGTCGGAGTTCCTGAGGACTACCCTCAGGGCGTTGCCCACCGAGCGGCCGAACGCTCTGCCATCGGCCCACCCGTAACTCACGATCTCCAGTCGCGGAGTCGGGGGCTCCTCCACTCGCACCGAAGCGCGGAACCACATGGAGACCGCGTAGACCGCTCCGCCAGCGTCGACCAGAGAGTCCACCTCTAGCTCTAGCTCGTAGCTCCCCGGAGCGACAGACCTCGGCACAGAGAGCCTGCGGAAGACGAGCGTGGTCCTGCTCAGAGAGCCCACGGCCACGTTGCTCGCCGAGAGCTCCCTCGGCTCCGCGATCCCCAAGCGCAGCCTAGCCACACCTTCGTACAGGGAGACGTAATCGAAGTTCTCGAGGACTAAAACGAGGGAGAGGTCCGAGCTGCCCGGGTAGGCCGGGCCCGGGCTCCAGTAGCTCGCAACGACTCTCGCTTCGATCGCCGGGTTCTGCACCACTAGCGGGACGAGGTATCTCAGCGTGTCCCAAAACTCGGACCCGTCCTTCGCCGCCATGACCTCCAGGACGAGCTCGGCGAACTCCGTCGACCGGCACGCCACCGTTATGCCGCTAAACGTGAGCTCGAAGACCTCCCCGTAGGTCACGGGTCTGTTCGTGTAGACGATTATGCTCGAGCTCCCGTTGGAAGACGCGGCGCACGCCGGTAGCCTTAGCACGGCGACTATAGATCCTATAGTCGCCGAGTCCTCCAGTCTGAGCACGACCCTGTAGTCCGCGGCCTTGGTTCCGTAAGGAACCCTAGGACCCGCCCACCCGCTACTCACCAGCCTGAGTAGCAGCCGCGGTGGATCACTAACGGAGACCGGTGCCCGGGCAGAGGTCGCGGCGCTGTAGTAGACCCCGTCGTCGGTGACCGCCGCAGCGTTCACTCTAACAAGGACGTCGTACGCTCCGGGCGTCACGCTCTTGCTTATGCTTACTCCGGGAACCACGACGGTGAACACGGAGCGCTTCCTCACACTACCGATGGTTCTCCTAGCGGTGCGTGGGTAGAACCCCTCCGGGAGCTCTACCACGACCGAGGCGGAGTCTATAGTCGCGTCGCCAAGCCTGAACACTAGGTAGAGCGTGGTGTCAGCGGTTCCGGGGTACGCCTCAGGGCTCCAGTAGGAGTCCAGATACTCGAGCTGGAGCACCGGGTACGGGCTCACTCTCACTGCGAACTCCAGGACCTCCGACACTAGTGACGCGCCCACTCTCGCGGTGACGTTTAGCCTGAAGGCGTGTTCACCGGGAGCTACCTCCCTACCGACGTCCACGATATACGTGAAGTAGACCACTTCTCCATACTCGACGCTGGTGACAGAGCTACCATCAGAGTCCCTGGCCCTAACGCAGCTGAGGCGAACCGAGAAGCCCTCGGGGGGCTCTAGGCACCCGTACAGCGACCGAGCAGTCTCCGAGCCGAGGTACCTCACTCCGACCTCTAGCCTCGCGCTGGACGAGCCCGGGTACACGTCCCCGCCCACGTAGGACCTAAAGCTGGTGCTCTCTACAAGGAACATATAGCCCTGCGAGACGACCGGGGCCACCGTAGAGCAGATGGACAGCGCCACGAGGGCTACGAGTAGCCCTCCGTAGCTCCTCATTCGATCACCGCGAAGCATAGGCCGATCAAGCTAATATCTTATTTAGGGTGTCGCGGAGGACGGAGGGATCGGGATGTCCGGGTCGGGGGACCACCGGGACGAGGTTAGAACGCATACGGCCCTCCACGTCCTCAAGGGGGCTGTTGTCAGGGTCTTAGGAGAGGGCGCTATGTGGACCGCCTCGACGTACGTCGAGGGGAAGCACGGAAGACTAGTCGTTCAGTTCGACAGAAAGCCCTCGGAGGAGGAGCTCAAGGCCATCGAGGAGCTGGCCAACTCCAGGGTAGCCGAAGACCTTAGGGTCGAGGTGCTCAGAATGCCGAGGGAGGAGGCCGAGAGGGTCTACGGCGAGGTAGTATACGACCTCTTCAAGGTCCCCGACGAAGTGAGGGAGCTTCACATAGTCGTGATCCGCGACAGGGACGGAAGCTTGTGGAACGTAAACGCGTGCAACAAGCAGCACCTCCCGTCGACCGGCCCGGTAGGGAGGATAAGGCTCGGGAAGGCCAGGTTCCGCCACGCAAAAAAGCTGCTAGAGCTGCCCTTCGACGTGGAGCCCTAGCCGGGGCTCACCTGAGCCGGATCAGTGTGCCGCAGTACTCACACCGATACTCGAGCGGCTCACTGCTCACCCTCCTGTGCCTCGGCTTCACCGGCTCCCGCTCCTTGTTGGTTATACATGTGGGGTTCGGGCACTTCAGCAGGCCCTCTACGACGTCCGGCGCTGAGACCCTAACCTTACTCCTCACCTCGAAGTCCTCGATGACGTTTATGGTCGCCGTGGGAGCCGCTAAGGCCACCAGGGTCGACTCCCTAGGGTCCAGGAACCTGCCCTCAATTTTGATCACGTCCTTCCTCCCGAGCTTCCGGCTCTCGACGTTCATCAGGACGACCGTTCTGTACCCCTCCTTCCCCGTTATTCCCAGCGCCCTTAGCACCTCCAGGGCCCTGCCCGCGGGTATGTGGTCTATGACGACCCCGCTCCTGATCCTCGCGACGGTGGAGGTCCCGGACCTCATATCTCAGCACCCGAGATTAGGGATAGGAGGGCCATCCTAACCGGGACGCCCAGGGAGGCCTGGTAGAAGTAGGCCGCGTGCGGCGTAGCATCGACCTCGAGGGCTATTTCGTCGACCCTAGGGAGCGGGTGGAGGACCTTTAGCCCCGGCCTCGCTCTCGACAGGGTCTTGAGGTTCACGACGTAGGAGCCCTTGAGTCTCTCGTACTCCGCTGGGTCTGGGAACCTCTCCTTCTGTACTCTGCTGACGTAGAGCACGTCGACCTCCTCGATGACCGAATCGAGGGACGCCGCGAATTCGTACCTGAACCCCAGCTCTTCTAGCTTCATCAAGACCTCCCTGCGGGGCCTCAGAGGCTCCGGCGAGACCAGGTAAACCGCGCCGGGCTTGAACCTTGTCAGCCCGTAGAGGAACGAGACTATAGCCCTCCCGTACTTCAGGTCCCCCAGGAGAGCGTACCTGAGCCCGTCGACGGTCCCGAAGAGCTTCAGGACCGCGTACAGGTCTATCATAGCCTGGGTCGGGTGGTGCTGCCACCCATCTCCCCCGTTGACTACGGGGTCCTCCGCTATCTCGGCAGCGAGCTTGGCCGCTCCCTCGTGCTTGTGCCTTATGACTATGAGATCGCCGTAGGCGTCCAGCATTCTGATGGTGTCGGCCAGATTCTCCCCCTTTGCTACGCTAATCGCTTCCTCCCCGGAGACGGATATGACGTCGGCACCGAGCCTCTTGGCGGCGACCTCGAAGCTGAACCTGGTCCTGGTCGAGGGCTCGAAGAACGCCAGCGCGACGACCCTTCCCTTAAGGACGTCTAGCTTTGTCCCCAGACGCTTCTGGGCTCTGTCCGCATACTCGAAGAGGAGCTCGAGGTCCCCCCTGTTGAAGTCCAGGATCGAGATCACGTCTGCGCCTCTGAAGGGGTTGCCCATAGTCGCATCCAGTCACACCCCGATTAACACTTAAAAAACACTCCACGGAGCGGAAGTGCGGCTATGTGACGATCTCGCTCAGGCATCCCCTCTCAGCGCACTCCCTGATCTCCTCGGCTATTCTCCACCCCATGCTGACAGGTCTGCCGAAGTACAGCTTGGAGTACTGGCTTCCTATTCCCATGTACACGTTAGTCCCCCCTCCTATCCTGAGGGCTACGTCGAACACCACTACTTCAAGGTCCTTCGTGACGACCAGCTGGAGCGTGAACGGGCCCGCGATCCCCGGGGGCTCAATCCTGCTCACGGCCTCGACGAACCTATCCCCGGCCTCGAAGAGCTTCTCGAGCATGCTTTCACGTATCGTCACGGGTTCGTGTCCTATCTCGATCATCTCGACGTCGACGTGTTCCCCGAGCTTCAGCTGGACGCCTGCCGGAAGCCTCAGGAGACCGTCTAGGTCCGTCTGTATCCTCCTGTCTATGCTGAGTATCTCGACTCTCCTTCTGGCGATAGAGTTGAAGTAATTCACGTTGAAGTGGGCCCCCAGAACGAGCTCCTCTATCGAGGCTCTCTTCATGTCCTCTTCCCTGACTACGCCCCTGCTCACGAGCCTGTTCAGCTCGCGCCTTAGGTCGTCTCCGTCCACTGCCACGAAGAACCCCCTCTCAACTCTCTTCTTAGCGTGGGGGACCTTCACGATGACGGGCCTGTCGACTTCTCTCGCGTCCTCGAAGACCCTCGGGCGCCTCAGACCGGCCTCGTCCAAGAGCCTGTAGTACGTCCTCTCTCCGGTCCTCTCCTCGTACCTAAGCAGGTACCTGTTCCCGAAGATCGGTACCGGGAACTCGCTCTCTATCCCGTCGTAGCCGACGTACACGGCAAAGCTTCTGTTGGGGACGAAAATCGCGGAGCGTCTCCTGAGCCTCTCGACTACATCTCGCCTGGTCACTTCGGCGAACTTGTCCAGCAGTATCACTTCGTCCACGATCCTGCCGAACCTGACGTAGGTCCTCTCCCTACCCCTCTCGCAGACGGCTATCGTGCTGAAGCCGACGTCCTTGGCCCCGTCGAAGACGTCTAGCGCCGAGTGGCTAGCTATGGCCGCCACGCTCATCCTGGCGACGTCGTAGCCCTCGAGCAGCCTCTCCGGGCTATACCTCAATGGTCTCACCGCCTCTCCAGCCGAGTCTTATCCTGATAGAGCCCGCTCCCTCGACTATCTTTCCCAGGATCCAAGACCTGAACCCAGTTCCACCGACTAGGTCGAGGAGCTGCCCGACCCTACCGGGAGGGCTGGTCAGCAGGAGACCGACTCCCATGTTGAAGACTCTGTAAGCCTCGACAGGGTCTACGCTCCCGTAGTGCGTGATGACCTCGAAGATCCTACCAGGCCTCGGTGCCTCTAGCACCGCATCGAGCTCGCTGCCCAGGACCCTCCTCATCTTCGTCCAGCCCCCGCCGGTCACGTGCGTGGCCGACGTCGCGTAGCCGAGTCCAACGGCCTTCAGTAGGAGGTCGTAGTACAGGGCCGTGGGCTTAGCTAGCTCCGAGGCCAAATCCACCCCATCTACGATCCTCTTGTAGTCTCCGACCCTTTCCTCGACCACCTTCCTGACCAAGCTGTAGCCGTTCGCGTGAAGACCCCAGCTCTCAACTCCGACCACGACGTCCCCGGGTCTGGCTCTGTTCTCAAATTTGTACTCCAAGACCGAGAGCGTGAAGCAGACGACGTCGATCCCGCTCAGCATCCCGGGGAGTATGGCCGTCTCTCCGGAGACTATCGGCGCTCTCACAGCCTCGGCAGCCTCGACCATCCCCTCCATGATCTGCTTGAAGGCCTCCTCGTTCGCTTCTCCCATGGCCACGTAGTCGGCCACGGCTACAAGCCTGCCGCCCTCGCAGGCGACGTCGTTAGCGTTCATGGCGACGCAGTCCCAGCCCGCCACTCTCAAGGCCCCCAGCCTCTCGAGGACCATCGTCTTCGTCCCCACGCCGTCCACATGAAGAGATACTCTTGCGCCGAGGGCTCTAATGCTAGGCGCGAAACCCCCCAGTCCCGAGACCTCGACGTCTAGCCTCCTCGCTAGTTCCTCGATCGCTCTCAGGGCCACCGCGTGCATCCTCTTATGCTTCCCGAGGTCGACGCCGGCCTTAGAGTACGTGAGCCTCTCCACCTACTCCACCTGCTGCTTCTGAGATCGAGGCTCCTCAACCTGAAGTGCGTAACGGCAGGTGAAGCAGGAGAGGCACACGTTGGACAGCCCCACGGAGAGCACCAGGTTCTTGGGGGTATTGTAAACTAGAGAGTCCGCGCCGAGAAGCTTCCTGATCTCCTCCATGTCCGACTTCCCCCACGCTAAGAGCTCCTCGCGTGTCGCGATGCTGACGTTCGCGTAGCACGGACACCTGAAGGGCGGGCTCGCGATCCTGAGGTGGAGCTCCTCGGCCCCCCCTCTTCGCAACTTCTCCAGCAGAAAGCCCAGGGTAGTTCCCCTCACTATCGAATCGTCGATCACGACAACACTCTTCCCCTCCACGGCTGATCGCACGATCCCGTGCTTGAGCTTCGAGATGAGGTCTCGCCTCTCGGGGGCTGCTATGAAGACTCTCCCGACGTACTTATTGATTACTATGCCTTCAACTAGCGGTATCCCGCTAGCCCTGCTGTAGCCTATGGCGGCTACCCTCCCACTCTCCGGGACCGGTACAACAGCGTCGGCCTCCACCGGCGCCTCCTTGGCTAGGAGCTCGCCCATCCTCAGCCTGGAGGTGTAGACGCTGATGCCATTGAAGTAGGAGTCGGGTCGGCTGATGTAGACGTACTCGAAGACGCACGGGGACGGGTCGGCGGGAACTCCAGAGCTGGTGGTCTCCAGGGAGCCTCCGTCGAACGAGAGGATTTCGCCGGGCTCTACCTCCCTCCAGTCACGGTCTAGGACCTGGAGCGCCGAGGTCTCGGACGCTGCGTAGAACTCGTCACCCGCGTAAGAGTAGGCTAGGGGCTTGAGCCCCCTGGGACCTCGGGCTATCACTAGCCTGGGCTCCGAGGTTAGGAGGACCAGGCTGTACGTACCCGCGACGTGCTCGGAAAGCCTCTTCAGAGCCTCGACCGCGTCCCACCTCTCCTCCCTGGCTAGAGCGTAGACTGCTTGCGCTAGCGCGTGGGTGGGGCTCCAAGCGTGGTTTGGGATCACGTCCGGAGCGAGTCTCCTGGCAGTGAGGTGGATTTCGCGATAGTCGGACACGCAGCCGTCGGACGCTACGGCCACCCTAAACCTCTCGTCTCCGAAGACCACCGGCTGAGACAGCTCCTCTAGAGCAGCGTCCCCGACGTGGGCTACGCAACCGAAGCTCTCCCGCTCTGGACGGCTCCTAGATCTTGAGAGCTTCCAGAGCAGGCTGAACACCGGTGACCTCTTCCTCAGCACGTCGATCTCCCCTCCGCTTCCGGCTACTGCGATGCCGGCCGACTCCTGACCTCTGTGCTGCAACTCTATCAGCACTAGCAGCGCCTCCTTCAAGACCTGATCGTAGGCCCGCCGCCTCCCGGTGGCGTAAGCAGCGATCCCTCCCACAGCTCTACACCAGGAGCCTGGGCAGGGCGCTCTCGTACAGCTCCAGCAGGTTCTCCAGGCTCTCCTCAACGACGATCTTTCCACCGCTCATGATCGACAGGCGCCTCCCCCCGACGGTTCTGCCGATGACGGTCACCGCCGCGCCGAGCTGTCGGGCTATCCGCAGAGCTTCCTCGACCCTCTCCCTTGGCACCTCGACTACGTACCTGGCCTGGGTCTCGGAGAAAAGCACCTCGTCTATCCTAGAGCAGCCCCTGCAGGGAACCGCCTCGACGTCTACCTCCACGCCGAGCCCTCCTAGCATGGCCATCTCCGCTACGGCCGCGGCCAGTCCGCCGAGGCTTACGTCGTGGACCGAGAGGGCTAGACCCTCCCTGATCACTCTCCCCACATAGGACGCGCTCCTGAGCTCCTCTCCAGGTCTTGGGATCGGTATTTCTCCGCACTCGAGCCCGAAGGCTCGTGCTAGATACTCGGTCCCACCGAGCTCGGGAAGGGTTGTCCCGACGACAAGGACAGCTGACCCCTCACTCTTGAAGTTCGCGGTAGCGACTCTGCCGACGTCCTCGACGATCCCTACGCCCACCACGGTCGCCGTGGGCTTCACTTGCCTTCCCCGCTGGTCCACGTTGTAGAGGCTGACCTTTCCCCCGACCACCGGAACCCCGAGCTCGTCGGCCATCCAGGCTATCCCCTTCACCATCATCTCGAAGTACCAGAACTGCTCGGGATCCTCCGGGTTCCCGGCGTTAGGCTCATCTACGAACGCCGCGGGGCTAGATCCGACGGCGACGAGGTTCCTGTAGCACTCCGCGACCGTGTTGGCCGCTCCCCTGAACGGATCTATCGACGTGTATCGCGGGTTAGCGTCGCCCTTCACCGCTATGCCTCTGCTGTCTCCTGCGTCCAGCCTCAGGACGGCCGCGTCCCCGCGGCCCGGCTTAACCACAGTCCTGAGGCCGACCTCGCTGTCAAACTGCTCGTAGATCCATCTCTTCGAGGCCACGTTCGGCGATGAGAGGACGATTCTGAGAGCGTCACGCACGGGGATCTCCGGGAGCCTGTCCAGAGGCTTTATCGCCTTCACGAGCTCTCTCGGCGGTCTCGACGATCTCCAGACCTCCTTCGCTCTAGCCGTCTCCCTGGCTGGGACGTCGACCACCAGCCTCCCTCTATAGTAGGCCCTGAGCCTTCCGCTCCCATCGAAGAAGCCTACTACGCTCGCTGGCACGCCGCGCCTCTCTAGAACGGTCTTGATCTCCTCGAGCTTGCGCTCGTCCGTAACCAGCATAATCCTCTCCTGGGTCTCAGAGACCAGCATCTCCAGGGGGCTCAGCTCGCCCTTGGTGTGGAGGTTCTCGAGCCTGAGCTCAGCGCCAAGCCCGAAGTCTGAGGCCGTCTCCACGACGGCCGTGGCTAGGCCGCCGGCCCCGATGTCCTTCACGTACTTCGCCAGCTTCGCGCGGGAGATCTCGAGCACCGTCTCTATCAGCGCTCTCCCCATCAGAGGGTTGGCTGGCGGGACTACCTCAGCCCCCTTATCGCTCTCCCCCTCCTCCAGCGGCTTTGAAGCGAAACTGCTGCCGAGGACCCCTTCTCGCCCCGTCGGGCTTCCGATGATCACTATCAGGTCCCCGGGAGACGGTCTCCCACTCACTATCTCGTCTGCTCTGACCAGACCCACGCATGCTACGTTCACGAGAGGTTGAGCGTTGAACGAGCTGTCGAACCACGCGTCCCCAGCGACCACCGGAACCCCGATCCCGCTGCCGTAGTCGCTCGCTCCCCTGACTATCCCCTTTATCAGTTGTCTAGCCCTGGAGTCCCGAGGATCGCCTAGGCAGAGCATGCTCAGCAGAGCTAAGGGTCTAGCCCCCAGGGTCAGGATGTCCCTCACTACCCCTCCTATGCCGGTCGCGGCACCGTTGTATGGATCCACCGCCGAGGGGTGGTTGTGCGACTCTACTTTGAAGACCACGGCTACACCGGGGAACACCTCGACGGCTGGAGCGTCCCTCCCGGGTCCTATGAGAACTCTCCTGCCGCTAGTCGGGAGCAGTCTGAGGAGTCTTCTGCTGCTCTTGTAGGAGCAGTGCTCGCTCCACTGACTCTCGAAGATCGCGAGCTCCTCGGTCGTTGGCTCTCTCCCGAGGATTCTCCTTATCTCCTTGGTCTCCGCCTCGGTTAGAGGCATGCCCACCACCCCGGCCCGGGAGAGACTCGAGGAGAATCTCCCGCTGCGAATCCCTCCCCTCTCTCCTCGACCGCGGTATGCGGTACCACGGAGGCCACCTAGCTCTGCCGGCAGAGCTTCAGTATCCTGATAGCTAGGTGAGCCGCGTTCTCGGCGTTGTCTATCCCCACCGTAGCCACCGGGACGCCCTTTGGCATCTGCACTATGCTGAGCAGGGAGTCCAGCCCTCCCAGCGCTACGCTCAGCGGCACCCCTATCACGGGGCGTTGGGTCCTTGAGGCTATGAACCCGGGCAGGTGCGCCGCTAGACCGGCCATAGCTACGAAGACGTCTGCATCGGAGGCTTCGATATACCTCTCGAGCTCCTTCGGGTTCCTGTGGGCGCTCAGGACCACTATCTCGTGCTCCACTCCGTGTTCCTTCAGCACAGCGGCCGCCCTCTCCGCGTGCGGTCTATCCCTCTCACTGCCGATAACTATCGACACCTTGCCCTTGCACGACACGCTTCTCACCTAGGGGCGCGCACCTCGATCAGCTTGGAGGCCCTCCTGACCTTGTCGAGGGCCTCCTCCACGGAGGTTCCCCTGGCTAGCACCACCGCCATCCTCCTTCCGGGGTACGTGCTAGGCTTTCCGAAGATCCTCACGTCCACCCCAGGGATTCTCAACGCCTCCCGCAGACCGCAGACCTCGGGACTCCACGCGTCGCCTATCTTGGTGTATATTGCTAAACTGGCCCCAGGCGAGACCACCCTCGGTCTCGGCACCGGGAGACCGAGCGCTGTCCTCGCGTGTATTGCGAACTCGCTTAGCTCCTGGGTGACCAGAGTCACCAGCCCAGTATCGTGGGACCTCGGCGCCACTTCGCTGAAGAGGACCCTGCCGTCCTTCGTCAGGAACACCTCGGATGCGTATATCCCGACTCCGCCGAGTCCCTCCGCTACCCTCCTCCCGATCTCGACGGCTCGGGTCAGGACGCCGGGGTCCGATCTAGGCGGCTGCCAAGACTCTATGTAGTGGTACTCACCGTACCTCCACTGCTCTATGGGCTCGCAGACCTCGGTGACTATTCTCTCACTGTCGAAGTATCTGTAGGCTAGTACCGTGAACTCGAGAGCCAGGTCGACGAACTCCTCGACTATCACCCTCCTGCTCCTGCCCCTGGAGTGCGCCACGGCGTAGGAGTACGCCTCAACGGCGGCGTTCTTGGACGAGGACTCGAGCTTAACGTGACCGTGCCCGCTGCTGCTCATCTCGGGCTTTATGAGACACGGGTAGCCGACCTTCTCGCACGCGGCGAACACCTCCTCGGGGTTCTCCGCGAACGCGAACCTCGTGGTCGGCAGGCCCAGCTCCACCGCAGCGAACCTCCTCAGCTCGAGCCTGTTCATCGCGATCCTGACAGCTCTGGCGTTCGGGACGACAAAGTAGCCCTCGGTCTCGAGATCCTCCAGAGCATCCCTCGAGATCGCCTCTATCTCCGGGATTACGGCGTCGGGGTTCTCCCTCCTGACTATCGACTTGACGGCCCTGGGGTTCATCATGTCCACGACGTACCTCCTGTGGGCCACGTGCATGGCCGGGGCCCAGTCGTAGCGGTCGACAGCGACGACCTCCGCGCCGAGTCTCTGGGCCTCTATGGCTACCTCCTTTCCCAGCTCCCCGCTCCCCAGGAGGAGCACTTTCACGGACCCTTCGAACATGGGGGACCGGACGCAGTCCCGGGCTCTCACCCTCATCACCTCAGCGGGGACAAAAGGGGGTTGGCGACTATCCCCCTACCGGGCATCCAGACGGTGAAGGTCTCCCCAAGCGTGCCCCTCGCCTGCTTACTCGCGTGGACCGTGCGAACCCTCTCGGCCTCCCTCCTCCTAGCCTCCAGCAGCTGCCTCGACCCTATGTCGCTCCTGTAGTAGAGAGGCCATCCGTCGAGACTCTTCACGTAGCTCACGGCCGCCTCGGCGAGCCTGTACGCGCGCTCGTAGTCCTCCGCTGCGCAGACTATCTCGAAAGCCCTGGAGCCCTTCGTATACATCATTCCATCGATTCCCTGCTCCACGCTCGCATAGAGCAGGTGACACCCGAGCTCCCTTATCCTCCCCTCGTCGACGACCACCGGGTGCCCGGAGGCCTCCTTCTTGAACGCGGGGTAACCGGCAGGAGCGATAGCCTTCACTACACTGACCGTATCCTCGGACACTCTCAGCTTCGCACCGGCCAGAGCACTCCGGGCAGCCCTGTCGAGGAGCTCTAGGAAGTCCGACTCCACTCTAGGCATGAGGCACGCGATCTCAGGGTCCCCGAACCTGCTGTAAAACTCTATCACGGTGGGACCCCAGAGACCGGTCAACATCATCTGGCCCGCGAAGGCTCCCGCGTACCTGTCCCCGACCTCCTCCTGGAGTTTCTCGAGGACCCGTCCTACTATCTTCTCCGTGGCCTCGTACTCGTCCCGAGTTATGAACGGGAGGAGATACCCGGGCCCGGAAATGCACCCCATCCCTCCGGTCTCATAGCCGAGGTCTAGCTCGTAGGCGTGGGGGTAGTCCTGTACGAGCGGTAGTGGGAGGACATAGCTGCCGTCGGTTATAGCCTGGGCCGTGTACTCGACCCCCTCGACCCTCTGCTCAACGAGGACCACGTAGTCCTCGGCGAGGGATCTCAGCTCCTCGAACGTCCTCAGCACGGACCCGCTCTTCACCTGCTGCTTGGTCTCGGAGAGGAAGGCCTTCGTGTCCCTTATTACTCTCACTCCCTTGCCTCCCACCTGCCTCGCGGGCTTCACGACAACGTCGCCCGCGTACTTGACGAACTCCTCGGCCTCGCTCAGTGACCTGAAGGCCATGAAGTGAAGCCTCCCGGGGATTCCGTGCTTCCACATGAGGTACCTGCCGAAGACCTTGCTTCTCTCCACCTCGGAGCACGCTCTAGAGGCCCCGAAGACCGAGAACCCCCTCTCTCTCAGCGCATCGGCGACTCCGCGGAACTGGGGCTCCTCAGGACCCACGACCACTAGGTCTGGCGATACCTCCTCCGCCACTCCAGCTACCGCTCGCGGAACGTTCGTATCGACCGCGAACAGCCTCCCGCCACTCCTCTCGGCCTCCCTCTTGAGGCCGGGGTTGACGTAGTCCGCGGCTACGTGGAGCTCTACAGCATTCTGGGAGGAGACTATGAGCTTGGCCAAGGCGTGCTCGCGAGCTCCGGAACCTACGAGTAGGACTCTCACCGGTCACCACCTAGGGAGTCTATCCCAAAGCAAGCTCCGCAGAACCTCGCGTGGAAGGTCCTGGCCGCGAACTCCACGTCCTCCTCTCTGAGCCACGCTAGGCTGTCGACGTCGAGATACTTCTCAATCTGCGATACGTCCAGGTGCGCCGAGATCATCGAGTCGGGGTCCAGCCCGACGACGCCGTAGGGGCAAGAACTCACGAGCTTCGGCGAGGCGAGGAGCACGTGGAGCTCCCTGGCGCCGACCCTATACCTGAGGAGCTGGGCCACAGTCTTGAGGGTCGCCCCCGTAACCATGCTGTCGTCCACTACCGCTACTCTCTTCCCCGCGAAGACCCTCCTGATAGGGTTGAGCTTCAGGTGCACCGCAATCAGCCTCTCACGAGTGCTCTCCTTCATCATGGACCTCTCCCTCCGGGCGGTCCCCACGAAGCCTAGCTCGAATGGAACTCCGACGGCCTGGGAGAGCCCCACAGCATAGGGCAGAGCCGTCTCCGGAACTCCCGTGACGACGTCCACCGGGCTCTCGAGGTACCTCCCCAGCCTCCTGCCCAGTTCCCTCCTGAACTCGTAGACGCTAATCCCGTCGACGGTCGAGTCGTGTCTAGCCGTATAGAGGAGCTCGAAGAGGCAGAGCCTACCGCTCTCGCTCGCTCCAGACCTGAAGAGCCTCACCTGCCTCCTGCTCATGTAGACACCCTCGCCTGGCATCAAATGCCTCCTGACGTCCGCGTCTAGCATCTCGATGGCCGAGGTCTCTGAGGAGGTTATCGCCATGTCGAACCCGTACCCCCCGATGGACAGCGGAGTGAGCCCCGAGTTAGTTCTCCACACAACGAGCTCGCCCCCGGAGGTCAGAGTCGCAAACGAGGGCACTGACGTGTCCTCATATGCTCTCAGCTCCTCCTCCAGCTTCGCGTAGGGTCTGTCGGTCGAGAGCGCCCTCTCCACGTCCCTCGCTATCTCAGAGAGGAGGCCGCTCGGTCTGTCGGATAACGTGACCGCGTTCTCTCCCTCGATCACTTGCCCGTCGAACCGCCTTCCGTCTAGCCACGCCGCAATCGCGGTCCCCGACTCAGCCAGGCCTCGCACGTCCGCGCTCTCCAAGTCTCCGCAGAGGACTCTCTCGCTCCGCCTCCAGCAGACGAGCCTTCGGGAGCCTCCGCGATGACTTAGCGCCTCTAAGCCGTAGCTCACGAAGCGGTGCAGCTCCCACCCGGGCTCGAAAGCTAGGATCGAGAGTATCCCGGTCACGGCGCAACCGGCCCCGACCGCTACACCTCCGCTCTCAGGCCCAGTCTAGACGCCAGCGCTCGGTAGGCCTCGAGCAGAGCGTCGACACTCCTCGTCCTCCTGAACACCTCCTTGTCTAAGTGCCTACCCCTCTCGTCGAGGACTCTGAAGGAATCCCCGGATATCTCATCGGCCAGCACGAGCCTGCGCTCCGAATCGAACCCGAATTCGAGCTTTATGTCGATGAGCCTTAGACCGAGAGACTCGAAGTAGTCTCTCAGGACTCTGTTCACCGAGGCGGACCTCCTGGTCAGCTCGTCGAGCTCGGGAGCAGAGAGGACTCTCGCTCTGAGGACGTCCTCGGGAAGGACGAGTGGATCGTGAAGGAGGTCATCCTTGTAGTGGAACTCTATCAGCGGAGGATCCAGGGGCTCCAGCTCCCTGTAACGCGGCATCCTCTTGAGGAGGGAACCGTACGAGAAGTTCCTCACTATAACCTCCAGCGGGACCATCTCAAGCCTCCTGACCGTGATCCTCCTGGAGCCGTCGTAGTCTAAGAAGTGGGTCTCGATCCCGGACTTCTCGAGGACTCTGAAGAGGTGGGCCGAGACGGAAGCGCAAAGCGCGCCCTTCCCGGGGACCGTTGCTCTGAAGGCCCCGTCGCCCGCTGTGACCTCGTCTTTGAACTCGAGCACCATCTCTTTGAGGTTTTTCACGTAGACGCGTTTACTTTTACCCTCATATACGAGCATCACGTGCGATCCGACCTCGTTTGCACGTTATCAGGTGAAAATATAAGCTTTCTGATCGAGAGGGTGTTACTTTCTTTTTCACTCGTATATGTTAATAATTTCTCCTCGGCTACAGGCTTTTAACTAGACTGCGATAACAAACGGGGAAGGGGTGAGAAACGTGCTCGAGGGTTACAACGTCGACAGGCTGACCATCGCCACCCTAGCGAGCCACAGCTCCCTCCAGATAGTCCACGGGGCCAAGAAGGAGGGATTCGAGACCCTGCTCGTGGTGACGGAGGACAGAGCCTGGTTCTACGAGCAGTTCGACCACCTCATCGACCACCTGGTCAGGATCGGAAAGTGGAGGGAGCTCTGCTCGGAGCGAGTCGTGAGGACGCTCCGGGATCACAACGCGATCCTGGTGCCCCACGGGAGCTTCGTAGAGTACGTCGGACTCGACTGCGTCACCGGGATCCGGGTCCCGATCTTCGGCCTCAGGAGCCTGCTCGTCGTGGAGGCGGACCAGCACGCGAAGATCGAGCTACTGAGGAGATCCGGAATCCCGGTCCCGAGGAGTTTCCCACCGGGGAGCGAGATCGGCGGGCCGGTGATAGTGAAGCTGCCAGGGGCCAAGGGCGGGAGGGGCTACTTCGTAGCGACCTCGTGGCGGGAGGTGGTGGAGAGGCTGGAAGAGGCCGTGAAAAGGGGGGAACTCGACGACGTAGGCAGGGTCATAGTCCAGGAGTACCTGGTCGGGGTGACGGCCTACGTCCACTACTTCTATAGCCCGGTCCTCGACCGCCTGGAGGTGACCGGTGCCGACATAAGGTACGAGTCGGACGTGGACGGGCTCAGGAGGATGCCAGCGAGGATCCTGGTGGAGCTGGGGCTGGAGCCGACGTTTACCGTCGTGGGGAACGTGCCGCTCGTGCTCAGGGAGAGCCTGCTGCCCACGGTCTACGAGTACGGGATGAGGTTCGTGAGAGTGACTAAGGAACTCTTGCCCCCGGGCATCATAGGGCCCTTCTGCCTCGAGGGAGTGATAGACAGAGACGCGCGCATGAGGGTATTCGAGTTCTCTGGGAGAATAGTGGCCGGGACTAACCTCTACCTGGACGGCAGCCCCTACTCGTACCTCTACTGGGACGAGCCAATGAGCGTGGGCAGGAGGATAGCCAGGGAGATAAGGCTCGCCCTCGAGAGGGGGGTCCTAGAGAGGGTGCTCACGTAAGCCGGGGTCGCTAGCTTAATACTCCTCCCGGAAGCGAGGGGAGGTGTCGGAGTGTGGACGAGCTCTTCAAAGCCCAGCTCAGGCTCAGCCTCGAGGTACTCTCGAGCGTCCTGACCTTTCTGGCCTCACCCCACCTGGCCGAGACCGTGAGGAGGCTATGCCAGGACAGGGAGTTCTACGAGACCGTGAGGAGAGCCTCGAGAGCTCTCCAAGAGCTGGAGACGAGCTGCTACGGGGTACCGAGGGTAGACCTCGCGAGGAGGCTAGTGAGAGAGGTCAAGGCTTGTCAAGACATGGAGTGCGTGAGGAGGGTGGTCGAGGAGTACGAGGAGATCCTGGGTCCGGCCCCCTCCCCTTGATGAGGTCGAAGCTCTACCTAGCTAGAGGGAGCACGCCGATTATCTCTATCCCGACGCTCAGGTCTGCGTCGTTCACGTAGTAGCTGCCCCGCTTCTCGTAGTAGTAGGGGTCTGCCAGTTCGATGGCTATCCAGTACCTCCCCGATGAGGGTATCGGCAAGTATATCGACTGAGATATCTTAACGAAGTAGTTGTCCCTCCCCACGTCTCTCACCAGCGTCTTGTGGTAGTTGCAGATCTCCTGGTACCTGTACTCCCTGACCACGTACTCGTTGCCGAGCTCGTCGACCAGCAGGACCCTTAGCACCCAGTCGGTCCTGTCGACGTCTCTTAGCTGATCCTCGTCCGGGTGAGAGTTGTCGTGGAACAGCAGGTTGATGTAGAGGAAGATTCCCGCGTACCTGCCCCCGTCTATAGAGCCGTCGGGGTAGCCCAGCGCGCGCCCCACGCCCAGCAGCTTTAGCCTCAGAGGCTCCGTGGAGTAGTCGACCAGGTCCTCCTCGTTCCCTTCCGAGTCGTCGATCTTGGTGTAGCTCCCGTAGTACGCGTCCTCGGTTACGAGCAGCAAGTCGACCACTCCGTTCCCGTCTATATCGCCCAGGAAGAGGTAGGGCTCGTAGCTAGCCTGCTGCCCTCTGCCCGACGGGGCTCTCTGGTAGTACGCGAAGTACCCGGCGATTCCGTGGAAGTACACGGTCCACCCGAGACCTATCCCGTAGTACCACACTCCGAGAGCGCTCCTGACGCTCCCGCACTCGCCGCGGATTGACGAAGAGCACGCTAGGACCCTCCCGCCGCTGTCGTAGATCCTTACGGTCCCCGTGAAGTTGAGGATCTTTACTCTGAAGCCTTGTTGCGTTAGCGGGAGGGCCTCCCTGCTTGTGCAGATCTTCTCCCCGGGCATCCGAGGACCGGCGAACAGTATGGAGAACCTGGGCGGTCGTCCCGGGCTATCCCTGCTCTCGATCACCCAGCTCGGGTCGTAACCCACGACCAGGACTCCGAACGGCGTCCTGCCGTCCTTCGAGCCCGGGCAGACGGTGCTGACGAGCTCGTTGAAGTACTCGGACTCGCGCCCCCGCGGGAGCAGAAGCACCGTCGTCCCGTTGATCCCCCTCTTGTCGCTACGACCCGGGTAGGGCTTGGCCACGAGCCCCGGGTCCACGCCGAACTCCTCGGCGAACTCGACGATGTTCCCGAAGAAAAAGGTCACCGGTATTACTAGAGCGGCCTCGCTCGGCGGGATGAGGAGCTCTACCCTCTCGGGGTACACTATGATCCCAGACCTCGTTACCGCCACCACTGGTACTCCGTCCTCTAGGTCCACCTCGCACGATCCGTCTACATCTAACCTCCAGCAGGGGTCTCCCTCGGTGAGCTTGACCGCCCTAAGGGACCGGTCGCTCCTCAGGAGCACTAGGTACTCCAGCTCGACCGGCTTGTTCCCCAGGTTCCTGACGCGAGCTACTCCCCCGGCGACGACTATGACCAGCCTCGTCACCTCGTGCTGGTGCACGTAGTCCGCGAGCCTGTCCAAACCGGCGATCGAGGTGGAGACCCTCCTCTGCGACATGGTGTAGAGTGAGGCGAACGCCGCCAGGGCCACAGCTGAGACCAGGACGGCAGCGAGCAGAGTGGAAACTCCTCTCCTCATATCCTAGCACCAAGGACTAGAGCTATGTACTCTATGCCGAGTATTACCTCGGTATCGTTCCTCGTCCCCTCAACACCGTACGGGTCGGTAACGTCGATGGCCACGAAGAAGATCTTGCTCCCTACCTCTTCCGGCGACGGGATGTAGAGTATGAAGTCCTTGATCACGTACGAGAACGTCATGGGGCTGACGGTCCTGTACCTGCAGAGCTCGTAGTAGCTCAGGCTGACCGAGTAGACGTACCCGGACCCCTCGGCGTCGTATACCCCCACCCTCACTACGATCCGGTTGTCGTTGTCCGATACGTCGTCCAGGGAGCTGTCCCAGAACATTATCCTCATGCTGACCACGGCTACAGCGTACCTGGTGTTGTTTATGGGCGCGTCGGTGAAGACTATCCTCAGGGGCTCGACCGTGGAGTCCGCGACGATCGCGGTCCCGGCCCTCGTCGCTTCCCTGTCGTTCACGCGGGTTCTATCCCCTACGCCGAAGTCCTGCGTGATGAAGAGGAACTCCGGGTACCCGTTCCCGTCCAGGTCCCCGGTCACGTAGTAGGGGTACGGGTCCACGCTCGCGCTCGACGATGTTCCGTTGACGTACACGGCGACCCTGCCGGCGGTCCCGCTCAGGCTTACCCAGCACTGCCTCCCCCGGTTCACCACACACGGGAACACCCCGGGCGAGCTCACGTCGCTGCCGCCCACCCTGAAGGTTCCCCCGTCCACCGAGAGGTTCTCGATCTTTATCCTGAACCTCAGAGCCCCGGCTCTCGAGAGGTTCAGCGGGCTCCCGCTCCCGGTCTCCACTCTGCTGTTCGACCTTACACCATAGGCCCCGTATCCCGCGATCAGGACGCTCCAGAGGTTGGGCGAGGAGGGAGACCTCAGGACCACCACCAGGGACGCGTTAGCCTCTATACTCACGCTAGCTCCTCGATCGTCGAGCGCCTTCACGAGCCCCAGAGAGGAACTCACCCTAACTTCGGAGATCCTCTCGACGTACTGCTCCAGCGCGCTCGCGACCTCCGGCGTGAGCAGGGGCCTCTGGGGGACGGCCCTCTGCACCAGGTAGGGCGCGGTCAGCCTGGGGTCTCTGACGAACACCCCGCCCCCGGACGTGACTATCGCCACCAGCGCGAGCCCACCGCCGCACCTCACCGTCGAGAGTCCGCCCGGAGGTATCACCGTCTCCTCCGCGACGCACGCGGAGTCGGAGCCTCTCCCGGTTCTGACCAGGGTTATGGAGCCGCGCGGATCGCGGAGCACGAGGTACTCGACCGAGATCGGGGAGCTCCCGGAGTTTAGCACATAGTACCCGAATGCCGAGGGACCGATCGAAACCCTCTGGCTCAGGTGCTCGTCGAGAACCCGGAGGACGGGTTCCGGAGACATGGACGCCAGCCTCAGGGAGCTCGAGTATACGTAGAGGGCGGCCGCCACCACTATCGCTATCGCGAGGACAGCTCCGGCGGCGGCCCCGACGCCCCGCCTGAGCCTAGACCTGGACCGAGTCCTCAAGGTCGCCACCTACTCGAAGAGGAGTACTGCTAGGGACTCTATGTACAGCGTCAGATCGAGGTCGTCCAGGTTGCTGTTGCCGGTGTTGTAGAGATAGGGGTCCTGGATTATCAGGAAGACGTAGAACCTCCTGAACCCGGCCGAGTCGGCCGGCGGGAGCGGAATGAGGGCCAGGGCGCTCTGGGCCTGAGCCGCCGGAGGGTACGTGTCCTCGTAGCGAGTGAGCTCCCTAAAGGTGAAGCTCCTGTAGGAGAGGATCCTGCCCTCTTCGTCGACTAGCCCGAGGATCACGACGGGACGGTCTACCGTCACCCCGTAGAAGTCCTGGCCCTCGTTGTCGTGGAACCTGTAGTTCAACGCTATGAGGACCGCCCTCGTGTTGTTGTTATCTATGGCGAGCCTTCTATAAACCAGGGCCAGCGGTCTGGCGGAGTGATCCTGGAGCGCTACTCCGGTTCCCGAGAGATCGTTGCGATTCGTGCTGAATCCGTAGACGGCGTCGATGGTGGTGAGGAGAACGCCGGCTCCACGCGACCCGGCGGTGTTCATCAGCAGGAGGTAGGGCGCGTAGCTACTCGCCCTGACCTGCCCGGGCTCGAAGCAGTATACCTCGACCCTCCTCGCTCGGCCGCTCAGGGCTATCTGCCCCCTCCTATCTCTGTCTAGGAACGTGAGGTTGGCCACGTCCTGGTAGGGCTTCCTGATCCACGTTCCCCCGCTCCCGAACCTGCTCTGATCGCCGTTGACGTAGATCACGCCCCCGGGGTTGCTGCTCTCGAACCCGTAGATCTTCACTCTCGCGGCCGCCGAGCAGAACGCCATCTGAGTGCCGCCCACGTTCAGCGTGACGGAGCCGTCGTTCGTGAGAAGCAGTACGTACTTGGAGGGTTCTCCCGGGTCGTAGCCGAGAAATACGTTCCTGACCCGGAGGCCGGTAGCACTGATCTCCACGTTGCTGAAGTTGCTCCGCGAGATCCACCTCCCGGAGGCGCTCTCCACGCCGCTCTCGAGGGCGCTGTAGTCGCCCGACAGGACGAGCCGAGACGGGCTGGTGCTGCTGTCCGGCTCGGCCAGCGCGAATCCCGCCTCCCTCAGAACGCCGACCACGTCCCACGGGTCCGCGCGCACCTCCACGGGTATGAGGACGTGGATCACCGAGACCAGCGCGCCGAGCTCCTCGCCGATCGCGGGACCGAGCCCCTCTATCGCGGTCATGTTATAGAGCCTAACCGAGTAGACCCGAGGCTCGGACGTAACGACGTAAACTCCGCCTACGCTTCTTTCGGGACAGCTCGGATCCCTCAGGTTCACGGTCAACCGGTAGGCGGAGCCCGGTCTGAGGACCTCGCCCGAGCCGGACAGCCTCAGCATCGCTCTCTCGCTACCGCATCCCGAGAGCGCGAGCACGCCCTCTATCACCACCTCCTTACCGCCCCTGTTCCAGACCACCAGCTCCAGGACGCCCTGGCTGATCACCGCCACCGCGTCGAGATCGACGTATCTGGCCCTGTCCTCCACTTCCAGGTAGCTGAGAGCTCTCGCCTCCTGCCTGACCCTGCTCGTGTAGACGTAGAAGAAGAGAGTCGGCAGGCTGACCGCTAAGGCTGTCAGGACCAGGATCGCGACTATGAGGCTCGCGGTGCCCCTCCTCGGCTTCACGCGAGGTTCACCTCGTAAATCCTGACCACGTATATCCTCCCGCCGTAGTCTATCCCGAGGTAGACCCTGAGGGTGGAGGCCTCGGTCTCTCCGAGCTCTACCCTGACGATGACGTTCTTCGTCTGATAGCCGAGCCCGGGGCTGGGGTAGGGGACCCTCAGCAGACCGATCTGCGCGGGCGCTTGGCGCGCGAGGTAGTCGTAGAGGGGCATGGGACCGTCCTTCGTCCACACCATGACGTCCCTCGACGAGACGGCTCCGCTATAGAAGCTGCAGGTGGACACGCAGTCCCCATCATCGCTATCGCAGACCAGGCCGTTCGTGTCCCTGAGCTCGTCGAACACGTAGACCCTATCGCAGTCCAGGAACTCCCCGCCGACGCTCACCAGTATAAAGAAGCTCCTAGGGGTCTCGTCTAGCCTCCTCAGGAGCAGCCACGCGGTCCTGCTCGTGTTGTCGTAGGCTACCAGCCTGGCCACCTGGACCGCGGCTTCGTAGTTGACTAGGCTTGCCAGCTCTACCTGCTGCGAGTGAGCAGAGGAGAAGCTCAGGAAGTAAGCCAGGATAGACATGCCCACTATTAGCGCAGCGCTCGCCAGCATCACTTCGGTGACAACCGTGCTCTGGGCTCTCCCCACGCCGCCCACCGGGGCGTCTGCGTTCTCTTAGTCTACACGGTTTATATGCTCTCTCGACGCGGACCACCAGCGTCAGAGCTCTAGAGGCTCCTCCCCCGGTTTGGAGAGCTCCCGTCTCTCCGCGCTACGACCTCTGAAGCCCCACCAGGCCCGGCCTCCAGAGCCACAGACCGCCGTACCTCTCCCTACGTAGCTCGACCTCCCCGACTAGCTCCAGCACCGAGATCTCCGCCACGAAGACTCTGGCCTCGAAGAGGTGACCGGAGAGGGTCGACCCGTCCCTCCTGCCCACGAGCGCGTGGACGTGGACGAAGGGCTCCCCCTCCCTGATGCTAATGTTCCCGGTGAGGTTCGCGAGCTCCACCTCCTCGTCGACCCTTATCTGCTCGTACTCCCGCCTCTCCCTGTTGTAGAAGCCGAGGACGCAGCCCTTGAGGGCACCTATGCCGCCGACCAGCCCGGCCTTTATCCCCCTCTCCCTGGCGAAGGACTCCAGGTAGGAGACTAGCTCCTCGTCCTCCGGGACCCTGAACACGTAGACCGACCCTACTCTGAACGTGGATGACCACCGCAGAGCTCGGCGCCGGTGAGGAAAAAATGTCCGCGGCGATTAGAACCTGGGCAGCTTCATCACCTCCTTCAGCAGGTCGATGAAGCTCCGCTTGGGCTCCCTAGGGCTTACGAACTCCACGAAGATCCTCTCGACAGCTTCCGTGGAGGACTTGACCGTGCTCTCGATGTAGTGGCGTATCTCCTCGAGCTCCCGCAGCCTGGTCTCCGGATCGACCTCGACCTGGAGGAACACGAAGTACTTGCCCGGCTCGAGGAGCAGGGACTTCACCTCGTTGACGTCGACGACCCTGGGATCCGAGAGGGCTACCTTGACGACCCTCCCCACGACGTCCCTGGGCGCCGACACTCCTATCAGGCTGACCACGTACCTGTAGCCGAGGCTAGCCGAGGAGACCGCGATCACCGCGGCTACCACGAACGCTCCGTAGCCGTCCACTAGCGGATCCCCGAGGGCGAGAGCCAGGAGAGCTGCGGAGTCGCCGATAACGTCGGCACCGTTCTCGGCCATCGCGGCCAGCAGGGCCGGGTGGGACCTCTCCCCGGACCCCAGAAGAGCGTCCAAGAGGACGAGCAGGTTGAGTGAGAGGGAGAGGGCCACGAGAGCTAGGGAGAGGTTGCTGGTCTCCATCACGGGCTCCGAGAGCCTCCTCACGCCCTCCTCGACGGCCCCGACGAGCAGGTAGAGGACCGCGACTACGACAGCCGCGAAGCCGGTCACGTAGAGGGCCCTTCCGTAGCCAAACGGGAACCTCGGTGACGGTCTTAGCCTAAGGGCTAGGACCCCGGCGAGTATCAGGCCCGAGAACACGAGGTCGGCGAGGGAGTGGAGGAGCGCCGCGTTCACGGAAGCGGACTCCGCGTTCGCGCTCGCTAGGTACTTCAGGGCGACCAGGAGCACGTTGATCGCGAACCCCACGTATATCGGTCTCAACGTGTACCGTGGGTTAGTCGGCGGAGAGTCCTATAAGCATCTATGGAGACCTCCCTCCGGAGAGCGCCGTAGGGTTGGGCCTCGAGGCCCGCGAAGTGGAGGAAAGCTTCTCTGCTACTCAGGCGCTGGGCGCCTGGACGCTAGAGCCGCCTGGGCTGCCGCCAGCCTCGCTATGACCACTCTGAACGGCGACGCGCTGACGTAATCGAGGCCGGCTCTGTGGAGGAACTCTATCGACTTCGGATCGCCACCGTGCTCGCCGCATATCCCGACCTCCAGGTTCGGGTTGGCCTCCTTCCCCTCTCTCGTCGCCAGCTCCACGAGCTTCCCCACGCCGTCAACGTCGATGATCTCGAACGGGTTCTCCCTGAGTATCTCCAGCTCAAGGTACTGGGGCAGGAACTTGTTCTCCGCATCGTCCCTGCTGAAGCTGAACGTGGCCTGGGTCAGGTCGTTCGTCCCGAAGCTAAAGAAGTCCACCTCCTTCGCTATCTCACGGGCCGTCAGACAAGCCCTGACCGTCTCGACCATGGTCCCCACCTTGACCTCGAGGTCCACTCCGTACTCTCTCTTCACGTCCTCGAGCGCCGGCACTACGGCCTTCTGCTTCACGAACCTTATCTCGTTGACGTGGGCTGTCTGCGGTATCATTATCTCGAGGACAGGGTTGTAGCCCTCGAGCTTCAGCTCCGCGGCCGCTTCCACCATGGCCCTGGCGAGGTAGTAGTATATCTCGGGGTGCGTTATCCCGACCCTGACGCCCCTGTGACCGAGCATCGGGTTGTGCTCCTTGAGGGTCGAGACCCTCTTGTAGAGCCACTCCAGGTACCTCGTCCTCTCCTCTAGCTTGGGGATCTCGAGCTCCGATCCTCTGTCTCTCGCCTCGACCAGGGTCAGCCTGGTCTCGTAGAGCTCCCTAATGACCTCCTCGGGCGCCGGCAGGAACTCGTGGAGTGGTGGGTCTATCAGCCTTATGACAACGGGCAGTCCGTCCATTATCTTGAGCATCTCCTTGAAGTCCTGCTTGATCATCTTGGACAGCTCGCGGAGGTACCTCTCCCTCTCCTCCCTGCTCTCCGAGAGGATCACCTTCCTGAGGAGCTCCAGCCTCTCGGGCCTCCTGAACATTCTCTCTATCCTCAGGAGCCCTATGCCCTCGGCGCCGAACTTCCTCGCTATCATCGCGTCCTCGGGAACGTCCGCGTTCGCTCTGACGCCCAGCCTCCTGAGGGCGTCGGCCCACGAGAGGAGCTCTTCGAGCTCCCCCCCGACCTCCGGGAGGACCGTCGGGATCTCGCCGAGGTACACGTAGCCAGCACCGCCGTCTATCGTTATCCAGTCTCCCTCCCTGACGACAACCTCTCCGACGGAGAACGCGCGGGTCTCGTAGTCTATCTTAATGGTCTCGGCGCCGACTACGGCGGGCTTCCCTATGCCGCGCGCGACTACGGCCGCGTGGGAGGTCAGCCCCCCTCTGGACGTCAGTATGCCCACGGCGGCGTAGAATCCGTGGACGTCGTCGGGCTTCGTCTCGACCCTGACCAGGATCACTCTCCTGCCCTTCCTGGCCCACTCGACCGCTGTATCGGGGTCGAAGACCACCTGCCCAGAGACGGCACCGGGCGAGGCCGCCAGCCCTTTGGCTATCGGCGTAGCTCTGGCCTTGGGGTCTACCGTCGGGTAGAGGAGCTTGAGGACGGTCTCGGGGGACACTTTGAGGACGGCCTCCTCCCTAGTGATCACGCCCTCCTCGGCCATCTTGACGGCCGTCCTCACCCTGGCCAGCGGAGTCATCTTGGCGACCCTGTTCTGGAGGAAGTACAGCTTGCCTCTCTCGATCGTGAACTCTATATCCATCACGTCCCTGTTTATCCTCTCCAGCTTCTTGCCGGCGTCTATGAGCTGCTCGTAGAGATGGGGCATCGAGACCCTGAGCTCCTCGAGGCTCAGCGGGGTCCTTATGCCGGCCACCACGTCCTCGCCCTGCGCGTTGGGCAGGAACTCTCCGTACGGCACGTCCTCGCCGGTGGCCACGTCCCTAGTGAAGTAGACCCCGGTCCCGGAGTCCCAGCCCATGTTCCCGTAGACCATCGTGACCACGTTTACGGCCGTGCAGTCCGCCACGTCCGGGGTTATCCTGTTCGCTATCCTGTAGAATATCGCTCTCGGGTTCATCCAGGACCTGAAGACAGCCTTGATCGCTAGCTCGAGCTGCCTCATCGGGTCCTGCGGGAACTCCCCCCAGTTCTCCCTGATTATCTCCTTGTACTCCTCGACGAGCTTCTTGAGGTAGCCCACGGACTCCTCCCAGAGCCCAGGCGCAACTTCCCTCGGTGGCTGAGCGTCTAGCCTCAGGCTGTACTTCGGGTAGACCTCCCTGATAGCGCTCAGCTCGTCGGCGTACCTCCCGGTCGCGGTCCTCCTGAACTCCTCGTCGGTCCTCCTGAAGGCCTCGTCGAAGAGCTTCTCGTCTATGCCGAGCACTATGCGCCCGAACATCTGGAGGAACCTCCTGTAGGTGTCGTAGGCGAACCACTCGTTCCCCGAGGCCCTCGCTAGGACCTTAACGACCTCGTCGTTGAGTCCCAGGTTGAGGACGGTGTCCATCATTCCGGGCATCGACACGGCTGCCCCGGATCTGACCGACACGAGCAGCGGGATCCCCTCGGTGGCCCCGAACCTCTTCCCGGTTTGCTCCTCGAGCTTCTCCATGTATTCCCTGACCTGGTCCATGAGCCCCCGCGGGAGCTCTAGGGAGTCTATGATGGCCCAGGCCCTCCTTATGAGCTCGTCCCTCACAGCCGGGGGCGGGTTGCGCTCGAGCTCCTTGACTACCCTCTCCAGCTCGGCTGCCCTGGGAGTGTAGAACTCGCGGCAGGCCTCGGTAGTTATCGTGAAGCCGGGCGGGACCGGTAGACCCATCTGCGTCATCTGCGCTAGAGAGGAGCCCTTGCCCCCGAGCAGCTTCTTGTCCCTCCAGTCCCCCTCGTCAAACGCGTAGACGTACTTCCTGAAAGCCACTGCCTATCACCAGGGTAGAGAGAACGGTCGGCTTTAAAAGCGGAACCCGCGGAGCCGGTGACGGCACACGGCTCGCGAGCGGGAGCGGGTAATATCTGGGCCGGCGCTCGTGCACCCAGGTGCCGACGTGAGGGGGTCGGTTCACGCCGCCCTGCACGCATACTACGTCCTGCTAGTCCTAGCTCTCCTCTACGGAGACTCCCTGGCCTCCTCGGGCTCCTGGGAGGAGCTCGCGTCGCGCCTCTGGAGCCTGGCCAGGGCAGAGCTCGTGGTGGCCGTTGCGGTGTTCATGGACGTCTCAAGGGCTCCGGACTGCGACATCTCGTGTAGGGGCAGTGTCCTCGGGTTAGCGGCCTACGCTCCCGCGAGCCCCCTGGTCAAGTCCCACAGGGGCTGGTACCACTCCGTGTGGGCTGCTCTCTACGTCGCCTGCTTCTGCGCCGCCCTCACGGCCCTTCTCGCCCACGCCCTACTCCTCGTCGCGGACTCGCTGGGGGTGGAGCTACGGCTCTCGGTAGGTCCCGCGACCCTCGCCGTCTTCGCCTCCTCCCTCCTCTCCTACTGCCTCCACCTGGCCGAGGACAGCCTCACGAGGAGCGGTGTGAGGTGGCTCGGGCGGCTCGGCCCCAGAGTCCGGGGACCGGTCTCGACGGGCCGCTCGGACGCCTACGCTGCGGCCCTACTCGTGGGGACCTCCGCCGTCGCCGCGGCGATATCTTACCCTCTGACCAGGTCTTTCGCGGCCTCAGCGCTCGTCGGGATCCTCGCCCTCGCCCTCGATTTCGCGCTTTTGACGAGGGCGGGGCGGTCGAGCGCTCCCGGCCGTTAATAGTCCTCCCGCCAGGACTCTCCGGTGAGCGTGTGCCCAGGTTCCCGATAGACTACTCGGACAGGAAGCCTCTGGGGAGGACCGGCGAGAGCGTCAGCTCCATAGGCATGGGGACGTGGGGGATAAGGGACGAGGAGAGCGCCTTCAAGGCCCTGGTACACGCGGTCGCGCTAGGGCTCGACCTGGTGGACACGGCCGAGATGTACGGGAGCGGAAGAGCCGAGGAGCTCGTGGGGAGGGTCTTGAGGGAAGTGGGGAGGGAGTCCGTGTTCGTGACGACCAAGCTCTACCCGCACAGGTTCCGGGACCCCGAGAGGGCCGTCGGAGCCATGGAGGCCAGCCTGCGGAGGCTCGGGACCAGCTACGCGGACCTGGTGCTGATACACTGGCCCGACGACCTGGCGCCTCTCAGGGTCCAGGTCAGGTCTCTCGAGGCGATAGCCGACAGAGGGCTCGCTAGGTACGTGGGGGTCAGCAACTTCGACAGGAGGCGACTCGAGGAGGCCGTCGAGTCGACAGCGAAGTACGAGATAGTGGTGAACCAGGTCAAGTACAGCGTCCTGGACAGGTCGATAGAGGAGGACCTCCTCCCCGCGTGCCTCAGGCTCGGGGTCGCGGTCATGGCCTACAGCCCCCTGGAGAGGGGCGCGGTCCTGAGGAGCAGGCCGGTGAGGGAGGTCGCCTCCAGGTGCGGTAGGACGCCGGTCCAGGTGGCTCTGAACTTCCTAGTCTCGCGCCCTATGGTCGTGGCCATTCCGAAGTCCGAGAGGATCGAACACGTAGAGGAGATCCGGGGAGCGCTGGGCTGGAGGCTGAGACCCGAGGAGCTGGAGCTGCTGGAGAAGGCCGGCCGCTGACCCGGTCTCGCTCCGGTTCCTCTCGAGTCTCACCGCAGTATCTAAGTACTCCCGGGAGCTAGGAGAGTGCCGGTGGAACGCCGTGGCGTCGCACGGTCGGTGGGTAGGACTGCTACTGCTAGCGATCGTAGCGGTCTCGGGCGTCCAGCCGGCGATCGTGGCGCTGGCGCAGACTCCGCCGAGCCCCCGGGCTGCGGACGCCGAGGCCGTGCGCGAGCTGGTAGATGCCGTCGCCAGCGTGGTAGCGAGGCTGAAGGACCTAGGCGTAGACGTCTCTAAAGCCGAGGAGCTGCTGGCTCGGGCCCGCCAGGCTCTGGACGCCGGAGACCTCGGCAGAGCTAGGAGCCTAGCTCTGCTAGCCCTGGTAGCGGCGGGCTCGGCGGCTCGCGAGGCTCTGGGAGCTCCGAGACCGGTAGCCGCCGGCCTCCTGATGGAGATAGCAGCGCTGAGGAGGATAGTCGAGAGCCTCGGCGTCGAGGAGCTGAGAGCGAAGCTCGAGGAGGCTGAGGAATACCTATCCAGGGGCCTAGTCAACGAGACCGCCAGGATACTGAGCGAGGTCCGCGGGGAGGTGAGGAGAGCGCAGGCCGAGCTCGCCAAGACCGTGGTCGAGAGAGCGAGGGTCGAGATCGAGGCGAGGATCAGGGCCAGGATCCGCGAGGCCGGCGCTGTTGAGGAGCTGCTGAAGGAGCTGAGGAGAGCTAAGAGCCTGACCGCCATCGGTAGGATCCTAGCGGCCGCCAGGGTCTCCGCGAGGCTCGAGATGAGGCTCAACGCGACCGTCGACGACCTAGACAAGTTCTTGGCCAACGTCAGCACGGGGGTCCTGCCGCTCCTGTGGGAGGAGCTCGGCGAGGTCCTCGAGGAGCTGATGATCCCGGCACCGGTAGGGCTGGTCAGGGCCATCGAGGCCAGGATAGAGTTCGTCAAGAGGTTCAGGGAGACCTTGCCCGAGGACCTGAGGAGGCTCGCCGACGAGCTCCTGCTGGCCCTGGAGAAGCTAAGGGACGCCGTGGTCAAGATGTTGAAGTGCGAGGAGGGCTACGAAGAGCTGCTCGGGGAGGCCAGGGAAATAGCCAGGAGAGTCGTCGAGGAGCTGACCAAGCTGAGGCCTCCCAGAGCTCCGCCCGGTCCGTGGACCAGAGCGTGGGCTCTGCTCTACGCCGCGGCTAAGTGGACCCTCATAATGACCGAGGTCCTGCCCAGAGTGCTCGTCTGCCCGGCGGTGGGCAGTGAGGTGGTCTTCAGGGGAGTCATCATCAGCGCGGGGGAGACCGTCCTCGCCTTCGGGGTGATGATAGCGAAGGTGGTCGAGCCGTTGCCGAGGCCCTCGGCGGTCTCAGGTCTCCCAGCGCTCCTCCCGGCGAGGCCAGCAGTGCGCGTGGGCGTCTTCGCCCTGGACCTCAGCAAGGTCGAGAACGCGGTGGAGCTGTCGGTCGGGGACCCGGTGTCCTGCGTGGGCGTCTACCTGGGCTACGTAGGGGGGAGCAGGTACCCAGTCATAGAGGTCCACCAGCTACAGAAACTACCCAGGACGGCGGAGGTAGAGGTTTAAGAGCGGGCACCGCGGGAAAGCCCAGAGCGCTTTTTCCTCCTCCCGCTTCGCTCCCCACTTCGCACTCCGCGGCGAGCTTATAGCCCGACCCGGGCTCTAACCCTTCGGTGGAGAGGGTGGGCCTGAAGAGGGGGAAGTACGCGTACGTGGAGCTGGGGCCCGGAAGGTACGTGAAGGTTAGAGTGGTCAAGAGCAGGGCTGACGACAGCCCGGCGAAGTACCTGGTGGTCTCCGGGGAGACCGCCAGGGCCCCCAACGCGGCCAGGGTAATCAGGCTCGACTCCCTCCCGGAGCCCGCCAGGAGGAGCGTGCTGGAGCAGCTGAGGTAGCTCGGGGACCGAGTGACTAGCGTTTTTATATGCTTCGAAGGCCGCATATTCCTCGGTGGAGAAAGTGTCGATGCGTAGGGGGATAGAGCCTATAATCGCTGCCGTGATACTGGTCGCAGTGGCGCTGATACTGGCTGTGGTAGTCGTGGGCTACCTCATGGGGCTGTTCGGGGGGCTGATGGGAGGGCAGCCGCAGATATCGATAACTAACGCCATAGCTAATATAACAAACAAAGGCGAGGTGACCTTCGAGCTCTACGTGGTCAACGCCGGGGCCGGGAGCGACAAAATAATTAAGGTCTTCGTGATCCATGGAGGCACTACGCGTGAGGTCACGTTTGAGGAAGAGATTCCTGCGAACACCAGGGACTGGATAAGCATCACCGCGAACATACCGGGTG
>CALKCU010000034.1 GCA_938083005.1 uncultured Sulfolobales archaeon | reverse complement strand
GGCGGCGAGGGCCGCTGCCCCTATCCTGTAGACCAGCCTCGGGCTCATCTTGTCCAGAGTGTCGCCGCTGGTGTGGTAGTACCTGTCCGGCCACTGGTTCAGCATGACGGCCGGTATCCCCAGGGACACGTAGATATCGTGGTCACTGCCGGTCTCGTAGTTGACCACGTAAAGCCTGAGGAGCGGGACCTCCGATGGCGAGGAGAAGGTCCCGGACTTCGGGAGGGCCGCTACCAGCCTCTCATACACGGACGCCTCCAGCCCGCTCATCAGGGTTATCGGCGGTCTGACCATGGTGAGAACGGACCTGGTCTTGCACTGCTTCTCGCCGATCATGTCGAGGTTCACAGCCCCGGACACCCTCCTCCCCTCGCCTAGGACGGCCCCGAGGTATCTCGCTGTCCCGTGGTGCTCGGGAACCCAGACGAATTTGATGGCCTTCTTGACCCCCAGCTTCCCCTCCTTAACTGCTAGGGACAGAGCCCTGGCCGCGCTGAGCACTCCGACCGAGCCGCTCACGTTATCGTTGACGGTGCCCCCGGGGTGGCAGTAGTGAGCGATAACGTGGTACTCCTCCCGGGAGCCGCCGGCGGAGGCCTCGACGACCCTGGCGTACGCACTGCTCCTGTAACCGGACTTGACGAACCCCTTGACTACTACCTCCTCGCCCTTCTCTAGGCTACCGACTATCTCCTCGGCTATGTCCTTCGGGACTGTGAGGGCCGGCACCTTCAGGTACTCCAACTCCCGGACCGTAGGGAATATACCGAAGTATGGGTAGACTCCCGCTGGCGCGTCCCTCCTGAAGGCCAGGATCGCTCTCGCTCCGGCCTCGACGGCCTTAACGTAGGTCAAGAACCCCCAGTCCGAGGTCAGAACTACGCTATCCCTACACTGAGGTACGTGTTTGTAAGTCGGAGCGTAGCACACCCTCCCCTCGAACTCTCCGGGTGGGGAGTGCGCCACGACCGCGGTCCACGCATGCCTCAGGGAGGACGCCACCCTCCTCTTAGGTCTGACTATCTCGGCGTACCCGTCCACCACGTACCAGCCGACAATGGGAGGAGAGGTCGGTGGGGACTCCGAGTCGTAGGGGAGGTCGTAGACTCTGACCTCGAGGTCCCAGTCGGAGAGGACGTCACGGATGAACCTGCCCGCCTCCTCCAGCCCGGGGCTTCCCTGTATCCTGTGGAACCTCGAAAGCTCCTCGGCTAGGTGCTCTACCTCGGCCCTTGAAAAGTACCCGGCCAGGATCTCGAGCACGGACACGGGCTATACCTCGAGGCCTATCCTCCTCAGGAGGTTGAAGACTACTATCTCAACTACCCTTCCGTCCCTGAGCCTGTAGCCTACGTCGCTCTCGGTAAGGATAGCCTCCTCGGCCTCCTCGGAGCCCTCGCCGAAGGCTATGATCAGAGTGTCGGTGGCTCTATCGTAGTCTATCCTCACTCTGTCCACGTTCTCGAGAACGAGCGTCCTCCTCTCCTCCGACACGGTATTCACCTAGCCGTAACTTGACTCGGGGTAAAAATTGGCGAGAGCCGGCTAGGGCGCCGGAGCGGGGGCTCCCGAGCCCCCTCCGAGGGCTAGAAAGGCGGCCGTGTCGAAGTGGCCCAGGAGGGGTTCGGAGGTCTTGAAGATGGAGAAGCCCGTCCTCACGACGTGAGACTTTATGAGGGCGACTCTGTCCGGGGCCAGCTCGACGACCCTCGCATACTCCTGGGGCACGTCCAGCATCTCGAGGTACTCCCTCTCACTCCTGAAGATAACCTTCGTGTTGGCCAGCTGGATTACGATCCTGTGGACGTCCTTAGGGGAGTGCGTGCTGAACACTATACCGAGCCCCCTGGACCTGCCCAGCCTGGCTATCCTCGCTATGAAGTCCGCTAGAAGCTCCACCTCTTCTGCTGAGGTGCCCTCGGACGGGAAGAACCTGTGAGCCTCGTCCAGCACCACTACGGTTGGCCTAGTCGCGGGGCCTCCGGCCTTCTTCCACTCGTAGAGACTTCGAAGGACTTCGTACGCTATGAGGTTAGCCACGAGGAAATGAACCCCCTGGGAGACCGCGTAGTCGAGATCGAGCACGACGGGGCTCGGGAAGGAGCTGCTGAGCAGCTCGGGCTCTGGGATGCCGATGCGCTGTCCGTCTAGCTGGACGTCGACGCACTCGGAACCGGCTATGAAGTTCACGACCCTCTCCACGTTGTCCAAGGTACTCCTGTGTATCTTGAGCGTCCTCTCCAAGTCTCTCCTCTTCTCCATGAGGGTTGTCGAGAGGTGAGTGAAGTTCGATATCTGGCCCACCTCCTGCTCTAGGTAGTCTATGATGTAGTGGAGGAATATCTTCGCCTGGCGGGAGAACACGGGTAGCGCGTCTAGGTGGTCGGCCACCTGAGCGTAGCTGAGGGCCACGGGGATAACCGCGATCCCCATCTCGCCCCACTTCCCGAGCCTTATTGAGGCCTCGGCGACCGAAAGCCCGGAGGCCCTCCTTACCGAAACCTCCACCTCCGGCTCGACGCCGTGGTAGACCCTGGCTATAGCCGACAGCCTCTCCTCCACGTAGCTCCGGACCGCGTTCTGGAGGTCTCCGACGGAGCGCGAGACCGGGAGGAGCACGGTCATCCTCTTCAGCCGTGGTAGAGCGGTCCCAGACGCGCTCGAGCCCAGGTAAACGCCGGAGTCGGCGGGCTCCCTCACCGGTGGGAGGGCCGCCTGCGCGTAATCCCCGGCCGCGTCCACTATGAAAACCAGCACCTCGGGGAAGTGCGTTACCAGGGACCACACCACGTTCTTAACAAAGGTAGTCTTGCCGGAGCCCGTGGTACCGATCACGAGGATGTGCTTGAATAGCTCCCTCAGGGGGAGCCTAACCGGTATGGTACCTCCCGCGACCGGGGTCGAGCCGGTGTGAAGGTGACCGAGCACTACCCCATCCTCCGGGAGCCCCGCCACTCTAGACACCAGCCCCGGATCTCTGGGAATCACCACGGGGGACTGCGGCTCGATCGGCGACATGTAGGGCAGGCAGTCCTCGTCCAGGAGAGGCTCGGCCTCGACGACTATGGGGGTCAACAGGCCCTCGGGTGACACGCCCAGGTTCACTGATAGGGGGGTCTGGAGATCCGAGGCCACGTCGGATCTCCTGATCGAGGTGACCCTGAGCCCCACGGCCCTCCTCGTTCTGATGTCCACGGCCACCAGGTAGTTTCCAACGTCGAACGCGTTCAGGTGCTCGTAGTAGACCTGGGGCGATACCTCGACGTAGACCCTGCTAACGCTGTCGGAGGAAGAGGAGAGGGCTCTCCTGCTTACGTACCCTACCAGAACCCCCAGGTCCGAGGCCCTAGAGTAAGCGTCGGATATGAGATTGGATATCCTGCTCAGCGAGCTACCCATGCTCAGGCTCACCCGGGAGCACGGCCAGGATGCCCCTAGACTTCGCTATTAGCTCGACTAACCCGACCACTCTCTTCACTAGGTTCTTGGAAACCCTGTCAGCCACGTAAAGTCCGCGGGGCATCGGTAGGGCTAGACTGGAGCATGACGAATAGACCATGGAGAGGAGCTCGGTTAAACCGTCCCGACCCAACCCCTCCGCAGTTGAGCACGGGATCTCCACTCTGCCGAGAGCGTGGAAGTAGCCCGGGCCTCCAGCCAACAGGTAGAACGAACAGACGTCGAGTTCTCCTCGGAACACCAGCGGTCCTACGGCCGAGGGCCTACCCTCGCGAGGGGGCTCCGCCACCGGTACTCCCGCGCTGACCCTCTTGACGAACCCGATCACGATCTTTCCCTCGTTCTCTGCCTCTCTTATGTAGCGGGCCCTCTTGGCGTTGACGAGAGCGACCTCGTCGGCCCAGTAACCGGGTCTGTGGTAAGACTTCTGCGGCAGGACGAGAGGTCCGTCGATCAGAACGTACTTGACCCCTGTTCCGATCGCAGTAGCGATTCCGTACAGTTCGAGTGCCAGCCTGACGTCGGACTCCAGGACGCTGGGATCAGCGTACGGGTCCTCCTCGTAAGGTATCCCGAGCTCGACGTACCTGTCAGTGAGCCCGGAGACGGGCGCGCTTACTCTCCTCAGCGACGAGATGAACGGAGGCCCCGAGAGAGATTCCGACGTTGTGGGAGGGTAGACCGTGAGGCCGTCGGGGAGAACGAGGGAGAGTCCCGCTACTCCCACGTAATTGCCGCCCAGGTAGAGGCTTGCCGAGGCCGCGTCCATAGCCGCGGAGTTGGATAAGAGATCAAAGTACTCGGTGTCCCTCAGTGGGATCACTTCCAGGTTCTCGAGCCCGTCCGCGGCCACGCGACCCGGAGCTGCGTAGCGTCTGCTGATGCTCGCCTCGACCACCTCTTTTAAGAGCTTGACTAGCGTCTCCCTCCCCGAAGCCGCTGGTGCGCGAGCTAATAACATTGGGGTTGCGATTACGAGACTCCTCGGAGCAGCCCGGTAAA
>CALKCU010000033.1 GCA_938083005.1 uncultured Sulfolobales archaeon | reverse complement strand
GAGGAAGAAGGCCGCCGAGTCGAAGTAGCAGATCGCTCCTCAGGTAGCCGGGCAGACGCCCCTCCACCACCGGTGGTGGAGGGGCGTCTGCCCGGCTACCTGAGGAGCGATCTGCTACTTCGACTCGGCGGCCTTCTTCCTCTTCACAGTCTTCGTCCTTTTCTTGACAGCCTTAGCCTTAGCCTTCGCAGGCCTCTTCGCTCTCCTCCCTTCTCTCGCTACCTCGACGGAGCTGCTCAACCTCTCTATCTCCTCGATGTACCTGGTCGGATCGCCGGAGCGCGTCGCTTCGTAGAGTAGGTCGCTGATTTTGACCATGATCTCCAGCCCGTTGATGTCCACGATAAAATCGGGCGGCGCCTCCTCGAGGGCCTCGGGAACCTCCTTGCCTTCCTCCTCTCTCACCTCCTCCTCGCTCACGCTCGTGCCCCAAATCCTTAGGGGTTAGCTTAAGAATTTTTCGGAGCGCGGGACTTGGAGAGCCGGCGGTCTCCGCGTCTAAAAGGCCGGGAGTGGGGATAGTTTGGGCGCGCCGGGTCCGATGCGCGTCGGTCTGTACGTCCTGAGGTACGGCTCCGACGATCCGACCAGGTCCACGGCTCTCAAGCTGGTCAGGAAGGGCCTCGCTACGAGAGCAACTCTCGGCGAGCTCCCGAGGTGCTGCGTTCTCCTGACGGTGTTCTCGGACAGGGTCTTATCACCACAGGACAGGGAGCTGGTGGAGAAGTGCGGCGTAGCGGTCGTGGACTCCTCCTGGAGAAGAGACATGCGCGTCATCGAGAGGGTGAGCAAATCGTGGAAGGGTCCCAAGAGGATACTGCCGGCGCTCGTAACCGGAAATCCGGTCAACTACGGCCGCATCTCGTTGCTCAGCTCGGCTGAGGCGATAGCGGCAGCCCTCTACATAACCGGGTTCGTGGAGGAGGCGCTGAGAGTGCTCTCGCAGTTCAAGTGGGGGCATACGTTCCTGGACCTGAACCGGGATCTCCTGGAGTCGTACAGGAGTGCTTCCAGCGCTGAGGAGGTCCTGCGGATCCAGACCGAGTTCCTGAAGTCTAGGAACGTGCTATAGAGCGTCCGCTAACCCCCCTCCGGAGAGCGCGGAGGGATCCCGCTGACTGTGAAGATCGTCGCGGTCGTTCTCTTCGGGGCGATCAGCAGCGTTACACCAACCTAAAGAACACTATGTAGCCCGTGTGCGCTATGTACAGGGTCCTCGGCCTCAGGGCTTGCGCGCTAGGCTCGAACTCCCTGAGGAGGGTCTCATAGACCCTCACGTCTACTCCACAGCCGGAAGACTCCACGAACTCCAGGACCCTTACGACCTGGTTCAGTGTGGGTAGGAATGTTATCACAGGGGCAGAGGGGCGCACTACTCCCCTGAGCCTGTCGTACACGTTCCAGGGGTCCGGTATGTCTATGAAGACCGCGTCGAACTCTCTGCCGTCTGGCTTCTCGATACCCTGCCTGGCGTCCGCTACCCTTATGGAGACCACGCTATCGAGACCCAGCTTTGAGAGGTTCTCCAGGGCCACCCTCGCGTACTCCGGCTTCACCTCGTAGCCCACGACTAGCCCCCCGGGCTTGACCGCGTTGGCTATGAAGGAGGTCAGATAGCCTGTCCCAACGCCCACCTCGAGCACGTAGCTGCCGGAGCCTATGCCCGAGAGGAGGATCATGAAGCCCGCGTCCTTGGGGTACACGACCTGCGTAACCCTCTTGAACCTAGACGCTAGGTCCATGTGCAGTGGTCTGAGCAGATAGGCCTTGACTCCGGTGCTCAGGGAGACCTGGGACCCGTAGCGTAGCCCTACTACACTGTCTAAACTGAGGACGCCCTTGTCGCTCTCGAACCTGGCTCCCCGGGAGACTCTTACGACCCTGCTCCTCTTCCTGTCTACGTAGACCAGCACGTAGCTGCCCTCGTGGATGACGTCGGGGTCCGGCCGGCGATCCGCGGGCGCCGCCCGAACGGTCTCTCCAGATGCCCACTCCGGTTCCGTCCTCCAGGAGGAGGGCTCGCTCACTCTAGGTCCACCCTCACTACCAACTAGCCGACCCTGCCCCAAACCCGTCTCGGAGCCCGTAGAACGAAACAGCTCAAGAGCTTTTGAAGCCTCCGGCACTTACGCGCTCTAGGAGCACCGGGAGCCGCCACCGCGCCTAGCAGGGTAGGGGTCAGATCTGGCGTCACACATCACGGCTCAGAAATACCAGCTATCATCATTACGCGAGGTCTACTTGAGCGTCTCCCTCTTCTTCCTCTCCTCCTCGGGTCTTACCTTGACTATCCCCAGGAACACCGCGCAGCTGACGCAGTAGCACCTCGTTACGGGGTACCTGGCTATTATGGCTCCCTTCTTCTCAAGCTCCGCAGCCAGTTGGGGGTCCACCGGCGAGTACCACTTGGTGACGCAGACGGCCTTGTCCTCAGGTATGAGCCTGCCACACTGATCGCACTGGACCGTCTCTACGGTTCCCTTGCTACCCTTCCTCCTCCCCCTGCTCTCGCGCTTCTTCGGCAAGAGGGCACCACAACAGGATGTCGCGGAGCCTTAAAAGCTCGTCGGGTCCCGCGACGAGCAACCCACCGAGCAGACCGCTCCGGCTACCTTACCTCCCGGAAAGGGAGCGCGGTCCCGGAGTCTTGATGATGTAGGACCCGGCACCAGCTACCGACGCGAGGGCGTAGAACTGGGGGAGAGACGTGAGTTTTCCGAGAACCCTCTCGTAGAGGGCCTGGTCGTCGGGGGAAACTGCTCTCGCCACGTACCGGGCCGCCGAAACCTCAGGCAATGAGAACGACACGAGGACTGCCGAGTTCAGGAGTAGCTCCCTAGGCACGCTGCCGACGTCCTGGGTTATCAGTATGGACGATATCCCGTACTTCCTACCCTCCCTGAATACCCTAGCTACGGCCCCGCCCTTCTTCAGGACCCTGTGCGCCTCGTCGACCACGAGGACCAGCTCCCTACCCATCTCCTTGAACGCGTAGTAGAGCTCGCTGATTGCGATCTCAGCCACGACCGCGGCTACTCCGCTGCTTAATCTCGAGAAGTCGACCACCGTTACTGAGTCGAGGCACTCCTCGATCCTCCTGTCGCCGGTCCTGAAGACGTCTCTCAACTTTTCGACGTAGGGTATGAGGGAGCGGACCACCGACTGCGGGACCCCCAGGTCTACCTCACCGTAGGAGGCCCTCCAGAGGTACTCGAGCAGGTGGTCGAACCCAGCTCTCCCGCTCGCAGTTCCATACACGTGGGATAGGGCCTTGGTGAGGGCTATCCTCTGGAGGTTTCCCAGGGAGTACGTCTCCGATATGGCGTCCGCGACGAACTCCGCGCGCGCTCCGGGCTCCTCCCCGTACAGCCCGAATATGTCTACGGAGAGCTCTGAGGCCTCGACGCACTCGCAGTCTCCGCACCAGCGGCAGTACTCGCCGTGCATGTCGAGGACCACGACCGGTATACCAAGCCCTCCGAGCTGCTCGACTAGGTTCTTCGCGAGCGTGGACTTACCCGTGCCGGTGGCGCCCACGATCACGATGTTCCTGTTGAGACCTCTCTCGAACGGCACCGTCAGCGCCCCGACCCTGGCCCCCCTGACGACCTCTACCACTTTACCCAACCTCAAGCGGAGGCCCCTCGGGTAGACCCCGGTGGGACCGCTCAGGGCGGGGAGGACGGACAGTAGCGGCAGAGTGTAGGGGGAGAGTAGGGACGCTAAGACCAGCGAGGCTAGTCCCGCGGTGGAAGCCGGCGAGGCTAGTGAAGACAGGTAGGCTTGGGTCGCGTAGACCGCGAGGGCGGCTGCTAAGACCTCAGCCTGGGCTCTTCCCGCAACGAAGGCCTCGGCCGGGGTCCTCAGCGGGACGCCAACTAGCCCGAGAATGCCGGAGCCCACTAGGGAGGACCCCAGAGAGAGGACAGCGGAGCGGTAGCCGGCCGGAGCAGAAAGCCCCACCTCCAGGGGACCCCTCCGCTTGAGCAGCCCGGCCACGACTCCAAGGGTGTACAGAAGCATCAGTGGCGCGAGGAGCCCGGAGCGGGAGTACAGCACCGCCGCCGCAGCGAGGTAGGAGGCCTCGGAGATTATTAGCAGAGCGCTCCCGGACCTCGACGCGAGGAAACCGCAGACCGCGGGCATGAGAGTCGCTAGTGAGTAGGGAAGCGGAGCGGGCCCGGGAGCGCTGAGGTAGATCCCGAGAGCTACGTTCAAGACCGTGACGATAGCTGAGACGGTTACCTCGAGGAGGCTCATCGAGTAGCGTTCTCAGGAGAGGTATTAAAAACGGTCGGGCGAAAGAGTCGAAGAGTGGAGCCGCGGCCGGGATTTGAACCCGGGACCTCCGCCTTACCAGGGCGGCGCTCCACCGAGCTGAGCTACCGCGGCCCCGATAGCTAGGGCAGAGGGATTTTATATCTAGGAGGCGGGGACAGCGCAGCGCGTGCTTTTAAGCCTGCTTGAGAAAGTGGGTTGGGCATACGGGAGTAGTACTCGCCCTGGACGGTCTCCCGAGTGGGTGTAGAGACCCGGGGTGTCTGGAGAAGCTAATGCCTCTGTTCTCTGGCGTCAAGGTCGGTCTCCCCCTGCTTCTCAGGGAGGGGCCCCGGCTGCTGAGGAGAGTAGCTGAGGTAGCCCAGAGCGCTGGTATTCTGAGGATAGCCGACTTCAAGCTGGCCGACATCGGTGACGTCATGAGCAGCTCGCTCGAGGCTATCAGGGACCTAGGATACGACATAGCGATAGCCCACGCGTTCGTCGGGGTCCGGGGTGCTCTCGAGGACCTGGTAGTTAGGGCACGAGAGCTGGGAATCGAGGTGCTCCTGGTGACCTCGATGAGCCACGAGGGGTCCAGAGAGTTCTACGACAAGCACTTCCGCGAGTTCCTGGAGGTGGCCAGGGAGCTCAACGTCTGGGGTGTCGTAGTCCCCGCAACGAGGCTCCACCTCGTGAGCGAAGCGCGGAAGACTATGGGCGGTTCGGTCAGGATACTGTCGCCCGGCGTCGGAGTTCAGGGAGCCCGCTACGGGACCGCTATATGCCACGGAGCCGACTACGAGATAGTCGGCAGGTCCGTCATTAAGGCGCCAGATCCCCTCGAGGCCGCGACCAGGATCGTGGAGGAGGTGGAGAGGGTGGTAAGATCGTGCCGCACGAGCTCTGCCTAGAGGCCATTAAGCTGGGGTTAGTGAAGTTCGGCAGGTTTAGGCTGTCTTCGGGGATGGAGTCGTACTACTACATAAACTTCAAGGAGGCGACGATGATGCCAGGCTACATCAAGAGAGTGGCCTACGTGCTGGGCACCGCTCTCCTTCAGGAGGGGGTCGACGCGCTCGTCGGAGTCGCGGTGGCGGGCGCCATAGTCGCATCGTACATAGGCGCCCTCTTCGACGTACCGGTCACGTTCGTCAGAAGCGAGCCGAAGAACCACGGCTTGGGGAGGGAGCTTGAGGGAGACGTGAGGGGTATGAGAGTGGCTATAGTCGATGACGTCCTAACCACGGGCGGCACGATAAGGAGAGCGTACGAGGTTTTGATCAACGCCGGGTCGACCCCAGTACTGGCTGCCGTGGTCTTCAACAGGCAGCAGGGAGGTGGGAGGCTCGTGAGGGACCTCGGCCTAAAGCTGCTCTCCGTCTGCGACGTGTCAAGTCTGGCCGCCGAGGCCTTGAAGAGAGGTCTGATAGACGGGGGACAGTACGAGCTGATAATGTCGCAGGTGGTCGAGCGTTGAGCTACGTACCGGCGAGGGTAGTATCTAACGAGAGCGTCTACGGGAGCTACTATGTTCTAGTAGCGAGGGCCCTGCGTAAGCTTAGGAGAATACCGCTGCCACCGCAGTTCTCGATGGTCTGGGTCCCGGGAGTAGACCTGCTACCCCTGAGCTATGCGCGCTACGAAGACGGGCTCGCGACGTTCTTCTACAAGGTAGTTGGCGAGGGAACCAAGAGTCTGTCCCTCAAGAGGCCGGGGGACTTCATCGCGATGTCCGAGCCCGTGGGCAAGGGCTTCCTCGAGGTAAAGAGCCCGGTCTTCCTAGCTGGCGGCACGGGCATAGCACCGGTGCTGCACTACTCCATGTACCTGGAGGAGTTCAGCGGAATGTGGGGCGTGAAGCGGGGAGAGCTAGCCGAGGCACTAATCGAGAGGTTTCCAGAGCTGAAGCGCCTGGCGGTAGCGAGCGAGGACTGCACCTTCGGCCTCTGCGGTAGGCTCACGGATCACTTGGACAAGCTGAGCTTGGAAAGGGACGCCATAGTTTTGGTGTCCGGGCCTGCGGAAATGATCAAGCGCGTCTGCGGCTGGCTGAAGTCGTGCGGGAGAGGACCGGGCTTCGTCATAGCTGAGGCCATGGTCAAGTGCGGCCTGGGAGCCTGCGGTAGCTGCGTCGTCGGTGGGCTTCTGCTCTGCAGGGACGGCCCCGTCGTCGGGTGTGAGGCCTTTGGGTAACGCCTTGGAGACCGCGGTAGCGGGTCTGGCGTTGCGCCACCCGGTGATGAACGCTAGCGGCATCCTCGGCTACCTGCCCGAGCACGCGGACACAATGGCATCCTGGAGAGTGTCCGCCATAGTCTCGAAGACCTTCACCAGAGAGCCCAGGGAGGGCTACGATCCCCCCATAGTGGTCAAGCTGGGGTACGGTGGGCTGCTCAATGCCGTGGGTCTCTCCAACCCCGGGATAGCGGGTCTGGGACCCTTCGTGAGGTCGGCCAAGAAGTACGGGATCCCCGTGATCGTGAGCGTTGGTGGCGGGAGCGCGGTCGAGCTCATCGACGTGGCCGCAGCAGCCGAGGAGGCGGGCTCGAGCGCTGTCGAGCTAAACATGAGCTGCCCCCACTTCGAGGGCGGGGGCCTGGAGCTAGGTAGGGACCCGACGATAGTCTCTAGCGTAGTCAGGGAGGTGTCCTCGGTTCTCAGGATCCCGGTCATAGTGAAGCTGGGAGTGTCCGACAAGCTCGTGGACTCGGCGGCTAGGGCCCTCGAGGCCGGTGCGAGGGCTCTTACCCTCATAAACACTGTTAGGGGCATGGCGATCGACGTGTACTCCCTCAGACCTGTGTTATCGAGGGTCTACGGGGGGCTCTCCGGTAGGCCCGTCCACCCAGTAGCGGTCTGGGCCGTCTACTCGGTCTATAGAGAGACTTCAGCTGATATCATCGGAGTGGGCGGAGTCTTCACGTGGAGAGACGCGGCAGAGCTCATAGTGGCTGGATCTCGGGCTATCCAGGTGGGCACTGCTCTGGTATACAGAGGACCCGGAGTCGTGGCGAGGATAGTCGAGGGCCTCCGCTCCTGGCTCAGGCAGATCGGGCGCGCGTCGCTGCGTGACGTAGTTGGGGCTGCGCACAAGCGCTGAGCTCCGGCGGGCTGCCTCGGACGTAGCTCAGTTATAAAGACGGCTTCCTCAAGCTGTTTAAGGGGTAGACGCGTGGGGAGGCCGAGGCTCTACGTAGCTGGCGAGGACGACGTAGTTAGCGGCAGGATGACGGACATATACTTCGTTAGGACAAAGAGAATACTGGAGGCTAAGGGCCTCCGCGACGTCCGAGCCAGGATGGAGGTTCACGTCTCCGACCTTCCCAGGGGTTACGAGTGGGCCGTCTACTCGGGTCTAGAGGAGGCCCTGAAGATACTGGAGGGAAAACCTTTGGATGTCTACTCCATCCCCGAGGGCACTCTGATCAGGCCAGGCGCGCCGGTGATGCTCATCGAGGCCCCCTACGCCGAGATGTGTCTGTTTGAGACGGCAATCCTCGGGGTCCTGAGGCAGTCCACCTCCATAGCCACCAAGGCAGCTAGGGTAAAGAAGCTAGCGCGGAATAGGAGGATCATATTCTTTGGCCTGCGAGCTCTGCACCCGGCGATAGCTCCTTCAGTGGACAGAGCAGCGTTCATCGGGGGGGTCGACGGGGTCTCTGGCGCCTTCAGCCGCGAGTACCTGGGGGTAGACCCCGTTGGAACGATGCCCCACGCCCTAATAGTTGTCTTCGGAGACAACGTGGCCGCGTGGAAGGCCTTCGACGAGGTCATCGAGCCTAGCGTCCCGAGGATAATGCTTGTTGATACGTTCAATGACGAGAGAGTCGAGACCCTTCAGGCTGTAGAGGCTTTGGGGGACCGCCTCTACGGGGTCCGGCTCGACACTCCGAAGAGCAGGCGCGGCAACATGAGGGAGATAGTGGAGGAGATCAGGTGGACTCTAAAGGCCCTAGGATACCCCGACGTGAAGATAGTCGTCAGCGGCGGCGTAAGTGAAAGGTCCATAGTTGAGCTGAGGGACGTGGTGGACGTCTTCGGAGTAGGAACCTCCATAGCCTCGCCCCCACCAGTAGACATAAGCATGGACGTCGTCGAGGTATACCGCGACGGAGCGTGGAGACCTGTGGCTAAGAGGGGCAAGATGCCGGGCGCTAAGAAGGTCTACAGGTGCGGGACCCTGGACTACGAGGTAACTCTCTGGGAGGAGGCGCCGACGAGGTGCTCGGAGGACATAATGCTGAAGTGGATCGAGAACGGCGTGCTGACCCGGGACTATCCAGCTCCGCGCGAGATACGAGACTACGTCCTCTCCCAGCTCAGGGAGATTCCGGAGCCTCAACCGTTGGTGAGCGGTTAGCGCCGTCACGACCTACCCGTTCCGCCCCCACTCTCGAAGGTCCTCGCGGCGCGCTTAGCGTGGGGGCGAGCGTCCCGCATCGGGAGCTCAAGGGCACATAAGCTCGGTCCGCTATATGCCGAGCGCCTTTATCACGCAGCGGGGAGTGGGAGTCGTTATGCGATCCTTTCGACCGGTCTTCTGCTGCTCCAGAACCAAGTAGCCTCGCTCTTTTAAATAACGTGACCTTTTGAGAAAAGCTTCGCGGTGTCGGAGATGGTCACCCTAGACCAGGTCGAGAAGTTCCTGGGCCAAGCGGTCAGGGACGAGTACGGAAGGAGCCTGGGCAAGCTAGTCGCGGTATTCGCTGACGTCTCTGGCAACGTCGAGGCCGTCGAGATAGCTATCAACGACTACGAGCTCCTCAAGGTCGAGGCTAACAGGTTAATGAGGACTCCCGACGCTCTGGTCGTCCTCCCCGAGTGGAAGGTCGTTGCCATGGACGTCGAGAACAGGCTGGACAGGGTCAAGAGGAGGATGAGGTCCCTCGAAGAGCTGAACAGGAAAGGCGTCATACCCAACCACGCGTACGAAGATATGAAGAAGAAGCTCGAGGCGGAGTTCAGGAGGATAAAGGAGGAGTCAGCCAAGCTGAAGGAGGTGTTGAAGGGCAAGGTAAACGAGCTGGAGGACCAGGTAATCAGGTACGAGAGGGCCATGGCTAACGTCTACGTGCTATACATGAGCAACGAAATTAGCGAGTCCTCGTACAAGGCGGCTATGGACTTCCTGAGGAACGCCAAGAGTAGGTGTCTAGACGAAAAGAAGGACGTCGAGAAACACGTGGACCTCTTGTCGAAACTGGAGGCCGAGCCCGTGGAGCCCCAAATAAAGGCCGTCACCTCTCAGCCCCAGGTCCCAGCGCAGCCCCAAGCTCCAATACCGGTAGTAATCGTAGAGGAGTCTCAGCACTAACCCGGGGTGCTCCAGGTTGAGCGTTTTTAACTTCATGGGTTTCTTGGCAAAGATCTTCGCGAGCGGTAGGAGAGAGAGGCCGATGGGACTCTCGGAGATCATAGTGAGGCTCGACGTGATACTGAAAGAGGTGAGAGACATCTCAGGGAGGCTGGTAAACAGGTACAAGGACCTAGTCCGAGAGACCTTGGTCGCCAAGTCCGAGAGGAAGAACGAGAGGGCCCTAGTCTACGCTAACGAGGCGGCTCAGGTGGCCACGTACATAAAGAAAGCGATGATCGCCGAGATGATAGTCGAGCAGGTCAAGCTAAGGCTGGAGACCCTCGGCGAGGTGGCGGACATAGCGAAGGCCTTGGCCAGCATATCGTCGCTACTACACGTAGCGAGAGAGCAGGTCAGCGACATAGCCCCGAGCCTGGCCATAGGGCTCGAGCTCACCATAAACAAGACCCGGGAGCTCGTCACGGGCACATCGGATACCATGCCCGTCAGGGTGGAGGACGCTCTAGTGATATCTCCCGAAGCCCGGGAGCTGCTGACCAAGATCGAGAAGTCCGTCGAGGAGAAGCTGTCTCAGCTCCCGGAGGTGCCGCCCGAGCTCCTCATAGGCAAGGACAAGTCCGTGAGCGTGATAGAGGAGACCCTCAAGAGCAGGGGCGTCGCTGAAGCAGTCCCGGTCGCCAGAGCGAAGGCCGGGAAGGCCAGCGTTCCCAGGGAGCAGATAGCCGACTTCGTCCTGAACGTAGCGAGAGAGCGCGGGGGGTTCATAGAGGTAAGCTACGTGGCGGAGAAGCTGGGGGTAAGCAGGGACGAGGTCATCCAGATCCTGCTAGACCTAGAGAAGCAGGGGAAGATATTCATAGCTCACCACCAGAAGCCCTAGCTTAAAACTCGGGTGGTTTTGTGAGCTCCACCTCGTTGGTTTACTTAGAGGGCTTAGCGCGCAACTACGCCGTGAAGGCGGTAATGAGCGATAGGGAGGGGAACTACGCGGACGCTATCAACTACTACAGAAGGGCCATAGAGATCCTGGAGAAGATCCTGCAGCTCTACCCGGACCACAGCCTCAACAGCATATACAAGCAGTGGATAGGAGAGTACAGGAGGAGGATAGCCGAGCTCGAGAGCCTCCTGGGGAGAGTGAAGGTCTCGGCGGGCGGAGGGGGTCCCGGCTCCTCGGAGGATTTGGATGGGTTCTTCAGGGTCGTCGAGAAGACCAGCATAACGTTCAGCGACGTAGCCGACACGGAGGAGGCTAAGGAGGCCATCAGGGAGGCCATAGTCTTCCCATCCAAGAGGCCGGACCTCTTTCCTCTCGGGTGGCCTAGGGGGATCCTCCTCTTCGGTCCCCCGGGCTGCGGCAAGACCTACATCGCGGCTGCGGTCGCCGGGGAGATCGACGGATACTTCGTCAGCGTGGACGCCGCTAGTGTAATGTCGAAGTGGCTGGGGGAGGCGGAGAAGAGGGTCTCCAGGCTTTTCGCTAAGGCCAGGGAGCTCGCCAAGAGCGGGAAGCCGGTGATAATATTCATAGACGAGGTCGACTCTCTCTTTGGGACCTTTGAGGCGGAGGTGGGAGGGGAGGTCAGGGTCAGGAACCAGTTCCTGAAGGAGATGGACGGTCTCGACAACAAGATGGACCCGAGGCAGCTGGTCTTCGTGGTGGCGGCTACCAACAAGCCCTGGAGGCTCGACGAGGCCTTCATAAGGAGGTTCCAGAAGAGGGTATACGTTCCCCTCCCGTCCAAGGAGGCTAGGATAGAGATGCTTAGAATGTACACCAAGAGCCTAAAACTGGACCCCTCGGTAGACCTGGGGAGGCTCTCCGAGCTCCTCGACGGATACACCTCGAGCGATATCGTCGAGGTGGTGGCGGCGGCCCACATGAGGACCGTGAGGGAGCTCTTCAACGGCGCTGGGGGCAAGGGGGAGCCCAGGCCCGTAACCTTCGAGGACTTCGCGGAGGTGATAAGGCACAGGAAGCCGAGCGTTAACAGGGAGATGATCAAGGTCTACGAGATGTGGTACGAGAAGTACAAGGCCCTGTGAGAGTAATACGCGTTGGCGATGCCCGGTGGAGCAATTTTATAGGTTGCGTAGCAACCGGAGATGGGAGCATGGAGCCTAGAGCCTCGGTCTCGAAGCACGATGGTAGGACTGAGCCGTTTAGTCTCGAGAAGCTCAGAGCCTCGCTCGAGAGAGCCCTAAGGCCTTTAGGGCTCGATAGGTACGCGGAGGACGTAGTGAGGGACGTTCTGGCGGGCATACACGAAAAGAGGCAGACTATCAGCACCCAGGAGATAGCCGACCTGGTGGAGAAGGCCCTCATAGAGAGGGCGGCGCTAGACGAGAGGTTCGAGATCGCGGCCAGGAGGTACCTACTAGCCAGGATATACAATCATGTCCACGGTAAGGGCGCGTGGAAGGAGTTCAGCCCCGAGGACCTAGCCCTGACCTACGCGTCCCTGAGGACCCTCGCCTCTAGGTACCTCGTCAAGGACCCCTCCACTCTGAGGATACGCGAGACCCCGTCCCAGCTGTTCTGGAGAGTCGCTAGGCACATTGCGAGCGCCGAGGAGCCGGAGCGGAGGGACTACTGGGCTGGGAGGTTCTACGAGCTCATGGCCTCCCTGAGGTTCCTGCCCAACTCTCCGACTCTGATGAACGCCGGCAGCAGGCTCGGGATACTCTCGGCCTGCTTCGTCATCCCGGTGCGCGACGCGATAGCGACGGAGGAGGAGGATGGCATATACGATGCTCTCAGAGCGCAGGCCCTCATATTCCAGCAGGGGGGCGGCTGCGGCTTCGACTTCAGCGAGCTGAGGCCCGAGGGAGACGTGGTAGCCTCGACCGCCGGTGTCGCCAGCGGCCCCCTGTCGTTCATCAGGGTCTTCGACATCAACACCGAGATAATAAAGCAGGGGGGCAGGAGGAGAGGAGCCAACATGGGCGTTCTCCACATATGGCACCCGGACGTAGAGAAGTTCATCCTGTCGAAATCTGGCAAGCTCAAGGACGTGAACCTTCAGAACTTTAACATAAGCGTAGGGGTCTACGACTACTTCATGGAGGCGGCCCTGAAGGGGGAGAAGGTCCCGCTCATAAACCCGAGGAGGACGAGCCTCGTGAAGCTCAACGACTCCAGGTACTACGCCATAGTCAAGGCTAGGCACTACATGCGCGAGGAGTGGGTCCAGGAGGTGATAGTGAGGGAGCTCGAGGAGGGGGGCTGGTCGGTGCCTCTGGAGGAGTCCATCCTAGTGACGGTTGACGAGGCTCTCCGGATAGCCGAGAGCGAGGGAGCTGTAGTCAGGTGGGTGGACGCCGGTGAGCTCCTGGACTCCATGGTGAAATCCGCGTGGGACTCCGGAGATCCGGGCCTTCTCTTCATCGATACCATGAACAGACGCCACGCGACTTGGTACCTCGGGAAGATAAACTCGACTAACCCGTGCGGAGAGCAGCCCCTGTTAGAGTGGGAGTCCTGCAACCTCGGGAGCATAAACCTGGAGAAGTACGTTATCGAGGACCCGGGAGGCAAGCCGACGATAGACTGGAGGTCTCTCGCCGAGGACGTTCGCACGGCTGTCAGGTTCCTAGACAACGTCATATCCGTGGCGAGGTACCCGTTAAAGCAGCTAGCGGCGGCGGTCGAGAGGACTAGGAAGGTAGGGCTGGGAGTCATGGGCTGGGCGCACATGCTGATAAAGCTGGGGA
>CALKCU010000032.1 GCA_938083005.1 uncultured Sulfolobales archaeon | reverse complement strand
CAACGTGAAGCCGGAGAAGCTAGCCCCGGTGATCGACTCCGCGGAGTGCGCGGCGAGGCTTCCTCCTGGCGTTGCGTGCTCAGCCGTCCTTTACCTAGACGTGCCCGCTGGAGTCGAGGGGTACGTAAGGATGGACGTGAGACTCTCGTACTCTATGAGCTCGTTCGGAGCGTTCGTCGCGGTCTCGAGGGACTACACTCTGTGGATGTACGTGGAGCCCCTGGAGAAGTACGGCGGAACCCTGAGGCCGCTCTCCTGGGGCTGGCTGAACAACTACAACGTGTTCCCGGAGACCGAGAACGCTACGTTCGTGGTCACGGTAGTTAACAGGCTCCCGTACAGCGTCGCGGGGGTCCTGGCGGAGCTCTACCTACCGGAGGGATTCGGAGGGAACAGGGGGAGGGTCTCCGTAGCCTACGTGGACGGTCCGCTGAGGAGCCACTCCTCGGCGTCGGTGGGGTTCAGGATCTCGGTCGGCAGAGTTCCGCCGGGCTCCTACACAGCCGTCCTCAGACTCGACTACGTCGCGCTGTCCGGAGGACCCGGGGTCAGGATCGTAGAGGAGCACGAGGTCAAGGTACCGGTGATCGACGATAGGTACGCCGTGGAGCTGGTCAGCTCGAGCTGGCTCGAGGGCTCCGTCGAGCCCGGGACGTACGGGGCCCTCCTGCACCTGGTCGTGAGGAACAACCTCGTCGACGGGATGAGCGGGGTCTTCCTGCAGCTCGACCTGCCTCGCGGCGTATACAGCTCGCTGGACAACTCGAGCACCGTCAGAGCGCCCCCGGTCTCCCGTCAGCTCGTCCAGAGCCTGCTAGCGCGGGGTCCGCCGGAGTCTCTGCAGGCGGTCCTGGCTCAGCTGATCCAACAGGCGGCGACTCCGTCGGCTACTTACAGGAGGGGCGACATGGTAGAGTTCATAGTACCGCTGAACGTCCTCGTCAACGCTACGGGAAGATACGCCGCCAGCGCTACCCTGCACTACGTGGATAGCTGGGGCACGCCGAGGAAGTGCCGGTTCGCAGTAGAGCTGGTAGTCTTGGGGAGCGTCAGGTATGTCGAGGTCTACGTAGACGGAGGGACGGTCCGGGTCTCCTCCAGGTTCACGCAAGCGGTCCTCAGGCTCAGGAACGTCGGCAGCAGCCCAGCGTACAACGTCTACGTAGCGGTCTATCCCTACTCCCAGCTGCCCGTAGTGATAGCCTCGCCGGCTGTTCACTACGTCGACAGGATAGAGCCGGACCGCGAGGTAGCGGTAGGGCTCACTCTCGCCTACAACCCGATGGGTCTCTACACTCCCGTTGGGGCGCAAACGGTCGTCTCGTACGGCACGGTACCCCTAGTCGTCGGAGTAGTCTACAGGGACGCTGGTGGGAGGCTCAAGGCTTTCAACACGACCATAGCGGTCGTGGTGGAGCCCTTCATAGACCTGGTGCTCAGGGACCAGAGAGCGGTGCTCGTAGCCGGGAGCCTCCGGGTCTCGGGCGTCCTAGTGAACTACGGGTCCTCGACGGCTTACAGAGTTGGGGTCCGCGCTTGTGCAAGCGGGAGCGCGTGCGCCGAGAGCTTCGTGGGGGACGTGGAGCCGGGGGCCCAGAGGGCCTTCAGCGTCAGCATCTCCGCGGACGGAGTGCCCGTCGGCGAGGTAAAGCTAACAGTTCTCTACTACAACGCCTACAACGAGCTACAGCAGCTCGAGTACGGCGTGCCGATCACGGTAGCAGCACCGCAGACCCCGACCACTCCGCCGCCCGAGCGGCTCCTCGCTCCTGAGAGGTGGGTGGTCCTGGCGGCCGTCGGGGTCTTCTTAGCGGTAGTGGCGTACGCTGTCTACAGGCTGGTGTCCAGCTACCGAGAGAGGCTGGGAAGGCTCACGGAGGTGGCACCCCCGTGAGTCTACCGAGGTTCCTCCTAGACTCGTTCAGCATGGCCTTAAAGTCCCTGGGGGAGAGAAAACTCAGGTCGGCCCTAACCATAGCTGGCATAGTGATCGGTCCGCTAATCATGGTCATGATGGGCTCTGTGGTCAGCGGATACACGAACTACGTGCTGGAGGAGCTGAGGTCCCTGGGTCAGAACGTGGTCGTAGTCTTCCCCTCAGGAGGCTACGACCTCACGGAGCGCGACCTGGAGTTCGTCAAGTCCTTCGAGTACGTGGAGGACGCGGAGCCCTTCTACTCCCTCCAGGGCATAGCCAGGAGATGCGGGTCCGAGATCCAGGTCTACGTATACGCTATCAAGCCCGACCTAGTGTTCAGAGCTATGGGCAACCTCAGGATAGCCGAGGGCGGAGCGCCCCCCGAGGGAGACCTCGTGAGCGCGGCGATAGGGCACAAGGTGTCCGTGGTCGACGACTCCCGCTGTTTAAGCGTCGGCGATGTAGTCTCTCTGTACGTAGCCGAGATAGAGGGGGGCAGAGTGAAGAACGTCAGGAGCGTGAGCTTCGCCGTCTCGGCGGTGCTGGAGGAGTACGGAGGCGCTCTAATCCTCAGCCCGGACCAGATGGTTCTCGTAAACGCGGAAGCCGGCAGAACCATGCTCGGCGCCAGGAAGTGGTCCGGGATATTCGTCCTGCTGAGGAGCTCGGAGTTCGTCAGGGACTTCCTGAGGGAGATGAGGAGGTCCTACGGTGGCAACGTCGAGCTGGTCTCGTTCGCTGCCATAGCTGACGCGGTCTCCAGCGTGACCGAGGCTGTGTCCTACGTGAACTACGTGACCTCCCTATCCGCGTTCGCTGTCGCCGTGGCGGGGGTCTCGGCTACGATGATAACGTCGGTCATCGAGAGGACAAGGGAAATAGGAGTGATGAAGGCCGTGGGCTTCACGAACAGGCAGGTGGTCTTCATGGTCCTCTCGGAGTCTCTGGTCATGTGCTTCCTGGGAGCGTCGATCGGGATAGCGCTCGGGATCGTGGGCGCCTATGCCCTGTCTAGCGTTGGCCTGGAGCTCAGGGGAGGCGGGGGGACGAACCTGGTCCTCACTGCGAGACCGGACGTATCCCTCGAGAGGATCCTCACGACAGCCGGTCTGACCGTGCTGGTAGGACTGGCCGGCGGCTCCTTCCCCGCGTACCTAGCGGCCAGGATACCGCCGGCCGTAGCCCTGAGGTACGAGTGAGCAGTCATGGTCTTCGCTCGCGAGGTATCCGAGGAGATCTCCAGGATCATCGCCAAGATCAGGAAGGCTCTGAACGTCGAGACCCTGGACATCCTCATCGCGCAATCCGAGGTCAGGGACCTGGGTGGAGTCAGGGTAGTCGTCAAGAGGTTCTCCAGCGAGATAGGTCTGCTGAAGTGGTTGCCGCCAGCCATCTTCCTCAGGGCTAGCTACCCCTTTACACTCGTTCCGAGGGAGAGGTTTAAGCGCGAGCTGAGGTTCATGACGTTTGAGGGATGGCAGGGCTTTCGCGTACCGAAGATCGTCAGCGTCGACGAGGAGGAGCTCGTCGTGGTCCGGGAGTTTGTCGAGGGAGAGCCCCTCAGGTGCGACAAACCGGAGGACGCCGCTACACTGGGAAGGGTTCTGGCGGAGGTGCACAGCAAAGGCTTTAGCATGGGGGACGCGAAGCCGACAAACCTCCTGATCAGCGGGGGAGTGCCCTACGTCGTAGACGCAGAGCAGTCCGTCCCCTTTAGGGAGGACTGGGGCGGCTGGGACCTAGCTGTGGCAGCCTTCTTCATCTCCCTGGTCAACTACGCGGAGGTCTCCAAGTTTAGGGAGCTCTTCGGCGAGCTCTCCAGGGCCTACCTGAAGTCGGGGGGCAGCAGGAACGCGTACTGCGAGATCCTCTCCCCTAGGAACGCGGCGGTGATAGCATTCATGCCTCTACCGCACGTGCTAGCCCTGTCCGAGGTTAGGAGGGAGCACTGCCGGTAGGGCCGCGCGGCTTTGCGCGCGCATCACCTTGCGAATTTATTGCTGTGCCCCGGAACCACACCCGGAGGAGGCGGTCTCGGTGAGGTACAAAGTCCTCGACTACCTTAAGATAGACCCCGAGGGGACGGCGGACTCTATAGTGAGCTTCATCAGAGACTACGTTAACAGGAGCGGCGCCTCGAGAGTGGTCTTGGGCCTCAGCGGCGGGGCCGACTCGGCCGTGCTAGCGGCGCTGGCGGTGGCAGCTCTGGGAGCGGACAGGGTCTCGGCCCTCGTGATGCCCGAGATGGAGAGCCCTCCGGAAGACGTGGCGGACGCTGAGGAGGTCGCGAGGCTCCTGGGGCTGGACCCTCTGGTTATCGACATCACGGAGGGCGTCGAGTTCGTCCTGAGGTCGTTCGGGGACTCCTACGGAAGCTCGCCGAGGCTAGCCAGGGGAAACGTCAAGGCCAGGCTCAGGATGGTGGTGCTCTACTACGTGGCCAACAAGACTAACTCGCTGGTCTTGGGCTCCTCGGACAGGTCCGAGTGGCTCCTCGGGTACTTCACTAAGTGGGGTGACGGAGCCGCGGACCTTTACCCCCTCCTCGGTCTCTACAAGACCCAGGTCAAGCTGTTGGGAGACCACCTAGGCCTCCCGGAGCGCATAGTCTGGAAGCCTTCGTCCCCGGGCTTCTGGCCAGGGCACTTAGCGTCCGAAGAGCTCGGCGCGGATTACGACGTGATCGACCCGATACTGCACCTCTACGTGGACAGGGGGGCCAGCGTCGAGGAGATATCTAGGACTGTCGGAGTGGACCCGGAGTTCGTGCGTAGGATAACCTCCAGAGTGTCGGCTAGCGAGCACAAGAGGAGGTTCATCGCCGGTCCTCCCCCGATCTCGGCTTCGCGGACCTAGCAGTCTCGAGCGTAGATGTGACTATGTGGAGAGTCCTTTACTCGCTAGCCGCAGCCGTAGGCACGGTAATGTGGGGGATCTACTTCCCGTTTACGCGGATGTACATAGGTGTGGAGCTCGGTGGGGGTATCCGGTCGCTGCTCCTCATAACGGGGCTCGAGTGGCTCTACGTGTTCTCCGCTCCGGCGGCTGGCAAGCTCTCCAGGCGCCTGGGCGAGAGGAAGAGCATCCTGCTGGGAGCCCTCGGGGCACTGCCGCTCGCAGTGTCGGTACTCGTAAGGGATCCCATGGTCTTGGCCTTGACTCTCAGCCTCTCTTCGTTGACATGGTCCATCACGTGGCCCATAGTGATGTCGGTAGTGTTCTCCGGGGCCGACGGGAGGTTCGGCAGAGTCTACGGCACTTTCACCGTAGGCACCGGACTGGGGTTCGGCCTGGGCTCGTCGGTGATGGGGCTATTGTATAGCATCGGGGGCCCCGCGTTCGTCCTCTTCTCCTGTGCTACCCTCCACGCGCTGACCTACGCGATATACTACGCATCTTACCCGCGGGGGATCCGGAGGAGTAAGAGTGGTGATGAGTGGAGGGCTCCAGCGCTTCTGCGGATGCGCGGTGTAGGCTACGCTCTGGCTGCGTACTCCTTCTTAGTCTTCTGCAGGGAGGCGTACTATTCGGTGGCACCGATAAAGATAAGCGCCGAGATCTCGAGGGTGCTCCCGGAAGCCTCCGAGGGGGCGCAGTACGTAGCCTTCGGTATTCTGTACGCCGGCATCACGTCGCTCCTCTCCATACCGATGAGGCTCCTGAGCGGGTTGCTGGCGGATAGGTACGAGCCCCTATCGCTCCTGATAGCATCGTTCCCCCTCTACATGGCCAGCTACTGGCTCTTCGTCTTACTCGAGGGAGCGCTCTCCATAGCGGTCTGGCAGCTACCGCTCTACCCGATAGTGGACACTTCAGTGAACGTCCTGCTCGCTAGGAGCTCTGGCGAGAGCGAGAGGGCCCGCTTTCTGGGGGTCGGGCTAGCCTTTAGCGCGGTGGGAGGGCTGGCGGTGCTGCCCTTGGTGGCCTACCCGGGGATAGACTTGATCACGGTAGGCTCTCTGATAACCTTCGCGGCCCTCTGCGGGCTGATAGTGCTGCTGTTCGGGGCTCTTAGACGGCGAGAGCGCGGGGCTCGGGCAGAGCCCAAGGAGGCTTAGACTCCGGCGGCAGGTCTGGGTCTTATATCCACCCCCAGGCTGACTACAGGGGCCGTCCGAGCGGGATGTCGTGGAGGTCGAGCAGGGAGGAGCTCAGGTACAGAGTATGGAAGATCATGGAGGAGAAGAACGTGGCCTCCTTCCCGAGGCCCGTCTACGGGAGGATACCGAACTTCGTAGGATCGGACGCAGCCGCGGCGAGGCTTTCCGAGTCCGGGGAGTTCAAGAGGGCTGGGGTTGTGAAGGTGAATCCGGACGCGCCCCAGAGGAGAGTCAGGGAGCTCGCCCTAAGGGCGGGGAAGCTAGTGGTAGTACCCACCCCAAGGATCTCGGGAGGCTTCCTCCTTCTGGACCCCAAGAGGATACCGAGCTGGCTGTACTCGGCAGCCTCCACTATACAGGGCTCCTTCAGATACGGGACCAGGGCGGAGCCGGGCGAGCTGCCTGAGGTGGACCTGGTCGTCGCGGGATCCGTGGTGGTGAACAGGTACGGCGAGAGGCTCGGCAAGGGCGAGGGATACTCTGAGATAGAGTACGGCATACTGGCTGAGTACGGAAAGCTGTCCGAGGAGGTTCCTATAGTGACGACAGTACACGACGTCCAGGTGGTCGAGGAGAGGATCCCCCTCGCTCCCTGGGACGTAACCGTAGACGCTATCTACACCCCGACGAGGGAGATTAGGTGCGAGGGCGAGAGGAGGAGGCCGAGGGGCATCCTATGGGAGCTCCTGGATCCCGAGAAGATGGCCTCCATACCCGTTCTGAGGAAACTGGCCGAAGAGAGGGGTTCCATCTCCAGGTCCCGAGCTCTTCAGTAGGTAAGCGCAGACTCTCAGCGTCCTGGACTAGGTCACTGCGAGTCCCCAGGCGGAAGCTATTAGGCAGTGGGCGGCGACTATGGGCAGAGCCAGTCTCAGCCATCTGCTCCAGCTTATCCTAGCTCTGCGCCTTCTCTCGATCATGCTCACGGCGACTATGTTGGCCGTGGACCCGATCGGGGTCAGGTTTCCCCCGAGGACGGTGCCGAACAGCGCGGACCAGAAGAGCCACCCGGCCCCGGTTATCTCGACTATGAGCTTCACGGCCGGCACTAGAGCTACGATCAGAGACAGGTTGTCCATGAACGCGCTGAGGCTAGCCGAGGCTAGCAAAAGTGTTACGAACAGGGAGCGCAGGCCGGGGCCGATGAGCCGCGAGAGGGTTATTGTGGCATAGGCCACTCTGACCATGGCCCCGCTCCACGTGAGGCTGTAGCCGAGCATGGACAAGAACATGAGAAATATTAAGGACGGCCACTCGACCCCCTTAGCGATGATCTCTCCGAGCCCCGAGATCTCGGCCACGGGCAACGTGAGCACGATGTAGAGGTAGGGCACTAGGACCACGAAGGAGTTGGGCTCCACTCGGTAGCCCGAGAGGGTTGAGAGCGCGTCAGCTATAGCGGGGCTAGCTGAGACCGTGACTAGGAACGACATTAGAAGTGCGATCCCGTAGACTCTGATCCTCCTTTCCCTCCGCGTAGTGTCGGCGATCCTAGTCGTAACGAAGGCTTCTAGCGCGTCGAGCCGCTCAGCGATGATTGAATTGAGGTGCTTCACGTACTTCACCCTAAGCAAGAGGAAGAAGAGTACCGTGGTCAGAAGGCAGATGAAGGAGAGAGTCAACGCTCGGCGCAGGAAGTCTGCGGCGGTGAACCCCGCTGTAAAGGCCACGTAGACGCCTACGGGGTTCCCCACGGGGAGAGCGAGGCTACCGACGTTGGTCGAAAGGATCGCCAGGAGGACCAGGTCCTCCGCCTCGACCTTCAGCAGCCGCCCTAACTCCAGCACTATTATGATTACGTATACGACGCTGGTGACTTCGTCTATCACCATCGCCGTGAACCAGGAGAGAGCCGACAGCAGGAGTACGAGGAGCAGGGCCCTTCCCTTGCTCAGCATGACGATCTTAGTCGCTAGATACGTGAATACCCCCAGCTTTCTCAGGATAGCTGCGAAGCTCATGGAACCCGCTAAGTAGATTATCAGGGACCAGTTCACACTCTCGACCAGTCTCTGGGGCGGGGCTACGCCTAGGAGCGCCACTATCGAGACGGCGAGGAACGCGAGGAAGTGCCTGTACCGCATGTCCAAGATGGTGAAGGTTCGCAGGAGGAGGAATAGACCAAGGGACACGATCCCCTCGAAAAGAGCCCTCGAAGACTC
>CALKCU010000031.1 GCA_938083005.1 uncultured Sulfolobales archaeon | reverse complement strand
AAAGGGGAACGTGAGCTGGGTTTAGACCGTCGTGAGACAGGTCGGACTCTACCCACGGGGGGTGCGGGCCGCCTGAGGGGAAGGCGCCCCTAGTACGAGAGGAACGGGGCGTCGCGGCCTCTGGTCTACCGGCTGTCCGGTGGGGCACAGCCGGGCAGCTACGCCGTGGGGGGTAACCGCTGAAAGCATCTAAGCGGGAAACCCTCCCCGAAAAGAGGCGGCCGTCTCCTCCCGGGTCTCCGGGAGGGGCGAGGGCACCCGTAGAAGACGGGTTCGATGGGGCGGGGGTGTACGCCTGCCGCTCCCAATAGCCCGAGGCTGACTGCTCGCGGGCGTGCGGTGCCGCGTTTTGGGGCCTGTGCGCGGCGTGCTTAAATTCTCCCCGGCGGAGCCCTGTAAGGGATAGTTGAAGGTATTCAGGAGAGCCTACCTGTCCCTGGTCAAGTACCTGGAAGCGGCACTCGACTTCATCCCCGAGGGCGAGCTCGAGTCCCTCATCAAGCTCCTCGAGACGACGCGCCGAGAGGGCAAGAGGGTGTTCGTGGTTGGCGTCGGCAGATCGAGCCTAGTGGGCAGAGCCTTCGCCATGAGGCTCATGCACCTGGGGTTCCACGCCTACGTGGTCGGCGAGACGGTGACCCCGGCAGCCAGGGCCGGCGACCTACTGATAGCCATATCCGGTTCCGGACGCTCGGCCGCTGTCGTGGCGGCGGCCGAGGTGGCCAAGAGCGTGGGCGTGAGGATAGTAGCGCTCACGTCGTACCCGGACTCCCCCCTAGCGAGAGTGGCCGACATGGTCGTGACGATACCCGGGAGGACTAAGGTGAGCCACGAGGACAGGTGGGAGGCCAGACAGCTCCTCGGTCTTCACGAGCCGCTGGCACCCCTCGGGACCCAGTTCGAGCTCGTCGCCCAGGTGGTGCTCGACTCCGTGATCTCCGAGCTCATGGACAGGCTCGGGATAGAAGAGGAGGAGATGCTGGAGCAGCATGCTAATGTGGAGGTCTGACCTCCTCTACTACCTCTGCTACCCGGACTTCAGCCGGAGCTGCGCTGAGGAGAGGGCCTCCGAGCTCGCCAGCCTGGGGGTCCTCGGCGCGGCGAGGCTTCTAGGGAAGGGGCACTCATCCACGGTCCTCGAGGTCCTGCTGGCAAACGGAAGCAGAGCGGCCCTGAAGGTCATGAGGACGGACTCCAAGAGATCCGACCTGCTCGCGGAGTGCGAGATCCTCGGGAGGGCCTACCCCCTGTCACCGAAGGTCGTGGAGTGCGGAAGGTACTACATACTGATGGAGCTTATCGAGGGAGAGCCTCTCGTGGAGGTCCTGCGCAGTGCCGAGAACAGGCTCCCCCTGGTCCTCAAAGTCATCGCGGCGGGGAGGGGGCTGGACCTCCTCGGGGTCGACCACAGGGAGCTTAGCAGAGCGCACAAGCACGTGTTCCTGACGATTGACGGGAGGGTCAAGGTGCTAGACTACGAGAGCGCCTCCCTGTCCGAGAGGCCTAGGAATCTGTGCAGGCTCGCGTCCTGGCTCCTGCACAGCGTGCTACGCCTGGAGCGGGAGACCCGGGAGCTGGCGAAGCTCCTGGGAGAGTACAAGAGAGCGGACGAGGAGAGGAGGAGGGACTTATTCCGCGAGCTCGTAGAGCGTATAACGATGATTATCGGAAGCCCGGATTGACAGCTTCTCGGTCCCGCATCCAGCGGTCAATCCCGAGACCCCCTCCGGGACGCGTATGGAGTCCCTACGGGTAAATACTTAAAACTCGGAAGATAGTTGTAAAGAGCGGTGGGCCGGTAGCTCAGCCTGGAAGAGCGCCGCCCTCGCACGGCGGAGGTCCCGGGTTCGAATCCCGGCCGGTCCACCATCATTTATTTCTATTGTAGAGATAGCCCCTCCTCATTTCCCGAAGGCGGGGGGTCCTAGCCTCGATAGCCTCCTCCGGGGCCTAGGGTAAGCGATTGATCGCGAGAGATAGATATATGCTAGCCTGGCGGAGACGCTCGCGGGGAGTGGACTGCGCGCGGTAGTTCTGCTACTACTCGCGGTCCTGGTGCTACAGCCGTACAGCGAGACCGTGGTAGCTGAGATAACCGGGACCGTAGACGGAGGAACCGCGTCTCTAGTGCGCAGGGCCGTCGACAGGCTATCCCCCGGGGGGTTGCTGATCCTCCACGTGAACAGCTACGGGGGTTACCTGGCCCCCGCCGATAGCATAGCCGAGCTCGTGAGCTCCGGTGAGATCGGCTGCGCGGCGTACGTTCCCCCCGGAGGAAAGGCGGTGTCCGCTGCCGCGCTCATAGCGATAGCTTGCGGGAGGATCTACATGGCCCCGGGCTCCGTGATAGGTGCGGCGAGACCCTACCCGGACGACCCCAAGACCGTGAGCTACGTGAGCTCCCGCTTCAGGGCTCTCGCTCAGAGAGCCTACGGAGACGAGAGGATAGTGGAGATCGTCGTGAGGTTCGTCACGGAGGCCCTCACTCTTACCGACGAGGAAGCCGTAGCCCTCGGGATAGCCAAGAGGGCCTACTCCCTGGACGACGTCCTTAGGGACCTCGGAGCCCCCAGGCCCAGCGTTGTGCTTAGCAAGGACATACTCGACCAGCTCTTGTCGGCGATATCCGACCCCCTGGTCTCCTCGCTAGCGCTCACTCTGGGGCTCCTGCTAATCCTAGCCGAGATCTTCGTGAGCGGCTTTCAGGGCTACGCCATAGCCGGCGCGCTGCTGATCGCGGTGGCTCTCTACGGCATGCACATCATACCGCCCGAGCTCCTGGTCCTGGCTATGATGGTCTCGGGCGGCGTACTGGTGGTCGTGGAGTTCATGAACCCCGGGCTTCAGGGCTTCGGAATTGCGGGCCTCGCTCTGCTCGCGCTGGGAGTGTACATGAGCTTGAGGGGTAGGCCCGTCCCAACGGTGGAGCTGCCCGTCGTAGGAGCGATCGCGGCTCTAGGCATCCTGGGGTGTCTCCTGGGCTTCGTGATGTTCAAGGCAGCCCAGGTAGTGAGGATGAAGAGGCCCGGCCTGAGGGAAGCCCTAGTGGGGACCACAGGAGTAGCCAAGACGGACGTAGGGCCTACGACTCCTGGAGTAGTGTACGTCGGGGGGGAGGAGTGGTCGGCCTACTCTCTAACCGGTGTGGTCCCAGCCGGTAGCCCCGTAGTCGTCAGAGAGATTAGAGGGCTTTTCCTATACGTAGAGAGGCTTCCTGAGGAATCGAAGGGATCGAGCCCGGGGGCTGACTCTCGGGACACGCGCGAGACCGCGAGGTCGCGCTCCGGGCCGGACGAGCCGCTCTCCACCGCGAGCTCTCAGACTCGACCCGCTGCTAGCGCGCCCCGCCGGCAAGGTTAGCCTCATCCGTTGGATCACATGCTTCACCCGCGGAGCCTGAGTCCGGTCGGGGACGACGTCAGCGGCCTCCCATCCGAGACCGGCTCCACAGCCTAGCCCTTCGCAGCACCGCGGCTCACTGCGGGCCGAGCTCCAGGGCACTCCGCTCGTCTCTCCGAGAGCGCGCTGGTACTTAGACCAGCCGTTTTCCGCATAGTAGCCTCGATCGAATCCAAAACTATATTAAGCCCCTCTCGACCAGCGAAGCGTGGGTGAGCTGTTGGAGCTGGCCACGCTCATCTTAACGCTCATAGCGGTACTGATAGTCGTTCTGATCCTGGCCAGACACGTTAGGGTAGTACCGGAGTACGAGAGGCTGGTAGTCTTCAGGCTCGGCAGAATGACGGGGGTCAGGGGACCCGGGCTCGTGGTCCTCGTTCCCTTCATAGACAGAGCCGTTAAGGTGGACCTGAGGGAGTTCGTCCTAGACATCCCGCCCCAGACCTGTATAACTAAGGACAACGCGCCGGTGGACATAGACCTGCTGGTCTACCTCAAGGTCTTCGACCCAGCGCTCGCGGTGACCTCGGTCAGCAACTACGTCATTGCTTCGACAGGCATATCGATGACCACGCTCAGGGCGGTGGTGGGGGACCTGCTGCTGGATGACGTGCTAGCCAAGAGGGAGTACATAAACAGCGTCCTGAGGGCCAAGCTGGACGAGGTCACGGACAGGTGGGGCATAAAGGTCACGTCGGTCGAGATCAAGGAGATAAAACCACCTCGGGACGTTCAGGAGGCCATGATAAAGCAGATGGCAGCCGAGAGGAACAGGAGGGCCATGATCCTGGAGGCCGACGGCAAGAAGCAGGCGGCGATACTCGAGGCGGAGGGCTACCGGGAGTCTCAGATAAAGAGAGCGGAGGGCGACAAGCAGGCGGCGATACTGAGAGCCGAGGGCGTAGCCAGGTCGCTGGAGCTCGTCAACGAGGCAGCATCGAGAGTGGGCTCCAACACTCTGTTCCTCCAGTACCTGGAGACGATAACCAAGGTGGCCGAGAGCCCGGCGACGAAGATAGTGCTGCCGATGGAGCTTGTGACCGGCTTGACGACCCTAGTACGCTCGATAGGGCTCGGCAGGGGCTCCGAGGAGAGGCCCTAGAACTGAGGTGCGGGCTCCTTCCATGTTTTTTAGGGAGCATGTAGTGCGGGACTTCCTCAAGGTAGTCGTGGTCTGCTCCGAGGAGCCTCACGCTGTTGGGGACCTCCCCGGTCTGCCCTACTGCTTCGGTTGCGAGAAGAGCCTCTCCATCGGTGGCGACAGGCTGTGCTACTCGGAGGAGATGCCCCTGCCCTCCGGAGGGAGAGTGATCATCGAGGGCGCTAACGTCCTCGGGGAGCTGAGGTCCGTATCGTACATAGCTAAGGGGGTGGAGTGCTCGGTGGACCCGGAGAGGCTGTACGAGGAGGTCTCGGCCCTCATAACGAGAATCTGTCGGGAGTCCGGGGAGCGCTCCGGAGGGGCCTCAGAGTAACACTGACAAGGCATCGATACCTACTTGCCGGGTACACATCATCGGCTCCGCCAACTAAGCTTACGCTTCCATACTTTTAACCTGGGCACCAGCGTAAGAGGGGGTAGGGATGATCAGAGTCACTAGAGAGGCCATTTACAGGTTCAGGAAGGGAGGCGCAGAGGGAGTGTGCGAGGTGGTGACCTCGCCCCTGGGCAGGTTCGTAGTGCTTCATAGTCTACTCAGAGGTAGGTATAAGCTGAAGGACAAGGAGGAGGACTGGGACCTTCTAGAGCACCAGTCCTTCAGGGACGTGAAGGACATCGTGGTGGAGTATGAGGACTTGCCTCTTGACGTCAGGAGGGCCCTATCTAGGGTGACGTAGGATCGTCGAAGAGCTGGTCATTCCCAAGCACCTCGCGGAGCTGATCTGCGAGCTGTCTAAGGACTATGGGAAGGAGCTGACGGGCCTCGGTATAGGGTTCAGGGGGGAGAGGTCGGTAGTGGTCGAGGACGTTGTCGTAGGCGAGAACCTGTCGGAGGAGAGAAACAGGTTCTACCTGGATCCGGCAGCCGTGATAGAGGGCTACAAGCTCTCGGAGCTGCTGGGGTACGAGGTTGTCGCGCTAGTGCACACTCACGGAGCCGGGGCGACGCCCAGCCCGCTCGATCTCGAGGGGATGGTCTTGTGGCCCATTCCGTGGGTTATAGTCGACGAGGCTAACTGCTCGGTGAGGGCGTGGACCCTGGAGGGAAAAAGCCTAAGGGAGCTAGCCGTAAGGTTCCTCACTTAAACCCGGGTGCTCGCACCGCGGTTACGTCTCTGTTGACGAGGTTGGGCGGGACCCTCCCCTCATAGAAGGCTATTAGGTTCTCGGCAACCGCCTCGGCCATGGAGTGCCTCGCTTCGTAGGTCGCGCTACCTATGTGGGGAACTAGAACTACGTTCTTCAGGGCCGTCAGCTGGTGGTTGGGGTTTAGGGGCTCTTCCTCGAAGACGTCTATCCCGGCCCCAGCTATCCACCCCTCCCTGAGGGCCTTCACGAGGGCGTCCGTGTCCACGACCGCGCCGCGGGCCGTGTTTATCAGTATCGCGGTCCTCTTCATAAGTCTCAGCCTCTCCTCGTTTATCATGTGGTAGGTCTCCTTGGTGAGCGGCACGTGTATGGACACGACGTCGGCCTCCTTGAGGAGCTCGTGCAGATCCGCGAACCTAATCCCGAGCTCCCTCTCGACATCGTAGTTTCTGACCACGTCGTAGTATACGGCCTTCATCCCGAAGCCCAGGATTCCGATCTCGGCTACCCGCCTGCCTATCCTCCCGAGCCCTACTATCCCGAGCACCTTGCCCTTGAGCTCGGCGCCGAGCATCATCTTCGGGTGCCACGCCGTCTTGGTCCTGTGCCACTCGCCCCACCTCACGAACACGTCGGACTCTACGATCCTCCTGGCGACCGCTAGTATGAGGGCCCAGGTCAGCTCGGCCGTCGCCTCGGTCAGGACTCCGGGCGTGTTGGTCACGTATATCCCCAGCCTGGTCGCGCACTCCACGTCTACGTTGTCGAAGCCCACCGCGTACTGAGCCACTATCCTGAGCCTGGGGGAGCTCCGGAGGAGGTCGCAGTCCACCCTGTCCGTCAGAAGCGAGACCAGGGCGTCGGCCTCCCTGGCCTTGCTCAGGAGCACTTCGTAGGGAGGGTGGTGGTACCTGTCCCAGACCTCCACATCGTAGTACTCCGATATCTTGGCTATGACGTCGTCGAACAGCTCCCTGGTTACGAAGACCTTGGGCTTCATGGGTCCCCAGATCCTTCGCGGATCCCCAAATAAGCTTAAGCCCAGGCTTTCTCAAGCTTTTTAAAAGCCCGCGGACTACCAGCGGGGCATACGATGAAGGCTCCAACCCTCAACATGAAGCCCATAATTGCTGAGCTCCTGGGCGAGGTGGCGTTCGTCTACATAGCCAAGGCTCGCGAGCTCGAGAGGGCAGGTCACAGGGTGATAAGCTTCGGGGTCGGGCAGCCGGACATCCCGACCTTCCAGCACATCATCGACGAGGCCAAGAGAGCCCTCGACGCCAAGTTCACCGGGTACACCGAGACCCCCGGTATCAGGGAGCTCAGGGAGGCCGTAGTCGAGTACCTGAACGGGAGGTACGGGTCCGACGTGAAGCCCTCCGAGGTCATAGTGACGCCGGGCGCCAAGGGCTCCATATTCCTCGCGCTAGCGGCCTACCTCAACCCCGGCGACGAGGTGATAGTCCCGGAGCCCTCGTACCCGGCGTACCCCGAGGTAGCCAGGTTCCTCGGGGTCAGACCCGTCTTCGTCCCACTGAAGTGGCTGGGCCCCACCGGGGGCTTCGCTCTGGACGTCGAGGCGATAGAGGCCGCGATAACTCCCAGAACCAAGATGATCGTGGTCAACAACCCGCACAACCCTACGGGCGCTCTCTTCACGCCGATCCAGGTTGAGAGGATATTCGAGATAGCGAGGGAGCATAACCTGATGCTCCTGGTGGACGAGATATACGATAACTTCATCTACGACGAGCAGCCCTTCAGGTCGTTCCTGACCTTCAGCGAATGGAGGGACCACCTGCTCTACGTCAACGGCTTCTCCAAGACGTTCTCTATGACCGGGTGGAGGCTGGGCTACCTGGTCGTCAGAGAGGAGGTGGCAACGAAGCTCACCAGGCTGGCGGTGAACGTATGGTCCTGCACGGTATCGTTCGCCCAGAGAGCGGCTATAGCTGCTCTGAGAGGACCGTGGGAGCCCGTTAAGGAGATGATCAGGCTCTTCCAGCACCGTAGAGACGTCATAGCCAGGAAGCTGAGCGAGATAAGGGGCTTCGAGGTCTGGCCGAGCACCGGCGCGTTCTACATATTCCCGAGGATCAGGGGAGCGCTCGAAGCTGCTGGGCTGACGGTTGAGGAGTTCGTCGAGAAGCTGCTCACTACCAAGTACGTGGTTACCCTACCCGGGACGGCGTTCCCGGACAAGGCTGGCAGGGACTTCATAAGGCTCAGCTTCGCGGTCGACGTCAAGCTCATCGAAGAGGGTGTCGAGAGGATTAAGGAGTTCGTCGAGTCCGTAACCTAAAACGTTCTCGGCTTCCGAAGTTTTTACCTCCCTTGTTTTTTACCTCCCTTAACGATATCACACATCGGTGATGAGGAAGAGCCGAAGTGATGCGGGTGAGCGGGTTATCCTTGCCTGAGAGCCGCAGGCTCTATGGGAAGAGCGGCCCCGCGGTTCTCCAACCGGTCGAGGGCGACGTAGCGAGGCTCGTGGACGGGAGCCTCTGGGTCGTGAAGGGCTGCGCGCACCCCCCGGGAGGCTTCGTCGCCGTGCCCAGGGTGGTGGACGGCAAGAAGCTCAAGAGATTAGCCGATGCCGTAGAGGTCGTCAAGAGGTATTACCTCCACTACGCGAGGAGGGTCCCCGAGATAGGCCGGGAGGTTCCAGTCGTTCCGCTGGAGGACGTGCTCGAGGTGCGCGGGTGGCTTAGCGAGGGGCGAAGGCCTGGCGACCCTGCCCTCGAGGAGCTGCTCCGAGCTTTCGAGGCTCTCGGACTGGAGTGCGGGATCGCCGGCTCCCACCTGGGGGGGTATAGCGAGATCGGCTCGGACATCGACGTGCACTGCCTAGACCGTCCGGACGCGTACGGTAGGATCTCCTCCCTCTACTCCTCGGGAGTGCTGGAGCACCTGGACCCGAATGAGGCGCTCCTCGAGGTCGTGAGCGTCTCGGAGTCTCTGGACCCGGAGAGACACGCGGAGCTCATCGCTAAGAGGCATCTCCAGGGCAAGTATCGGGGGAGGAGGGTGACCATAAGAGTGGTGAACTGCGAGAGGATCCGCGAGCTCCTCGGCCCCTACGCAGACCTGAGGAGCGCGGAGCTCGTTGTCAGAGTAGTCGAGAGCGACTATAGGACCCCCTCCATCCTGGAGGCCGATGTCGTCAGGTCCTCGGTCTCGACCGGCCAGAGAGTGTACCTGCTCACGCACAGGCTGAGGTTCGCGGAGCTGCCCGTCGGAACACTCTTACAGATTAGAGGAACTCTCGCGACTAGAGCCTGCGGCGGCTCGGTGCTCAACCTAGACGAGTCTGACGTAGTCTGGATCCTGCCGGCCGGTCGGTGGAGCTGGAGCCCGGAGGACGGTTCTCGCTAGTGCGATACTAGCTGATAGCGCTCGACCTCGGCACTGCGAAGCGCGGAACGTTGGGCGGAGCGAGGACCCGAACGAGCGCGGGGGTTCCGCCCACTTTCCCTGAACGCCCTCGACGGCGCGGGGGAAGGACCCAGCAGCGTGGGGGAGTGCGCCGGTCCGGAGCGGCTACCTCAGCTGACGCGGTCCCTTCGTCCACGGACGCCCGGCTACTCACTTATCCCGTTTCCAGAGGCTTCCGCATACGCTGGGACGGCACGATCCAAGCGGGACTCGTAGCGGCTCTCGAGCTCAGCTGAGCGGAGCCCCCGCCGAGACCGCGCCCGGGAACTCGCAGCGCCGCCCTCGCCGCTTCCCAGGCTTAGGGCGGGCGGAGCCTACCTCAGGAACGCCACCGGGGAGGCGGCCCTGAGCTCTGCGAGCCTCGATGCCCCCGGAGCGTCGCCGACTAAGCCAAAAACCAGCGGCGGAACCTCTCGATGTGGTACTCGAAGTACCCGACCCTCTTCAACCACCTGCCGTAATCTACGAGCGCCTTGATAACCTTGGCGGCCCTCTCCGGGGATACGTACATGGGTATGCCCATGGACTCCGCTTCCTTAGCGTAGACCGCCGTGTAAGATCCTCCAGTAGCGACCCCGACTATGGGGATCGCGCGGCCCGTTTCCCTAAATACTCTCCTGACTCTCTCCACGAACTTCCTATTGAGATCCGGGGTTACGCCCGGGACCATGTAGTAGGGTAGCCACATTACCGCGTCGACTTCACCGCTTGCGAGTATCATCTCTATCGCCTCGACTAGGTGCTCGTCGACTGCGGAGCCTGTCACGTCGACCGGGTTGTAGGGAGACGCGAACGGGAGCAGGACCCTCCTCAACCTCTCAATCGTGCCGTTAGAGAGCCTCGGGACTTTCAGGCCCAGCTCGGACAGAGCGTCCGCGGCCATAACACCTGAGCCCCCACCGACGGTCAGAACGGCGACCCTATCTCCCGCTGCTGGAGGCTGGAGAGCCAGCCCCGCGGCTAGGTCGAAGAGCTCCTCCATGCTGAAGGCTCTGATAGCCCCGGCCTGCTTGAACACCGCGTCGTAGATAGCGTCGGAGCCTGCCAGAGACCCGGTGTGAGACGAAGCCGCTCTAGCCCCGGCCTCGGTCCTGCCCGACTTGAGTACGACGACTGGCTTGTACTTGGTGACCTCCCTGAGGACCTCGAAGAACTCGACCCCGTTCTCCACCCCCTCTACGTAGAGGGTAATCACTCGCGTATCCTCATCGTCTTTGAGGTAGAGGAGGACGTCCCTCTCGTCCACGTCAGCCTTGTTGCCGTAGCTTACGAACTTGCTTATTCCTATCCCCTTCATCGCCGCCCAGTCCAGCACAGCAGAGCCGAAGGCTCCGGACTGGGACGCGAAGGCTATGAACCCGTGCGGAGGGTAGCCCTGCCTCTCTTTCGAGAGGAAGAGAGTGTTCATGCCGGTCTTCGGGACGTAGACTCCCACGCAGTTGGGGCCTATGAGCCTCATCCCGTGCTTCCTGACCACCTCGACGAGCCTCTTCTCCCTCTCAGCGCCCTCCGGGCCTACCTCCTTGAACCCGCCCGAGATGACTATTAGACCCTTGGCTCCCTTCCTACCGGCATCCTCGGCGACCTCCGGGACTCTCTCGGCTGGCACTACCACTACCACCACGTCGATCTCTCCCGGAACGTCGAGCAGGCTCGGGTAGCACGGTACTCCGAGTATCTCCTTAGCCTCGGGATTCACTGCGTAGAGGGTCCCCCGGAAGGACTCTTTCAGGTTTTTGAGCAGCTCGTAGCCCACCTTACCCGGCCTCCTCGAAGCCCCCACTACCGCTACCGCTTTCGGGGAGAAGAAGCGCTCTATACCCTCACGCAATGTCGTCCCTAGTACCGTGAAGGGGCGGCGTCTAAAAAGCTTTCGCACAGCCTTGGAAGTCAAGCGCGGCGCTTGCGAGCTGAGAGAAGCCGAGACTGGGGCGCTCCCGGAACAGGCTACGAGTTCGAGCCGGGCTCCTAGAACCCTTCGAACTTGGGGACAGGTAGCTTGCTCGAGTTTATTACCTGGAGAGCTAAGCTCGCCAGTTCTCTCTGCTCCCTGAAGACCCCCCTAAGGGCCGCGGTAGTCATGGTCATGGACTCTTCGACCCCCCTTATCAGAGCGCACGTGTGCAGCATCTCCTGGACTACCACGAGGCCCTTGGGCTTCAGCACCTCGTCCAAGAAGTCCGCTATCTGCTCGGTCAGCCTCTCCTGTATCTGGAGCTTGCTCGAGAGGACCTTCACGACTCTGGCGAACTTGCTGAAGCCCAGGACCCTGCCTGACGGTACGTAGACCACGTGCGTGTAGCCGAAGAAGGGGAGGAGGTGGTGCTCGCACGTAGACCTGGTGGGCACGTTCGTCACCGCGATCAAGCCCTCGCGGCTCTCGTACTCCTCTACCTCAAACGTCTTTACGTACGAAAGGGGGTCAACGAAGTAGCCGACGGCCAGCTCCTCAATCCACATGCGGGAGACTCTGTCCGGGGTCTCCCTGAGCCCCTCCCTCCGAGGGTCCTCGCCCAGCAGCCTCAGTAGCTTCTCCACTAGGTCCTTTATCGCCTCTCCTCTCGACTTGAGGTCCTCCTGAGTGCTAGGTCCCCGTGCATACTCTCTCATCTACCTCTCCTGCCTGTAGCCTGTCCTTCAGGGAAATTATAGTCTTGAGGCTCTCCACGAGCTCGTCTACCTCCTCCCTCACATTGTAGATGTAGTAGCTCGCTCTCACCGTGCCCTTGAGCCCCAGTCTGTAGTGGAGCGGGTGGGCACAGTGCATGCCAGTCCTGACAGCTATCCCGAACATATCCAGCGCCATCCCCACGGTATGGTGGTTCAGCCCCTTGACGTTGAACGCCACGACACCTCCCCTGAGCTCGGGGTCTTTGGGTCCGTACACTTCGACCTCGTCGCCGAGCTCTTCGTTGAACCTCTTGAAGGTGTACTTGACCAGGTCCTTCTCGTGCTCCCTGACGGAGTCCATGCCCAGCCTCGTGAGGTACTCGACTGCCGCCCTCAGCCCGACCGCGCCTCCAACATTCGGGGTCCCGGCTTCAAACCTCCAGGGGAGGTCGTGCCACACTACGCTCTCCAGGGTCACGTCCTTGATCGTATCTCCACCGGACTTGAACGGCTCCAGCTCCTCGAGTATCTCCCTCCTGCCCCACAGGACCCCTATACCCATGGGGCCGAGCATCTTGTGCCCGCTGAAGCCCAGGAAGTCTATCCCCAGGTCGCGGACGTCGGTTGGTGCGTGGGGCACGTACTGGGCGCCGTCGGCCACAACAATAGCTCCGTACTCGTGGGCCAGCTTAGCCACCCTCTTTACCACGTCCGCAGTGATCGTCCCAAGTACGTTGCTCATCAGCGTGACCGCGACGACCCTGGTCCTCCTACTTATCGCCCTCTCGAACTCCTCGTAGAGCAGCTCACCGCTGTCCGTTACGTCGACGTAGACCACCCTTGCGCCCCTAAGCTTGGCCAGCTTCCTCCACGGGAGCATGTTGGAGTGGTGCTCCGCCACGGTGGTGACGATCTCATCCCCGGGTTTGACGTTCTCCATGCCCCAGGTGAAGGCCACGAGGTTGAGGGCCTCCGTCACGTTATACGTAAAGACTACCTCATCCCAGCTCCTGGCATTGATGAACCTAGCCACGTGCTCGTGAGCCTCCTCGTACATCTGGCTAGCCTCCTGGGATAGTGTGTGGAGCCCCCTGTGGATGTTCGCGTTGTGCCACAGGTAGTACTTAGCTATGGCCGCTACGACCTGCCTAGGCTTCTGGGTCGTGGCCGCGTTGTCCAGGTATATCAGCCTCCTCCCTCTGATGGTCCTGTTTAGTATCGGGAAGTCCTTCCTGACCTCGTATGGATCAAACACCCTCCTTAGCACCCTTCAGGATTTGCTTAAGCAGCTTAATAACGTCAGACTCCTCTTGTATGGGCTTGGTCACCTTCATGCCCTTCTCGTAGGCCTCGGCCCTCGACCTGAACCCCCCTACCACCTTCTCCAGCTCGTCGCTCTTCAGGTAGCCGTCGTAGGTCTCCCTGTAGACCTCTCTCCCGTTTTTGACGTAGAGGAGCACCGTGGTCGGCGACGCGTGGACCGCGTAGTAGGTGAACGTGTTGCTAGCCGTCGCGGACTTGCATTCTCTGGCGAACCACTCGCAGAGAGCTATGATGAAGTGGTGGTCCGGGAACCTCGCCGAGTTCTGCCTCACGTAGGGAAACCAGTGGAGGTCGTACTTCCTGCACGCAGGGCAGCGAGCGTTATCGAAGTATATGACGTAGTAGCCGTCAGCTTTGGGAGCGAAGACGTCGCCGGACTTGGTCGAGAACAGGACCCAGACGTCCCTCTCCCTATCGTAGACGTAGAGCCCGTGGGGACAGCCTGGTCCGACCTCCCTGTACTCGGACAGAAGCTCGGGAGCACCCCATATCCTCTCAATGACGCTCGTTATGCCGTCCCCCTCCACTGCCGCCACCAAAAAATACTGAGCAGTGCTGGCCGGATTTTATTCGCCATCCGGGATGGGCACTGAAGCGCGAGGAGGGTGCGGGGTTTATGGAGCTTATTAGGAGCATCGGCGAGGAATCGTGCGGAGCCGCCGTAGCTCAGCCTGGCAGAGCGCCGGCCTCGTAAGCCGGTGGTCGCGGGTTCGAGTCCCGCCGGCGGCTCCAGAGCCTTCTCGCTGACGACGCTTCCGCTAAGCCGGGCCGTTCGCCCACG